>NZ_JBEYTS010000044.1:31858-57653 GCF_040643155.1 Streptomyces sp. NPDC047453 | reverse complement strand
TGCAGGGGGGACCCTGTGGGAGAGTAGGACGCCGCCGAACAAATGTTGAAGAAAACCCCCGTGTCATTCGGCACGGGGGTTTTCTGCGTTTACGCTCGGTCGGCCGGCACTCGCTTAGGCTCGTACTCATGCGCTACGACCTCGTCATCTTCGACAACGACGGCGTCCTCGTCGACAGTGAGCCCATCTCCAACCGGCTCCTCGCCGCCTACCTCAGCGAGTTGGGGCACCCCACCTCGTACGAGGACTCCATCCGTGACTACATGGGGTCGGCGATGCACCGGATCCACGACCTCGTCCTGGAGCGGACGGGGAAGCGGCTGCCGGACGACTTCGACGACGTCTTCCACGCCCGTGTCTTCGCCGCGTTCCGGCGGGAGTTGAAGCCGGTGGCCGGTGCCGCCGACGTACTGGAGAAGCTGACGGTGGAGGGGACGCCGTACTGCGTCGCGTCCTCGGGGAGTCATGAGCGGATCCGGGTGGGACACCGGACCACCGGACTTGACCGGTGGTTCGACGAGGAGCGGATCTTCAGTTCGCAGGACGTGGGCCGGGGCAAGCCGGCGCCGGACCTGTTCCTCCACGCGGCCGACCGGATGGGAGTGGCCCCCGAGCGGTGCGTCGTCGTCGAGGACTCCCCGCTGGGTGTGCGGGCCGCCGTCGCGGCCGGGATGGACGTCTACGGGTTCACCGCGATGACCCCGGCCGCGAAGCTCGTGGACGCCACCCAACTCTTCTCGCGCATGGAGGAATTGGCGGACCTGCTGACATGACGCCGGCCACCGCCGCCGCACTGACAATTGTCATGCGGAACTCCGGACGATCGTTTCTACTGGCGGACCCCCCTCGCCCGCGAAGCTTTGAGCGTGACGACGAACACGAAGCGCGCGAACCTCGCCCCTCTGCTCGTGGATGTGGCGGTGCCGGTCGGCGGGTACTACCTGCTCAAGAACGGATTCGGGATGAGCACGCTGGCTGCCTTGGGGTGGAGCAGCGTGGTCCCCGCCCTGCGGACCGGGTGGGCCGCGGCCAGGGAGCGCAGGGTCAACGGGCTCGCCGCGCTCATCCTGTTCGTCAACGTGGTCGGGCTGCTGCTCAGTTTCGTCGCCGGTGACCCGCGGCTGATGCTCGCCAAGGACAGCGGCGTCAGCAGCGCGATCGGCATCGGCATCCTGGTGTCCGTGGCGCTGGGCAGGCCGATGATGACCGCAGCCATGAAGCCCTGGCTGGTGAAGGGCGACGCGAGGCGGGAGGCCGCCTGGGCACGACTGGCCGCCGAATCCGCGGACTTCCGGCGGGCGGAGAAGGTCTTCTCGCTGGTGTGGGGCGTGGTGCTGCTCGCGGAGTGCGTGGTGCGGGTCGTGGGCGCCTACACGGTGCCGGTGGACACCATGCTGTGGCTCGGCACCGTGATCATGGCGGTCACGATGGTGCTCGGGTTCCTCCTGAGCGGTGCTCTCGCCGCCGGGCCGATGACGTACATGCTGATGGCCGAGCTGAAAGCCGAGACGGATGCCGAAGCCACGCAGGTCCAGGAGCCCGCCGACGCCCAGGAGCCCGCCATGGCCCAGAAGGCCCCGAAGGGGCTCACCCTCGCCCGAAGCTGAGCAGAATTCATCTTTCACCGGACCTACCCACAGGTAGCCCAGGGCCCTACGCTCGCCGCCATGACAGATGTGCTGCGGCGCGGTAGGGCCTCGCTGGCGTTCAGCTTCTTCGCGCAGGGCGTCGCCTTCGCTCTCCTCGTGACGCGCATCCCGGCCATCCAGGGCCGGTACGGGGTCTCCGACGCGCTGCTGCCGGTCTTCCTGGCCGCCGTGCCGATCCTCGCCGGTATCGGCAGCACGACCACCGAGCAACTGGTGAAACGCGTCCGGCCCAGTCGGCTGCTGCGCTGGTCCCAGCCCGTCGTCCTCCTGTCCCTGCTCGGTGTCGGGGCGGGCGGCCGGGTCGCCGAACTGGGCGTCGCGCTGGCCGCGTTCGGGCTGGCCGTGGGGATGCTGGACGCCTCGATGAACATGCTCGGGGTGAGCCTCCAGCGGGCGTACGGCCGCAGCATCATGCTCGGTTTCCACGCCGTCTACAGCCTCGGCGGGATCGGGGGTGCCTCGCTGGCCTGGGCCGGGGCGCACTGGCACCTGGCGCTGTGGGTGTCGTACCTGCCGGTGGTGGCGGTGCTGCTGCCGGCGGTCCTCGTGGGCAGCCGGGGGTACGTCGACGCCGCCGCCGCGTCGGACGAGGCCGGCGGGGAGGCCGGGGAAGGCGGTGGGACCGTCGTGTTCCGGCTGCTGCTCCCGCTGTGTCTGGTGATGACGTTCGCGTACATCGGGGACTCGACCGTCTCCAACTGGAGCGCGAAGTACCTCCAGGACACGCTGGGCAGCTCCGAGCAACTGGCGACGGTGCCGTACAACGTCTACATGGTCACCACGCTGCTGGGGCGGGCCATCGGGGACACCGGGGTGCGGCGGTTCGGTGCCGTGGCCGTCGTACGGCTGGGCGCGCTGGTGGCGGCGCTGGGGTTCGCGGTGGTCGCCGGGGCGCCCGGGCCCTGGGTGGGCATGCTCGGGTTCACGCTGCTGGGACTGGGCCTGTGCGTGCTGGTGCCGCAGACCTTCGCCGCGGCCGGGCGCCTGTTCCCGGGTGCCTCGGACAAGGCCGTCGCACGGCTCAACATCTTCAACTACGTGGGTTTCCTGGTCGGCTCGCCGCTGGTGGGGGCGCTGGGCGACGCGTGGAGCTACCGCGGGGCGATGCTGGTGCCCATGGTGTTGGTGCTGGTGACGTCGGTGTGCGCCGGGTCGTTCGCGCCGCGACCGGACCGATACGGTGGCGGTCATGAGCGGCCGCGCACAGCTGATGTGGGACGAGGCAGTAACGGGCTATGACTTCGGTCGGGACCACCCGATGGACCCGGTCCGTCTCGTCCTGACCCGGAAACTGGTCGGCGCGCTCGGACTCGACCGGGAGACGCGGCTGGTGGCGGCCAGGCCGGCCGGTGACTCGACGCTGCGGCTGGTCCACCGGGAGGACTACATCGCCGCGGTGAAGGCCGCGTCGGCGGACCCGGGATCGGCCGACGGGACGTACGGGCTGGGGACGTTGGACGATCCGGCGTTCGCCGGGATGCACGAGGTGTCCGCGCTGATCGCGGGGCAGTCGGTGGCGGCGGCGGAGGCCGTGTGGCGCGGGGACGCGCTGCACGCGGTGAACTTCGCGGGCGGGCTGCACCACGCGATGCCGGGTGCCGCGTCGGGCTTCTGCGTCTACAACGACGCCGCGCTGGCGATCGCGCGACTGCTGGAGCTGGGTGCCGAGCGGGTCGTGTACGTCGACACCGACGTGCACCACGGGGACGGGGTGCAGACCGCGTTCTGGGAGGACCCGCGGGTGCTGACGATCTCGGTGCACGAGCATCCCCGGACCCTGTTCCCGCAGACGGGATGGCCGCAGGAGACCGGGGCCCCGTCCGCCGAGGGATCGGCCGTGAACGTGGCGCTGCCGGCGGGGACCGGGGACGCCGGGTGGCTGCGGGCGTTCCACGCGGTGGTGCCGGAACTGGTCGCCGACTTCCGGCCGCAGGTGCTGGTCACCCAGCACGGGGCGGACACGCACTTCGAGGATCCGCTGGCGCATCTGGCAGTGTCGCTGGACGCGCAGCGGGCGGTGCAGATGGCGTGCCACGAGCTGGCCCACGAGCACGCCGAGGGGCGGTGGGTCGCGCTGGGCGGAGGCGGGTACGCGGTGGTGGACGTCGTACCCCGGTCGTGGACGCATCTGGTGGGGATCGCGGCGGGGCGGCCGGTGGAGCCGGAGACGGTGATTCCCGAGAGCTGGCGGCAGGCGGTGTACGCGCGGACACGGCAGTTGGGCCCGATGCGGATGACCGACGGGCGGTGGCCGGTGTCCTGGGCGGACTGGGAGGCGGGGTACGACCCGGCGGACCGGCTGGACCAGTCGATCCTGGCGACCCGGCGGGCGGTGTTCCCGCTGCGGGGCCTGCTGCCGTAGCGCCGGTCGCCGCACTAGGCCGACTGTGCGGTGTTCCGGGGTTCTCGGGACGACCGCGGGGGGCGTGCGTCAGCATCGCTCGGGTGTTGAGCATCGCGGCGCTGCGCGCCCATCTGGTGAGGGCCCGTCTCGCCGGGATGGTGACCACGACGCGGGAGGCCGGCCTGCGCAGCTATCGGCTGTTCGCGGCCCGGGACCCCCGGGTGCTGATCGGGATCGACCCCGAAGGGCCTTGGCAGCAGCGGGACTTGATCGACCTGATGGCGCGCAGGTGTGGTGTTTCGGCCGATCCGCGTCACACTTTCGGCCCCGATGCCATCGACCCGGATCTGACGCTGGCCGCGCTGGACGCCTTCGCGGACCGGCTCGGTGCGGCGGCGCGGCGCGGCGCCCCCGTGCTCCTCGGCACCGGGCACCCGCACCGGCTGCTCGGTTTCTACGCCGCGCTGGCGGACGCCCTGTCGGCGGCGGGGTGTACCGTCCTCACCCCCGCGCAGGGTCGCTGTGTCGACATAACGACCCGGTTCGGTCTACGCACGTGCCGCCTCGAGTACGTACGAGGAGTCGCCCTGGTCCGGCCTTCCGGCGCCGAACGCTCCGGTTGTGAGCCCGGCGCGCACACGCATTCACCGCTCCCGGTTCGGCTGGCGCTCGCGGCGGCGGCCGACGTCGGCGGCCCGCTGCCGGAACTGGTGATCGGGGATCACGGCTGGGTCTGCGGTGCAGGTCAGCTGGGGTTCGACGCCATGGGGCCGGCCGATACGAACGACCCCGCGCTCTTCGTCGGGCAGGCGGAGGGGCGGGTGTCCGTCGTCGTTCCACTTGATGACGGCGTACGGCCCGCCTACTACCGCCCGCTGGCCCGCTACGTACTCAATCGCGCGTGTCTGTCACAGTAGGCCGCCGATGGTCCACCTCTTCCCCACTCGCATCACCCGCCCCTAGTCTGGGGAGTGAGCACGCAGCGACGAAGAGTCACCGGAAGGGGAAGCCGGTGGCCGTCGAGTGCGGAAGGTTCAGGTGTGTCATGGCTGCAGCTGGCGAAAGGCCTCTGAACGAGGTTCAGTTCCTTACCGTGGCGGAAGTCGCCTCGGTCATGCGAGTGTCGAAGATGACCGTGTACCGCCTGGTGCACAGCGGTCATCTGCCCGCGATCCGGGTGGGGCGGTCCTTCCGCGTCCCGGAGCAAGCGGTTCACGAGTACCTCCGCGAGAGCTACGTGGGGGTGGAAACCGCCTGACGGCGATCAGGAGGGGTCCGTGAAGGACACCAGGGAACACTTCCGGATCCCTCCGGACACCTCGATTACGACCTCAGCGCTCGGGCGGGTAGGCTAGCCCCTCGTAGGTCGTGTGGGCCCATGGCGCCCAAACACCGAGTGATGAGAAGTGAGCGAGGGTAGTCGTGGGCTCTGTTATCAAGAAGCGGCGCAAGCGGATGGCCAAGAAGAAGCACCGCAAGCTGCTCAAGCGCACCCGCGTCCAGCGTCGCAACAAGAAGTAGACGCCGGTCGCGCGAGGTACGCGCCAACGCGAAAGCGTGTCTGTGGCCCCCCACCGCATCCGGTGGGGGGTCGCGTGCGTCCGGGGCCGGCCGGCCGCGGGGCGGCTCGATCCCGTTCGCACGCACGTACCTGCCGTCACGTCGCGCATCGAGAGGTCGCCGCAGCGCGACCTCGACCCGATAGGTTGGCCGCACACGGGGAACCCGGCGGTGATCCGGGCGGGAAGGAAGGCGCTGATCTTGGGACAGGTCGTGCTCGTGACCGGAGTGGCCCGTCAGCTCGCGGGCCGGTTCGTACGGCGCATCCAGCGTGACCCGGAGGTCGACCGGGTGGTCGCCGTGGACGCGGTCCCGCCCGAGCACCATCTGGGCGGCGCCGACTTCGTCCAGGCGGACATCCGGCAGCCCACGATCGCGCGGGTGCTCGCCGAGACGTCCGCCGACACGGTGGTGCACATGGACGTGACAGGCACCGCGCTGGGCAGCGGCAGCCGGGCCCTGGTCAAGGAGACCAACGTCATCGGCACCATGCAGCTGCTGGGCGCCTGCCAGAAGTCCCCGTCCGTCAAGCGGCTGGTGGTCAAGTCCAGCACCAACGTCTACGGCTCCGCGCCCCGGGACCCGGCGGTGTTCACCGAGACCACCCCGCCCAAGTCCCTGCCGAGCGGCGGCTTCGCGAAGGACACGGTCGAGGTCGAGGGGTATGTGCGGGGCTTCGCCAGGCGACGGCCGGACGTCGCCGTGTGCGTGCTCAGGTTCGCCAACATCCTCGGTCCGACGGCGGACACCCCGCTCGCCTCGTACTTCTCGCTGCCGGTGCTGCCGACGGTGTTCGGCTACGACCCGCGGTTGCAGTTCGTCCACGAGGACGACGTGATCGAGGTGCTGCGGATCGCCTCGCACGAGCCGCGCCGCGCCACCCTCAACAGCGGCACGTTCAACATCGCCGGCGACGGTGTGCTGCTGCTCTCGCAGTGCTCCCGGCGGCTGGGACGCCCCACGGTCCCGCTGCTGCTTCCCGCCGTGACGTGGGCGGGCTCGCTGGTGCGTACGCTGGGAATGACGGACTTCTCACCCGAGCAGATCCGACTTCTGACCCACGGCCGGGTCGTCTCGACGGACCAGATGCGCGAAACACTCGGCTTCGCACCCAAGTACACGACCGCGGAGACCTTCGCCGAATTCGCCCGCAGCCGCGGACCCGGGCTGCTGCCGCCGGAGGTCCTCGCGGGGGCAGTCGACCGGATCGCCGCCCTGTCCCACCCGGGCAGTGGCCACCCGACGCAGAGCGCCTACTGAGGAGCGCAACACCATGGCGGACGCCAAGGTCATTCCGTTCGACGACGACCGGTCCCGTGGAAGCGCCGGACAGCGGCCGTCGCGGCGCCGGAGCACGGGGAGCCGCCGCACCGGCGCCGAGTCGGCGGCGGTCGGCGAGGTGCAGCCCCTGCCCGCCAGGGGTGCCGCGCAGGATGACGCCCCCGTGACCAGTGAGGAAGAGCCGCCGAGCCGGCCGTCGCAGGACGGCGGTCTGGAGCGGCGCATCGCGAGCGGTCTGGCGTTCCTGCGCCGCCGCCTCACCGGGGACTACGACGTCGACGACTTCGGCTACGACGCCGAACTCACCGACCAGCTCCTGATGTCCCTGCTGCGGCCGCTGTACGAGAAGTACTTCCGGGTCGATGTGAAGGGCATCGAGAACATTTCCGCCGAGGGCGGCGCCCTGATCGTCGCCAACCACTCCGGCACGCTGCCACTGGACGGGCTGATGATGCAGGTCGCCGTCCACGACCGGCATCCCGCGGACCGGCATCTGCGGCTGCTCGCCGCCGACCTGGTGTTCGTGCTGCCGGTGGTCAACGAGCTCGCCCGCAAGCTCGGCCACACCCTCGCCTGCACCGAGGACGCCGAGCGGCTGCTCGGGCAGGGCGAGCTGGTCGGGGTGATGCCGGAGGGCTTCAAGGGCATCGGCAAGCCGTTCAGCGAGCGCTACAAGCTGCAGCGGTTCGGCCGCGGCGGCTTCGTGTCGACCGCGCTGCGCCAGGGCGTGCCGATCATCCCGTGCTCGATCGTCGGGGCCGAGGAGATCTACCCGATGATCGGCAACGCCAAGACCCTCGCGCGGCTGCTGGGCATCCCGTACTTCCCGCTGACGCCCACCTTCCCGTGGCTGGGGCCGCTGGGCGCGATCCCGCTGCCGACGAAGTGGACGATCCAGTTCGGCGAGCCCATCCCGACGGACGGGTATCCGCCGGAGGCGGCGGAGGATCCCATGCTGATGTTCAACCTGACCGACCAGGTCCGCGAACAGATCCAGCACACCCTCTACAAGCTGCTGGTGCAGCGCAGGTCGGTGTTCTTCTGACGGTGCCACGAAGGCGGGGGCACCCCTGGTGAGGGGTGCCCCCGCCTTCGTGGGGCTGTGCTCGGCACCGCCTACTTCGCGTCCTCCGCGTTGATGCCGAGGCCGGGCAGCAGGCCCGGGAGGAGCGGCGGGATCGTCACGTCGGGGCCGCTGGGGGGCGACTTGGTCGCGGACGGCGAGGCGCTGGTGCTGGGCTTCGGCGGGTCGAGCAGACCGCCGGTGGAGCCGCCGAGCAGCCCCTCGTCCTGGCTGCCGGAGCCGGCCGACGCGCTGGGGCTGTCGCTGCCGGTGTGGGGGCTGCCGGAGGCGGTGTCGCCGCCGGCGCTGGGCTGGGCCGAGTGCGCGGCGCCGGGCGAACCGGCGGACGGCGTCGGCCGGGGGCCGTACTGCTTGCCGTCACCGCCCGGGGCGGGGTGCTGCGGGAGCATCGACTGGAGCGGGGCGACCTCGTCGTCTATGGCGTCGAACACCGACGACACCTGCTGACTGACGTCGCCGAGCTGCACGGGGAGGCGGTCGCGGAGCGCGCCCCAGGCCTCGCGGTGGGACCGCGAGAAGGTGGAGAGGGCCTGGATGGGACGCAGGGAGTCGGGGTCGCGCTCGTACGCCTGGTGCAGCAGGCGGTGGCCCTCGGTGGCGTCGTGCTGCACCCCGGACAGGGTGCGGCGGATCTCGCCGAGCGACTCGTGGTCGAGCCCGCCGCCGCGGCCGCGCTCCATCAGCCTGCGGGCCTCGCTCAACCGGGTCGAGGCGAGGTCGAGGTAGGCCTGGCCCTGCTCGTCGGCGCCGTCGGTCAGGTAGGTGAGCTTGAAGTCCTCGATGCCGCGTTTGAGGCCGTACAGCGAGTCACCGGGGAGGGCGCTGGAGCTGGCGGCGGCCACTCCGCCGAAGGCTCCCGCGGCCACACCCACGCTGAGTCCGCCGGCGGCCAGCGACTTGCTCAGCCGCGTGCGCGGCCGCAGTTTCCCCAGGCCGCTCGCCCGGTGTGCGCCGCGCGCCCGTTGCCTGGGCACCGGTGGGTCACTCGCCTCGCCCGCCGCGGTGCTCTCCTGGAGCATGGCCTCCATCGCGGCCACCAGGCGGGCCCGCTGGACGACCTTGACCTCGGGGTCCAGCTCCGGCCGCGGCAGCGCGTCCAGACCGGTGGCGAGGGCCAGCATGCGGCCCTGCTCGGTCTGTTCCGCGGCAGCCGGGGCCCGTGCCGGTCCTTCGGCCTGTTCGGCCGCCGTGCCCCGGTCGGACAGTTCTTCCAGGGACTGGGCGAAGGCGTTCGCCCGCCGGTGCGCCGATACGTTCGCGATCACTGGCGGCACCTCCTCTCGTCATGACGGTCGGCTCCCCGGGGGTCCTGAGGGTGCACGTCCACAGCCGCTTTCTTCCGATCGGTCGATCAGGATTGGCCAAGGCGTGACCACAGGGAGCCTCTATCCCGCACAACGAGCGGCGCGGCACTTGGGTTACGGACCCGGGCTGATCGGATCGAGAAGTCAACACGCCTCGACGGAGCGTGAGTTGAGAGTCGCGGAGCGTGTGCGCGGCTCAGCGTGCGTCGTCGGGGAGAAGCCGGGCCAGGGTGCGCACGGCCCGGTACTGAAGGGTCTTGATGGCACCCTCGTTCTTGCCCATCACTCGGGCGGTCTCCGCGACGGACAGGCCCTGGAGGAAGCGGAGCGTGACGCACTCCTGCTGCTGCGGGTTGAGCCGTCGTACGGCGTCCAGGAGGGCGGCGTTTGACAGGGACTCGAGGACGGAGTCCTCGGGGGAGCGCTCGACCTCGTTGGCGTCGAGCATCTCGCCGGTGGTGACCTCGAGCCGGAACCGGCTGGACTTGAAGTGGTCGGCGACGAGGTTGCGGGCGATGGTGACCAGCCAGGCGCCGAAGTCGCGGCCCTGCCAGGTGAAGGTGCCGATGCGGCGCAGGGCGCGCAGAAAGGTCTCGCTGGTGAGGTCCTCGGCCGTCGCCTTGCCGCCGACGCGGTAGTAGATGTACCGGTACACGGTGTCGCTGTACTGGTCGTAGAGCCGTCCGAAGGCGTCGGCCTCGCCGGCCTGGGCGCGCTCGACCAGCTCCATCATCCGGGCGCTGTCGCTGTCCGCGGCGGGGCGCCGGACGGTGGCCGCCGCGGCCGGGCGTCCTCGCCGGCCGCCCGCCCGCCCGTCGCCGGCTCGTCGCCCCTCGACCACGGCGCTGCGAGTCGGCACCTGCTCCATGCCGTCGGCCAGCGCGTAGGCCGGACCTACCGGCGCGGCGGTGGCGAATACGGGGCCGGCGTACGCGGTGGGGACGAGACCGCGCAGCAGGTCCAGGACCGTTGCGCGGAGCGTAGCCAGGCCCGAGGCGTCAACCCCGACGTGTGGGTACACGGGACTCCCAGAGGCAGAGCTTCCATCACGTGCAGTGCGGAACCGTTCACCCGTCGTAGCGACGATGGGGTACCGGTTTGCGTCTGAGGAGAATAACGCTTCGTGCAGGTGCTGCTACACCGAGTTGCTCAAATCATCGATTCCGTCGCTTCCGTAACCGATTGGCATGCGTTCGCACGTCGGAGGGCGACCGTTTGCTGACCGATCTGTTCCGTCTTCGGTATATGTCTGGGGCGCATGCTGGCGATGCACCGCCAAGTCGAATGGCCAGAACGGCATGGGCGTACGTTCGGTCAATTGCCCGCGGATCCGGGTGCGCCGCACGAAAACGACCGGCGAAGGCCCGTACCGCCACTGGGCGGCACGGGCTGCGGGCGGTACGGACGGCGGCGCGGCCGCGGCGCGGGCGGTGAGCGGCCGGTGACGAGTGGGGGAGTGGTGGCGGTGCGGTATGCCGGTGTCAGCGGCGGCGGCGGTGCAGGGCGATGGCCGCCGCGGTGCCGCCGGCGACGGCGCCGACGCCGGCCGCCGCGGGGATGCCGACCTTGGCCGCCTTGCGGCCGGTGCGGTAGTCGCGCAGGCGCCAGTCCATCGCGCGGGCGTGGCGGCGGAGTTTGGCGTCGGGGTTGATGGCGTAGGGGTGGCCGACCAGGGACAGCATGGGGATGTCGTTGTGGGAGTCGCTGTAGGCGGCGCAGCGGGTCAGGTCCAGGGCCTCCGCCGCGGCCAGGGCGCGTACCGCCTCGGCCTTCGCCGGGCCGTGCAGCGGCTCGCCGACCAGCCGGCCGGTGTAGACGCCGTCGACGGACTCCGCCACCGTGCCGAGCGCGCCGGTCAGGCCCAGGCGGCGGGCGATGACCTGGGCGATCTCCACCGGCGCGGCTGTGACCAACCACACCTTCTGACCGGCGTCCAGGTGGGCCTCGGCGAGTGCGCGCGTGCCCGGCCAGATCCGCTCGGCCATGTACTCGTCGTAGATCTCCTCGCCGATGGACTTCAGCTCGGCGACCCGGTGGCCCTTCACGATCGACAGCGCCGAGTCGCGGGCGTCCTGCATGTGCTCGGGGTCCTCCACCCCGGCCAGCCGGAACCACGCCTGCTGCCAGGCGAACTTGGCGAGGTCGCGCGTGTCGAAGAACTTCCGCTTGTACAGGCCCCGGCCGAAGTGGAACAGCGCGGCACCCTGCATGACGGTGTTGTCGAGGTCGAAGAAGGCGGCGGCCCGCTCGTCCCCGTGCACCGGGAACTCCGACGCCTCCTGCGGGGCCGGCGGGACGCCCGCTTCCTGCGAGGATTTGCGCGCTGCCTCCGCAGAGGCCTCGCCTGCCAACACGCTTCGCGCCGTGGCGGAGCGCCTACGGGAAGTGAGCCATCCGAGAGCGGCCATGGCGTGAGCATAGCCAGTTGGCCGGGTGGTTCCGGAGTCGAGAGGTTTCGCGGCCCGTGAACTCTTCGCGACGGGGTCGTTGCGGCGGTCCGCGCCGGCGGGGTTCCGCGGGCCCGTGCCGGAGCGACAATGGCCGACATGAGTCCCATCTTCCGCCGCAAGTCCCCGGGGCCCCAGGGGCGGCTCGTCACCCTCGTCCGCAAGCCGGGCTGCCACCTGTGCGACGACGCGCAGGCCGTCGTGGAGAAGGTCTGCGCCGACCTGGGCGTCGCCTGGGAGCAGAAGGACATCACCCAGGATCCGGAGCTGTACGACCAGTACTGGGAGCAGATTCCGGTTGTACTCGTCGACGGTGAACAACACACCTTCTGGCGGGTGAACGAGGAGCGGTTGCGCAAGGAGCTCGCGGGCTGATCGGGACTGACCGAGGAGTCCAAACTGGCCGGAAGTCGCCTAGGATCGATGGCGTCTTGGTCTCGGGGGTGGGGATCGTAGAGGAGAGTGTGCGGTTTTGCCCCCAACAACGAAGGCACGGTGGTGCGGATGTGGCGGTTCCCAACATCCGCGCCGGGGGTGCGTGACCCCGGTCACGTTGGCCGGGCAAATCGGACACCATCTTTGTGCACACGTTCACAAAGACATAGCCTGCTGTCGACGGGGCGGTCTGGGGACATATGACCGCCCGCAGCCCCGCTCTACCCGCAGGAGCACCGTGGCAACTGGCCGAACTCACCGACCGGCGACCCGTAGCCGAGGGATTCCCGAGGCCACCGTCGCCAGGCTTCCGCTGTACCTCCGAGCCCTGACCGCACTGTCGGAGCGCTCGGTGCCCACGGTCTCCTCCGAGGAGCTCGCGGCCGCGGCGGGGGTCAATTCCGCCAAGCTGCGCAAGGACTTCTCCTACCTCGGCTCCTACGGGACCCGCGGGGTCGGCTACGACGTCGAGTATCTCGTGTACCAGATCTCCCGCGAACTGGGGCTCACCCAGGACTGGCCGGTTGTGATCGTCGGTATCGGAAACCTCGGCGCCGCCCTCGCCAACTACGGCGGCTTCGCCTCCCGCGGCTTCCGCGTCGCCGCGCTCATCGACGCCGACCCCGCGATGGCCGGCCGGCCCGTCGCCGGCATCCCGGTCCAGCACGCCGACGAGCTGGAGAAGATCATCCGGGACAACGGCGTCTCGATCGGCGTGATCTCGACCCCCGCGGGCGCCGCCCAGCAGGTCTGCGACCGGCTGGTGGCCGCCGGTGTCACCTCCATCCTGAACTTCGCGCCGACCGTGCTGTCCGTCCCGGACGGCGTCGACGTGCGCAAGGTCGACCTCTCCATCGAGCTTCAGATCCTCGCCTTCCACGAGCAGCGCAAAGCCGGTGAGGAGGCCGTCGCCGAGCGCGCCGTCCCGCCCGCCGCCGCGGTCCGCGACGAGTCCACCGACCAGGGCCCGGACGGGGATGTCCCCGCCGTGATGCCGGCATGAGTCTCCTCGTCGTCGGACTGAGCCACCGCAGCGCCCCGGTCAGCCTCCTGGAGCGCGCCTCGCTGAGCGCGGACGGCCAGGACAAGCTGCTCCAGGACACGGTCGCCGCCGAGCCGGCCACCGAGGCCGCCGTCCTCGCCACCTGCAACCGCATCGAGCTGTACGCCGACGTGGACAAGTTCCACGCCGGTGTCGCCGAGCTGTCCACGCTGCTCGCCCAGCACAGCGGGGTCGGTCTGGAGGAGCTCACCCCGTACCTCTACGTGCACTACGAGGACCGGG
Source organism: Streptomyces sp. NPDC047453 (assembly GCF_040643155.1). Taxonomy (NCBI): domain Bacteria; kingdom Bacillati; phylum Actinomycetota; class Actinomycetes; order Kitasatosporales; family Streptomycetaceae; genus Streptomyces; species Streptomyces sp. NPDC047453. Next base: position 44,264 of record NZ_JBEYTS010000044.1, on the reverse strand, counting down.
CCGTCCACCACCTGTTCTCGGTGGCCTGCGGCCTGGACTCGATGGTCGTCGGCGAGGGCCAGATCCTCGGCCAGATCAAGAACTCCCTGGCCCGCGCCCAGGACCTGCACACCGCCGGGCGCCTGCTGAACGACCTGTTCCAGCAGGCCCTGCGGGTCGGCAAGCGCGCCCACTCCGAGACCGGCATCGACCGCGCCGGGCAGTCCCTGGTCACCTTCGGCCTGGAGCAGCTGTCCGCGGGCGCGGACGTGCAGGCCTGGGCGCGCGGCAAGAAGGCCCTGGTCATCGGCGCCGGCTCGATGTCGTCGCTGGCCGCCGCCACCCTCGCCCGGGTCGGCGTCGGCGAGATAGTGATCGCCAACCGTACGCAGGACCGGGCCGAGCGCCTCGTCCAGATCCTCACCGAGGACGACGGCACGGACGCGTTGGCCCGCGCGGTACCGATGGACGCGGTGCCGCTCGAGCTGACACGTGCAGATGTCGCCGTCTCCTGCACCGGCGCGACGGGACTCGTCCTGACCGCCGAGACGGTCGCCGCCGCGGTCGAGGGCCGTACCGGGGCGCCCGTCACCGTGGCGCGGGCCGCCGGGCAAGAGCACGGCAGCGGCCGTACGGCGGTGCGGACGGACGTCCGCGAGACCCCCCTGCCGCCCGTGGGTGCCGCCGGTGCCGACGAGAACTGCCCGCTGGACCTCGCCGCCGCCGAGCCCGGCTTCTCCCTGATGGGCGAGTCCGCCGTGGCCGGCCTTGACGCGGCCACCCTGGAGCAGCACGGGACCTGGGTCGATGGGGGTACCGCCCTGCTCGAGCGGAGCCGAGAGCTTGGGGGAGGGACCGCCGACCGCCGCGAGTCCGCCCGTGCCGAGGCCGACCCGGAGGCCGACGCCGAGCTGATCACCGCTCTCGCCGCGACCGTGGCCGGCGCCGGCCGGATCCCCGAGTACCGCAGGCCCGAGCCGGTCGCCGTCGCACCGCGCCCCGAGCCGGCCCTGTTCGTGCTGGACCTCGCCATGCCGCGCGACGTCGACGCGGCCGTGCACCGGCTCGCCGGGGCGCGCCTGGTGGACATCGAGTCGCTCGCCGAGGCTTCCGCCGACGCTCCGATGGCCGCCGACGTCGACCAGGTCCGCCGTATCGTCTCCGACGAGGTCGCGGCCTTCGGAGCGGCCCTGCGGGCGGCGCACATCACACCCACCGTCGTCGCGCTGCGCACCATGGCCGCCGACGTCGTGAGCAGCGAGATCGCCCGCCTGGAGGGGCGGCTGCCCAGCCTCGACGACAAGCACCGGGCGGAGATCACCCAGACCGTCCGGCGGGTCGTGGACAAGCTGCTGCACGCGCCGACAGTCAGGGTCAAGCAGCTCGCGGCCGAGCCCGGCGGCGTCGGATACGCGGACGCGCTGCGCACCCTGTTCGACCTGGACCCCGAGACGGTCGCCTCCGTCTCCCGGGCCGACCGCGATTCCGAAGACTCCGAGAAGCACGACGACTCCGAGAAGCACAGCAAGAACCGAGGGCCAGCATGACTGAGAAGGCACTGAGGCTCGGGACCAGGCGCAGCAAGCTCGCCATGGCCCAGTCCGGGTTGGTGGCGGACGCCGTGAGCCAGGTGACCGGACGGCCTGTCGAGCTCGTCCCGGTCACCACCTACGGCGACATCTCCCGCGAGCACCTCGCACAGATCGGCGGCACGGGTGTGTTCGTGGCCGCGCTGCGCGAGGCGTTGCAGCGGGGCGAGGTGGACTTCGCGGTTCATTCGCTCAAGGACCTGCCCACCACGCAGCCCGAGGACCTGGTCCTGGCCGCCGTACCCGAGCGCGAGGACCCGCGCGACGTGCTCGTCGCCCGGGATGCGCTGAAGTTCACCGACCTGCCCCGCGGGGCGCGCATCGGTACGGGCTCGCCGCGCCGCATGGCCCAGCTGAACGCGTACGCCCGCGCCCACGGCCTGGACATCGAGACGGTCCCGATCCGGGGCAACGTCGACACCCGCATCGGCTTCGTCAAGAACGGCGAGCTCGACGCGGTGGTGCTCGCCGCCGCCGGGCTGAACCGGGTCGGCCGGAGCGAGGAGGCGACCGACTTCCTGTCGGTCGACACGATTCTGCCCGCCCCCGGCCAGGGGGCCCTGGCGGTCGAGTGCAGGGCGGGGCACACCGCCCAAGACGCTGCCCTCGCCGCCGAGCTCGCCGAGCTCGACGACCCGCACACGCGGGCCGCCGTGACCGCCGAGAGGTCACTGCTCGCCGCCCTGGAGGCCGGTTGCAGCGCCCCCGTGGGCGCGCTGGCCGACCTGTTGGGCGACGGGCAGATTGTCAAGGAAATGCGCCTGCGGGGCGTCGTCGGCAGGCCCGACGGCTCCGCACTGGTGCAGCTGTCCACCACTGGTCCCGTGCCCCAGACGCACGAGCAGGCGATGGCACTCGGTCGCGAACTCGCCACCGAGATGCTCGCCCAGGGCGCGGCCGGTCTGATGGGGGAGCGAGCACAGTGAGCCCCACCACCCTTCCCGCCTGTCCCGAACACGGGCACGTCACCTTCCTCGGTGCCGGACCCGGAGATCCGGGACTGCTCACACTGCGCGCCGTGGAGGCGCTGGCCAACGCGGACGTCCTCGTCGCCGAGCACGAGGTGCTCGACGTCGTGCGCACGCACGCCAGGCAGGGCGTCGCCGTCGTGCATACGGACCCGGGTCCTTCGGCGGACTCGCATCCGGGCACGGGCACACCCCAGCTCACGGTTGTTGACGGCACGTCAACAACCACTGGGATCCCCGCGGTGCGGGATGCCGCACATCTTGTCATGGAGGCCGCGCGGGGCGGCAGGCGGGTCGTCCGTGCGGTGTCCGGGGACCCGGGACTCGACACGTACGCCGCGGAGGAGATGCTCGCCTGCGCCGCCGCGGGCGTTCCCTTCGAAGTCGTCCCCGGCATCGCGGCCGCCGTCGGCGTGCCCGCGTACGCCGGGGTGCCGCTGCGCGACGCCCAGGGCACCGACGTGCGGTTCGTCGACGCCCGTACGGCCTCCGACCGCTGCTGGACCGAGGTCGGCGCCTCGGACGGCACGGTCGTCGTGTCGACCACGCTCGACTCGGTCGCCGCGGCGGCCGGCGAACTGGTCTCGGCGGGCCGCAAGCCCGACACCCCGATGACGGTGACGGTCGCCGGTACGACCACCCGCCAGCGCACCTGGGCGGCGACACTCGGCACGATCGCGCAGACCCTGAAGCAGGCCAAGGTCCTGCCGTCCCCGGACGGCGGGCGCCCGGTGATAGCCGTGGTCGGCGAGCGCAGCGCGACCGCGCAGCGCGACCAGCTCTCGTGGTTCGAGTCCAAGCCGCTGTTCGGGTGGAAGGTCCTCGTGCCGCGCACCAAGGAGCAGGCGGCCTCGCTCTCCGACCAGCTGCGGTCCTACGGAGCCGTGCCGCACGAGGTCCCGACGATCGCCGTCGAGCCGCCGCGCACGCCCCAGCAGATGGAGCGCGCGGTGAAGGGCCTGGTGACCGGCCGCTACGAATGGATCGCGTTCACCTCGGTCAACGCGGTGAAGGCGGTGCGGGAGAAGTTCGAGGAGTACGGCCTCGACGCCCGGGCCTTCGCGGGCATAAAGGTGGCCGCGGTCGGCGACCAGACCGCGAAGGCGCTGATCGCCTTCGGTGTGAAGCCGGACCTGGTGCCGAGCGGCGAGCAGTCGGCCGCGGGCCTGCTGGAGGACTGGCCGCCGTACGACCCGGTCTTCGACCCGATCGACCGTGTCTTCCTGCCCCGCGCGGACATCGCCACGGAGACCCTCGTGGCGGGCCTGATCGAACTGGGCTGGGAGGTCGACGACGTCACGGCCTACCGCACGGTCCGCGCCTCTCCGCCCCCGGCGGAGACCCGCGAGGCCATCAAGGGCGGCGGCTTCGACGCGGTGATGTTCACGTCGTCGTCCACGGTGCGGAACCTGGTCGGCATCGCGGGCAAGCCGCACAACGTGACGGTGATCGCCTGCATCGGCCCGGCCACGGCGAAGACCGCCGAGGAGCACGGCCTGCGGGTGGACGTGATGGCTCCCGAGCCGTCCGTCCACAAGCTGGCCGAGGCCCTGGCCGACTTCGGCGCGAGGCGCCGCCTGGCGGCCCTGGAAGCGGGCGACCCGGTGACCCGCCCGAGCGAACGGCGCCCGGGGGCGCGGAGGCGCCGCTCGTCGACGTGAGTGCGATGTGAGTGCTGAGTGAGCTGGTGGCGGAACGTGCCGTACGGGCGCGTTCCGCCACCAGCTCGTTTGCGTGAACCCCGGCGCCGTCGTGGGCCGGTCCTTCACTGCCCGGGGTTCGCGGTGTTCACGGAGGCTTTCGCGAGGTCCAGTCCGCGGAGGATGCGGGCCAGGTCGGCGGGTTCGGCCGCGAGGCGGACCGGTGTGCCGGCGTCGTCGAGTTCGGCGACGTCCCAGCGTCCGTCCACGGGGTCGGAGCTCCGGGCGCGTCGCACGTTCTTGAGGGTGAGCCGCTCCACCGGTATCGGCCTCGTCGCGAACCGGCCGGGACCGGGCGCCACAGCGGGAGGGCCGCCGTCCAGGACGACGTGCGTGCCGAAGCCGCGCGGGTTGTAGTCGGTGTCCTCCAGGAAGCGGGCGGGCAGGAACTCCTCCTCGTTCTCCTGCGCGGCGGACTTCCCGGTCGCTGCTCCTGGCGCGGAGGCAGAAGTGGTGTGCCAGGCCCCGGCGAACAGGCCCAGCGTGACCAGCGAACCCACGGCGAGCCACGTGATCGCCACGGACGAGGAGAACAGGGTCGTGGGGTGGAGGTAGCAGAGCGGCAGGAGCCACAGGGCGGTGGCGACGAGCGCGCCCCCGAACGGGAGGGCCGGCGGGAGCTCCCTGTCGTCGCGCAGCCGGCGCCCGAGCAGGCTCAGCAGCGAGTGGGCTGCCGGGTAGCACGCGGCGAGAGCGAACGCGGCCGCGAAGACGGCCGTGCCCCCGGCCGTGGGGATGTCCCGGCGCCACACGTGGTTCTTTCCGGCGACCTTCATCACCTGGCCGCGCCAGAGGGTCAGTTCGACACTGCCACCGCCCTCGAATTCCAGGGCGGCGTCGCGCGGGACCTCGAGTCGCTCCAGCGGCCGGCCGTCGGTGAAGTACAGCCAGCTGGGCCGCTTGGGCAGGTTGTCCTCGGTCCGCGAGATCACGGCCGGAACCGTGGTCAGGCACTCGTCGTGCTCCGTGGCGGGCGTCCCTGCGGTGCACGCGGTGGCCGACTTCCACGCCTGTTCGTACGACGCGGTCTCGGACACGGACCCCGCGGCCATGGCCGCGCACGCGAGCAGCACAGGGCACAGGACCAGCAACCCTGGCCAGCCGCGCCGCGGGGTGCGGTACGACACGGCGGGGACCTTGCTCGACTCCGTGGCTTCGTAGCGGCGGTGCAGTGCGCGGAGCGCCTCCACCTCGGTGTCGAAGTCCGGGTCGTCGGACGACCGGCTCCGCGGCGGGGGCAGGAGCCGCTCACGTCCGTCGTGCAGTACCAGGCTGACGCGACGGGGCTTGTGGGCTAAGGGAGTTCGCGCGGACTTCCGGTGCACGCGCAGTTCGGCGATGTCGCCCCACGGCAGGCTCCGGCGGCGCAGCAGCGTCCGGGAGTGCAGACCGCGGGCGTCGGCGCTCACCCGGACAAAGGGTCACAGGACGCGTCTCCAGCGGGGACGGCAGGTCATGTTCCAGACATCGGCCATGCGCGGCATCCTGCCATCAGCCTGGCCGGCACCTGCTGGTGCGGCGGTCCGGGCCCCTGCCGGAGGCCCGGACCCGTTCACGTGTCGTGGGAGCTGTTACGCCACGGTTCGGATGAGCTTCTTGTTGACGAACTCCTCGATTCCGGGGCGGCCGAGTTCGCGGCCGAAGCCGGAGCGCTTGATGCCGCCGAAGGGCAGTTCCGCGCCCTCGGCGCCGACGCCGTTGACGAAGACCATGCCGGCCTCGATGCGGTCGGCGACGCGTTCGGCCTGCGCGGGGTCGGTGGTGAAGACGTAGGACCCGAGGCCGTAGGGGGTGTCGTTGGCGATGCGCAGGGCGTCGTCCTCGTCGGCCGCCGGGAAGACCATCGCGACCGGTCCGAAGAGTTCCTGGCGGGCGGCGGTGTGTTCGGTGGTGAGCCCGGTGAGGACTCCGGCCGGGAAGTAGGCCCCGTGCCGTTCGCCCTCGCTGTGGAGCGTGGCGCCCTGGGCGACCGCCTCGTCCACCTGACGGCCGAGGTTCGCGGCGGCGGCGGCCGACGACAGCGGGGCACCGGTCTCGCCGGCGAGCAGCCGCGCGGTGAACTTCTCGACGAACGCGTCGTAGAGGTCCTCGACGACGACGAACCGCTTGGCGGCGTTGCAGGCCTGGCCGGTGTTGTCGAGCCGGGCCGCGACGGCGGCCTCGACGACCGCGTCGAGGTCGTCGGTGGACAGCACGATGAACGGGTCGGAGCCGCCGAGTTCGAGAACGACGCGCTTCAGGTGCCGCCCGGCGATCTCGGCGACGGCGGCCCCGGCCCGCTCCGAGCCGGTCAGCGAGACGCCCTGGACCCGCGGGTCGGCGATCACCTCGGCGATCTGCTCGTTGGTGGCGTACACGTTGACGTACGCGCCGGCCGGGAAGCCGGCCTTGGTGAACAGCTTCTCCAGCAGCGCCGCGGTGGCCGGGCACTGGGGGGCGTGCTTGAGGACGATGGTGTTGCCGAGCGCGAGGTTCGGGGCGGCGAACCGGGCCACCTGGTAGGCCGGGAAGTTCCACGGCATGATGCCGAGCAGGACGCCCACCGGGCTGCGCCGGACGACGGCGCTGCCCGGACCGGAGGTGACGTCGAGCGGCTCGTCGGCGAGGAACGCCTCGGCGTGGTCGGCGTAGTAGTGGTAGATGTCGGCGCAGAAGCCGACCTCGCCCTCGGCTTCGGCGAGCGGCTTGCCCATCTCGCGCACGATGCTCGCGGCCAGTTCGGCCTGGTGCTCCGTGTGCAGGTCGCCGAGCCGGCGCAGCAGCGCGGAGCGCTCGGCCACGGAGCTGGTACGGCCCCAGGAGGTGGCCGCGTGGGCGGCGGCGACGGCATCCGCGATCTCGGCGTCGGTGGCGGTCGGGTAGGTCTCGGCGACTTCGCCGGTGGTGGGGTCGGTGACGGCGTACATCAGGCCTCCGGAAAGTGGTCGGGTACGGGGCGGCTGTCGGTCACGGGGCGGCTCACGGGGTCAGGATCGTCCTGACCCCGGTGTTCGACCTGAGATCGTCGAACGCCTCCGCCGTCTCCCGCAGCGGCCGGGTCCTGCCGATCAGGTCGTCCAGCGGCAGCCGGCCCGCCAGGTAGAGGCGGGCCAGTTTGGGGATGTCGATCTCCCCGACGCTGGAGCCGTAGTTGCAACCGAGGATACGTTTGCCCTGATCGGCGAGGTCGAACAGGTTGAACGAACCGGTCGCTCCGGTCGGTGCCATCCCGACCAGGACCGCCGCGCCGCCCGAGGTGAGCATGGCCGGGAGGGTTTCGACGACCTTGGGGCTCCCGATCGCCTCGAAGGCGTAGTCCACCCCGCCGAGCTCCTCCTGGCACCAGGCGGCGACGTCGGTTCCGGCGCCGTCGAGGGTGTGGGTGGCGCCGAACCGCTCGGCCACGGCGAGCCGTTCGGGGGAGAGGTCGACGGCGACGACGGGGTCGGCGCCCACCAGGCGAAGACCCATCACCACGCTGAGCCCCACGCCGCCCGTACCGACGACGACCGCGGACTCGCCGGGACGGACCCGGGCGGTGTTCATGACCGCGCCGATGCCGGTCGTGATGGAGCAGCCGAGGAGGGCGCCGATGCTGAACGGCAGTTCCTCGGGGACCTTCACCGCCGCCGACTCGGGTACGACCAGCCGGTCCGTGAACGCCCCCAGGCCCAGGTAGGGCCACACCGGGTCGCCCTCGGCGTCCGTGAACGGGGTGGTCCCGTCGGGCAGCGTGTTGGCGACGGCCTTGGTGCCGGTGCACAGCCACGCCATTCCGGCCACGCACTTGCGGCAGCGCCGGCACGGCGCGAACCAGGACAGCACGACGTGGTCGCCGGGCCGTACGGAGGTGACGCCGGCGCCGACCGCGGTGACCACTCCGGCCGCCTCGTGCCCGAGCACGAGCGGCCGGTCGGTCGGCCAGTCACCGGTCACGATGTGCAGGTCCGAGTGGCACACGCCGGCCGCGCGCACGTCGATCTCGACCTCGCCCGGCCCGGCGGACCTGAGGGAGACGTCCTGCGACCGCAGCCCGGAGAACGGGTCGAAGACGATGGCCGGGGAGAGTTTCGAGGGCATCAGGACACCTTCACCTTTTCGGGGGCCGGGTTCTGGGGGAGCTGGGTGTGAGGCTTGGCGACCGCGACGTAGACGAGACCGATGGCGAAGAGCACGGAGAAGACCAGGATCACGGCCCAGACCTGGATCCAGCTGCCGCCGGCCGGGGCGAGTTCGGCGCGGGGCCAGGCGATGTTGACCGCCTCGAAGAGCAGCCACACCACGGCGAGCACGTTGACCACCAGGCCGGTGCGTCCCAGCCGCAGTTCTCCGGCGGAGGCGTTCCACCGGCCGCTCAACCGGGCGGCGAGCGCCACGACCGCGACGGTCAGGAAGATGAAGTAGAAGCCGCCGGAGCCGAAGGCGATCAGGGTCGCCGCGGCGTTGCCGTTCAGACCGAGCAGCAGTCCGAGGCCGGCCAGCACGGCCGTCGCGATGAGCGAGATGTACGGGATCTGCCGCGGGCCGACGGTGGCGAGCGTCGAGGAGAAGGGCAGCTGCCGGTCGCGGGCGAACGAGAAGACGGCTCGCCCGATGTACGTCTGGATCGAGATGGCGCACGCGAAGAACGCGATCAGAACGACGACGACGAACGGCTTCTCGCTCCATCCGCCCAGCCCGTCCGACACGGCGGCGAGGACCGGATCCGCCGTCCGGCCGGACACGGCGTCCTCGGGCCGGCGCAGCGAGAGCGTCACCGCGAGCCCGGTCAGCAGGACCGTGAAGGCGACGAACACATAGGCGCGCAGCAGCGCCCGCGGCACGCTGCGCCGCGGCTGCTCGGTCTCCTCGGCGACCTGCGTGGTCGCGTCGAAGCCGAGGAAGGCCCAGCCGGCCACCGCGAGACAGGTCAGGAAACCGGCCAGGACGGACCCCTTGGAGGCGGCCTCGGCTCCCAGCGTCTCGAACAGGATCCCGAAGCCGTTGTGGCGCACGAAGAACAGCAGGATCACGCTGATGGCGATGGAGGCGACGCCTTCGGCGAGGATGCCCGCGTTGAGGAAGTGCTTCACCGGGTTGACGCCGAGCAGGTTGATCGCGAGCGCCACGGCGATGAAGACCACGCCGAGGAGTACGTGGGTCGTCGCCGACGGTGTCCCGTCACCGAAGAGCATGTGCAGCCAGCTCGCCCCCAGGTAGGCCACCGTGGCCAGGGACGCGACGGCCGAGGCGAGATAGATCCAGCCCACCAGCCAGCCCAGTCGGGGTCCGCCCAGCCGGCGCACCCACTGGTAGACCCCGCCCGTCATGGGGAACTGGGAGGACAGTTCGGCGTAGACGACGGCGGTCAGCAGCTGGCCGAGGAAGGCCGCGACGACCGCCCAGATCCACGCGGGGCCCGCGAAGACGAACCCGAGCTGGACGACGGCGTAGACGCCGACCACGGGGGAGATGGTCGCGAACCCGATCGCGAACACGGCCCACGGGGACAGGGTGCGTTTCAGCTCCTGCCGATAGCCGTACTCGGCGAGGTCACCGGCGTCGGTGTGAGTGTCGTTCACATGCGTCTCCTGACGGTGGTGCGTGCCGGAGGTGCCGGCTCGGCCGGGACGGGGCCGAGCCCTGTCGCCGGGGTGAGATCCCCTTGATCAGCGGCTTCCTGACGTCCACGGTTATTGGCCGCGTGGCCAATTTCCTAATTGGTCGCATACTCAATAACATTCCGGGCATGACGTCAAGGGGTCCGGGCAAGCGAGTCCGCAAGGCGCCGGCCGAGCGCCGCAACGAGATCGTCACCAGTGCCGCGCGGATCGGACTCACCGAAGGGCTGGAGTGCGTCACCCTGCGGCGGATCGCCGACGAGCTCGGCGTCCAGTCCGGACTCGTCGGCCACTACTTCCCCGCGGCCGACAAGCTCGTGGCCGAGGCCTTCACCAGCGCCACGATGGCCGAACTCGACAGCCTGCTCCCGGAAGGGCCGTTGGAGGGATCAGCGGAGGGACCGGCCGACTCCGGCGCCGACAGTCCGCTGCGCACACTCCGGCGTTTCTTCACCCTGATCTCCAGCGCCGACTTCGACAACGTCAGCAGGCTCTGGCTCAACGCGCGGCATCTGTCGCGCTACCGCCCCGTACTCCACGAGCACGTCGTGGACCAGGAACTGCTCTGGTGCCGACGCATAGAACGGCTCATCACGGCCGGAGTGGAGACCCGGGACTTCCGCTGCGGCGACCCCTGGGCGGCGGCCGTGCGCATTCTCGTCGTGATCGACGGAACCAGCGCCTACATCAACACCAGCGCCGACCGCCGCGCGGCGCCGATCGCCGACATGGTCCGCACCTTCGCCGAGGCCGAACTCGGGCTGGCGGCCGGCGCTCTGGAATCGTCCTGACGCACGGCGGGGGCAGTGCGGCACCGCGGCGCCCGCCCCGCCGACCCCGTGGCGTCTGCGCACACCCCCTCCGCGGGGCCCACCCCGGCCGACTCCCCGTCGGCAAAGGCATCGGGGCGGCGGGCGTAGCGTAGAGGGCATGACGAAGTACGGATCCTTTCCCGGTACGCGTCCTCGCCGGCTGCGCACCACCCCCGCCATGCGGCGCATGGTCGCCGAGACCCGGCTGCACCCGGCGGACCTCATCCTCCCCGCGTTCGTCCGCGAGGGCGTGAGCGAGCCCGTGCCGATCTCGGCGATGCCCGGGGTGGTGCAGCACACCCGCGACAGCCTGAAGAAGGCGGCCGCCGAGGCGGTGGAGGCCGGGATCTCCGGGATCATGCTGTTCGGGGTGCCGGAGGAGGGCAAGAAGGACGGCCTCGGGTCGGCGGGGACGGACCCGGACGGGATCCTCCAGGTCGCGCTGCGCGATGTGCGCGCCGAGGTCGGGGACGAGCTGCTCGTCATGTCCGACCTGTGCCTCGACGAGTTCACCGACCACGGTCACTGCGGCGTCCTCGACGCCGAGGGCCGGGTCGACAACGACGCGACGCTCGAGCGGTACGCCGAGATGGCCCAGGTCCAGGCCGACGCCGGCGCCCATGTCGTGGGCCCCAGCGGGATGATGGACGGGCAGATCGGTGTCATCCGGGACGCGCTGGACCAGATCGGCCGGGAGGACGTGGCCGTCCTCGCCTACACCGCCAAGTACTCGTCCGCGTTCTACGGGCCCTTCCGGGAGGCGGTCGGCTCCTCGTTGCAGGGGGATCGCAAGACCTATCAGCAGGATCCGGCGAACCTGAGGGAGTCGCTGCGGGAGCTGGCCCTCGACCTGGAGGAGGGCGCCGACATGGTGATGGTCAAGCCGGCCGGTCCCTACCTCGACGTCCTCGCCCGGGTCGCCGACGCCGTGGACGTGCCGGTCGCCGCCTACCAGATCTCCGGCGAGTACTCGATGATCGAGGCCGCCGCCGAGAAGGGCTGGGTCGACCGGGACCGGGCCATCCTGGAGTCCCTGACCGGGATCAAGCGGGCCGGGGCGCGCAACATCCTCACCTACTGGGCCACCGAGGTCGCGCAGAAGCTGCGCTGACCCAGCCACCCCGCCGGGCCGCCCTGCTTCCGCACGGGCGGCCCCGTCGCGTCGTGACCCTCCGCGGTCCGCGGAGGGTCAGGAACCCGTGCCCCGTTCGCCTTCGCCGCGCCGGCCGCGGGAACCTCCGCCCGCCGACGCCCGGGCCGTGCCGTCGCCGCCGCCGTGCGAGGCGGCGTGCTGGTTCAGCACCTTCATGATCTCCATGGCCAGGGACTCCGCCAGGGCGGGCGCGAGGGATTCCGCCAACGCGGTCGCCAGGAACTGCGCGAACAGCGCCTTCTCCAGTTCCGAGGACCGGGAGTGGGCCGGCCGGGAAAGGGACGTCGCGGCGGCTTCCAGCAGAGCCGCCGCCAGCGGGTCCTTCCCATGCCTCATACCGGTACCGGTGTGCGGAATCCCGGACTCGCGCACCATTTCCTCGAAGACCTCGTCGATGAAGGTCTCTAGGGGATCCCGTTCCGTCTCTCCGCCGGACTCAGCTGCCATTTGTGGTTCCTCAAGTTCGATTGCCGTACGGGACCCGCCCCCCGACGCCGGTGAGCGCGGCCGTCGGAGGGCGGGGTGTCGCCAGCTCCTAGCGCCGGGCGGCCAGCGCGGCGAGCAGCAGGGGGTGCTGGATCGTCGAGCCCCCGCGCTCCTCGCGGCGGCGCATGAGCATGGCGAGC
>NZ_JBEYTS010000044.1:0-31760 GCF_040643155.1 Streptomyces sp. NPDC047453 | reverse complement strand
GGAGGAGGGGGTTCTCGATGATGGGGTCCTCCCGTTCCTCCCGGCGGCGCATCAGGGCGGCGAGCAGCAGGGGGTGCTGGATCATCGACTCCCCGCGCTCCTCGCGGCGGCGCATGAGCATGGCGAGGAGGAGGGGGTTCTCGATGATGGGGTCCTCCCGTTCCTCCCGGCGGCGCATCAGGGCGGCGAGCAGCAGGGGGTGCTGGATCATCGACTCCCCGCCCTCCTCCCGGCGGCGCATGAGCGCGGCGAGGAGGAGAGGGTGGCCGATGATCGGGTCCTCCCCGTGTTCCTCACGCCGGGAGAGCAACGCGGCCAGCAGAAGCGGTCCGATGGCGGACTCCTCTTCCTCCTGGCCGACGCCTGCCTTCTCCCGAGTGGGGCTCTCCGTCGTTGCCGTCATGGATTCCTCCTTCTGTGAAGCAAGACGCAGACGCATGACGCAGCGGAGTGCCCAAACTGTGGGAAGTTCCGCGCTCCGCTCCTTCGTCATCGTCGGGGCCCCCGGTGCCCGCCGCACTTCGATCTTGTGCGCGGGGAAGGGGCTACCGGCGGCGCGTACGGGCCGCAGGAGGTGGGGGACATGCCCGGACGTCCGCCGCAACGCGCGCAGGCCCCGACCCGTCGAGTACGGGGCGGGGCCTGCGGCGGACGGACCGGCGGATCCGTCAGAGGCGCTCGGGCGTCCGGATGCCCAGCAGGGCCATGCCCTGGTGCAGGGTGCGCGCGGTGACGTCGCACAGGAACAGGCGGTTCTCCACCTGCTCCGGCGTCTCCGCCTTCAGCACCGGGCACTTGTCGTAGAAGGTCGTGTACAGGGACGCGAGCTGGTACAGGTACGCGGTCAGCTTGTGCGGGGCGTACTCCGCGGCCGCCTCCCGCACCATCTCCGCGAAGGCGTCGGCGTGCAGGCCCAACGCCCGCTCCGTCGGCGTCAGTTCCAGCTCCGGGTGGGCGCAGGGCCGTACCTCTCCGGCCTTGCGGAGGATCGACTGGATCCGGGCGTAGGCGTACTGGAGGTAGACCGACGTGTCGCCGTTCAGCGAGACCATCTGGTCCAGGTCGAACTTGTAGTCCCGGCTCGCCGAGGTCGACAGGTCCGCGTACTTCACCGCGCCGATGCCGACTTGGGCACCCCGCTCGGCGATCTCCTCGTCCGAGAGGTCCTGCGCCTTCTCCCGGACGACCGCCGAGGCACGCTCGATCGCCTCGTCGAGCAGGTCGACCAGGCGGACCGTCTCGCCCTCACGGGTCTTGAACGGCTTGCCGTCCTTGCCGAGCACCGTGCCGAACGCCAACTGGTACGCCGTCACGTCGTCGTTCAGCCAGCCGGCCCGCCGCGCGGTCTCGAAGACCATCTTGAAGTGCAGGGACTGCCGGGCGTCCACGACGTACAGCAGGGTGTTCGCCTTGAGGTTGAAGACCCTGTCCCTGATCGCCGACAGGTCGGTGGCCGCGTAGCCGTAGCCGCCGTCGGACTTCTGGACGATCAGCGGGACCGGGTTGCCGTCCGGGCCCTTGACGTCGTCGAAGAAGACGCACAGGGCGCCCTCCGAGCGGACCGCCACGCCGGACTCCTCCAGCAGGCGGCAGGTCTCGGCGAGCATGTCGTTGTAGCCGGACTCGCCGACGATGTCCGGGTCCCGGACATCCATGTCCAGCTTCTCGAAGACGGAGAAGAAGTAGATCTTCGACTCGTCCACGAACTTCTGCCACATGGCCACCGTGTGCGCGTCGCCGGCCTGGAGGTCCACCACCCGGCGCCGGGCCCGCGTCTTGAACTCCTCGTCGGAGTCGAAGAGCTTGCGCGCGGCCTTGTAGAGGCGGTCGAGGTTCGACATCGCCTCCGCGCCGGTCACCTCGGACGCCTTGTGGTCCAGCTCGTGCGGGTGCTCGTCCAGATACTGGATGAGCATGCCGAACTGGGTGCCCCAGTCGCCGATGTGGTGCCGGCGGACCACGTTCTCGCCGGTGAACTCCAGGAGCTGGACGACGGAGTCGCCGATCACCGCGGACCGCAGGTGGCCGACGTGCATCTCCTTCGCCACGTTCGGCTGGGCGTAGTCGATCACCGTCGTGCCCGGCTGCTCCGCGTACGGCACACCCAGCCGGCCCTCGGAGTCGGCCGCCCGCGCCGCGAGGTTCTCCGTGATCGCCCGGTCGGTGACCGTGATGTTGAGGAAGCCGGGTCCGGAGACCTCGACGTCCTTGATCAGATCACCGGTGGCCACGTGCCCGACGACCTGCGCCGCCAGCTCCCGCGGGTTCGACTTCGCCTGCTTGGCCAGCGCCAGGATGCCGTTGGCCTGGAAGTCCGCCCGGTCGCTGCGTCGCAGCAGCGGGTCCGCGGCGGCGGTCTCCGGCAGGGTGGCCGAGAGGGCGGACGCGAGGCGCTGGTGGACGGAAGCGGTGAGGGACGTGACCGAGGCCATAGGAAAGGGTGCCGTTCTCCTCGTGCGGATGGATAGACAGGCCCAGTATCCCATGCGGGGTAAAGCGAATTTTCCGGCCGACGGGCGAACGCCGGGCCGCCCGCACCCGTCCAACGCGTTGAAAAGGTGTTTTCGCGGATGCCGACACGCCTGGGACAATGGAGCGGTCAGCCGTGCGACCGTAGCGGCTGCCCACGGAGAACCTTCAGAGAAACTTCAGGGAAAGAGGACGTGCCGATCGTGGCTCAGAGCACCGAGACCGCCGACTGGGTCTCCCGTTTCGCGGACGACGTCATCGAGGAGTCGGAGCGTCGGGCCCCGGGCAAACCGGTCGTCGTCGCGTCCGGGCTGTCGCCGTCCGGCCCCATCCACCTGGGCAACCTGCGCGAGGTCATGACCCCGCACCTCGTCGCCGACGAGATCCGCCGCCGCGGGTACCGGGTACGGCACCTGATCTCCTGGGACGACTACGACCGGTACCGCAAGGTCCCGGCCGGGATCGCCGGTGTCGACGAGTCGTGGGCCGAGCACATCGGCAAGCCGCTGACCTCCGTCCCGGCCCCGAAGGGCTCGGCGCACCCCAACTGGGCCGAGCACTTCAAGGCCGCCATGGTCGCCTCGCTCGCCGAACTGGGCGTGGAGTTCGACGGCATCAGCCAGACGGAGCAGTACACATCCGGCGCGTACCGCGAGCAGATTCTGCACGCGATGAAGCACCGGGGCGACATCGACGCGATCCTCGCCCAGTACCGCACCAAGCCCAAGGCGGCCAAGAAGCAGCAGAAGCCCCTGGACGAGGCCGAGCTGGAGGCCGAGGAGGGCTCGGGCGCAGCGTCCGAGGACGACGGCAGCTCCGGCTCCGCCGGCTACTTCCCGTACAAGCCGTTCTGCGGCAACTGCGAGAAGGACCTCACCACCGTCACCGCCTACGACGACGACTCCACCGAGCTGACCTACGCCTGCACCGCGTGCGGTTTCTCGGAGACGGTCCGGCTCAGCGAGTTCAACCGCGGCAAGCTGGTCTGGAAGGTCGACTGGCCGATGCGGTGGGCGTACGAGGGCGTGATCTTCGAGCCCAGCGGTGTCGACCACTCCTCGCCGGGGTCCTCGTTCCAGGTCGGCGGGCAGATCGTCGGGATCTTCGGCGGCAAGCAGCCGATCGGCCCGATGTACGCCTTCGTGGGTATCTCCGGCATGGCGAAGATGTCGTCCTCGCGCGGTGGCGTCCCCACCCCGGCCGACGCGCTGAAGATCATGGAGCCGCAGCTCCTGCGGTGGCTGTACGCCCGGCGCAGGCCGAACCAGTCCTTCAAGATCGCCTTCGACCAGGAGATCCAGCGCCTGTACGACGAGTGGGACAAGCTCGCCGCCAAGGTCGCCGATGGCTCGGCGCTGCCCGGTGACGTCGCCGCGTACACGCGCGCGGTGGGCACCGCCGCCGGCGAGCTGCCGAAGACGCGGCGCCCGCTGCCGTACCGCACGCTCGCGTCCGTCGCCGACATCACCGCCGGCCACCAGGACCAGGCGCTGCGCATCCTGTCCGAACTCGACCCGGCCGACCCGCTGGGCTCGCTCGACGAGGCCCGCCCGCGGTACGACAGGGCCGAGGCGTGGATCAACACCCACGTCCCCGCAGACCAGCGCACCATCGTCCGCGAGGAGCCCGACGCCGACCTGCTGAAGTCCCTCGACGAGCCCTCCCAGCAGTCGATCCGGCTGCTGCTCGACGGCCTTCGGGACCACTGGTCGCTCGACGGGCTCACCCACCTCGTCTACGGCGTGCCCAAGGTCCAGGCCGGGTTCTCCGCCGACGCCACGCCCAAGGAGCTGCCGCCGGAGATCAAGACCGCCCAGCGGTCCTTCTTCGCGCTGCTCTACCACCTGCTCGTCGGCCGCGACACCGGGCCGCGGCTGCCCACGCTGCTGCTCGCGGTGGGGCAGGAGCGGGTGCGGGCCCTGCTCGGGGAGTAGCGGAAGCGGCGAAGCGCTACGCGGTGATACGACGAGGGGCCCTCATGCGAGGGCCCCTCGTTCGTGGTTCAGGCTTCGGCTCGTGGTTCAGGCGATGTGGTCTTCCTCCAGCTCCGCGTTGAAGCGGTTGGAGAAGCGGCTCACCAAGTGCTTGGCCTCGTTGTCGGGCAGCGAGATCCCGTACGTGGCCTCCACCCCGTCGGCGAACTCGCGGGGGGTCGGCAGGCTGCCGTTGATCGACTGACGGAAGACCTGGTAATAGGCCTCCTCGTCCGGCTCCGTGGGCGGGGTGCCGCCGCCCTCGCCGAGCTGGCGGGTGCGGTTCGGGCCGGCCGGGATGGGGAAGCTGCCGGTGTCCTCCGGGGAGGGCTGCTCGGGCTGCTGCGGCTGCGGGGCCTCGCCCTGGTGATTCTGGTGTTCCTGGTGCCCCTGGTGTTCCTCGTGCCACTCCTCGTACGGGGGTTCCTCGTACGGAGGCTCCGGCTCGTAGGCCGGCTCGTACGCCGGGTCGTAGCCGCCGTGGTAGTCGACCTGCTGGGCGGCGGAGAACCAGGGACTCGCTTCGTCCAGGGCCTGCTGTTCCTGGACCGGCTGCCCGCCGTTGTGGGGACCGGCCAGCTCGGGGCGCTGCCCGCCGGGAGGTGCCTCCGCCAGCGCCGGAACGGGCTGGGAGGCTCCCTCGCCGCCCATCCGTGCCGCCTCGGCGGCACGAGCGTCCGCGGCCGTCTCGACCTGCGGGCGCGGCGGGATCAGGGCCGGTTCTATGCCCGCGGCCGCCAGGCCCGCCGGAGCCGTCTCCCCCAGGGGGACGCCGTACCGGGCCAGGCGCAGTGGCATCAGGGACTCCACCGGGGCCTTGCGGCGCCAGGCCCGGCCGAAGCGGGAGCGCAACCGGGCCTGGTAGACGAGACGTTCCTGTTCCAGCTTGATGACCTGGTCGTAGGAGCGCAGCTCCCACAGCTTCATCCGGCGCCACAGCAGGAAGGTGGGGACGGGGGAGAGCAGCCAGCGGGTCAGGCGGACGCCCTCCATGTGCTTGTCCGCCGTGATGTCCGCGATCCGGCCGATCGCGTGCCGGGCCGCCTCCACGGCGACCACGAACAGCACCGGGATCACCGCGTGCATGCCCACACCCAGCGGGTCCGGCCAGGCGGCGGCGCCGTTGAAGGCGATCGTGGCCAGCGTCAGCAGCCACGCGGTCTGGCGCAGCAGCGGGAAGGGGATCCGGATCCAGGTCAGGAGCAGATCCAGGGCGAGCAGCACGCAGATGCCCGCGTCGATGCCGATCGGGAACACATAACTGAAGTTCCCGAAGCCCTTCTTGAGGGCGAGTTCGCGGACGGCCGCGTACGAACCCGCGAAGCCGATACCGGCGATGATCACGGCACCCGTGACGACCACGCCGATGAGAACGCGGTGCATCCGGGTCAGCTGTGGCGTGGCCACCCGTAACTCCCTCCCCTTGCGTGTTGGTTGCGCGCAACAGGGTGGCACATCTGTGCGAGGGCCGTGGGACCGGTCCGGATGCTCCGCTTCTACGGGCCGTCCGTGGGTCAGCCGTTGGACGCGGACTTCGACGGTGAGGCCGACTTCGCGGGGGACTTGGACGCCGAGGAGGAAGAGGAGGTACTCGGCGCACCGCCGCCGGACGCGCCGTTCGCCGTCGCCACCGCGGACACCGCTTCCTTGGCGGCCTTCTCGGCGGCCTTCGTCAGGTCGTTGGTGTCCGGGGTCGAGTCACCGGCCAGACCGGCACCGTTGTAGTCGAGGGTGACGACCACGTTCTCCACCCGCGCCACGACCGTCTGCTGCTTGAAGGCGCCTTCCTTCTTCTTCAGGTCGTAGCGCACCAGCGTGGCCTCGTCGCCGGTTCCGGACACCGGCTCCGACTTCGCGTTCTGCGCGTTCGCCACGTTCCGGGCGTCCTGCACCTGCCGCTGGTAGAACTCGTGCGCCTGCTTCTCGCCGGTGCCGCGGGTGACATCGGACTCGAAACGCAGCAGCGACACGTTGAGCCAGCGGAACTGAGAGCCCTTCACCCCGTTGTTGTCCAGGCTGTTCCAGGAGCAGCCGGTACGCGTGGAGAGGTCGCTGGAGGCGCTCTCCTTGCCCGACTTCGCGCCCTTCGGGACCAGTTCGCCGAGCGTCTTGTCCGACAGCATCTTGCACGCCTGGGGCAGCTTCGCGTACGCCGCCGCCTGGACCGTCGGCGACGGGCTCGCGGAGCCCTTCGCGCCGCCCGCCGTGGTCTGCTTGGCACCGCCGCCGGAGCCGGAGTCCGAGGAGGAGCAGGCCGCGGCGAGCAGCATCACGGGGACGGCGACCGCGCAGACAAGGGCGCGGTTCGGACGCTTCGCTCGCGGGGCTTCCTGGGTTCGCTGGGCTCGCTCTTCTCGCTGGGCTGCTCGCTGCATGGTTCCTTCGCTCATGACGCTCGTGGTTCCTGCGGTCGGATCGGGTCCGAGGGGCCACCGTACGCGGTGAGACAGTCGCGCGGTCCCACTTGTCGTACTGAGCGCGGCGGCACCGGGTGCCACGCGAGAGTCGTCAACCACCCAGTGAATCGGCCAGCCGAGCGGCCAGTTTCCTTGCCTTGTCCTGCATTTCCTTGCTGTCCGGGACGATGCCGACGGTCGCCGGCTGCTCCTCGTACACGATGGTCACGACGACGTTGGACGTGCGGAATGCCACAGTTACGGTGCGCTGCCGGGCAGTCGAACCGGAGCTGTTGAGCGCGTCGTCGAGGAACGCCTCGTCGCCGAGATCGCTCAGGAGCCGGGGCTGGAGGTCGGTCGACGAGGCGTCGCCGGAGGCGGACGAGGAGGAGGAAGGGGAGCCGGGGGACGACGAGGACGACTGGGACGAAGAGGACGACGGGGACGACGGCGGGGTGCTGCCGGAACCGGAAGGTGATGCGGAGCCCGCGCCGGAGGCGGCCTTGGACTCGGTCGTGGAGGTCTCGGTGGCGGCCGGCTCGGGAAGGTGCGCGGCGGCCCGTTTGGCGGCGAAGACCGACTGCGCCTGACTGTCGTCGCTGACCGTGTTGTCGTAGGAGACGACCCGCTCGAAGTCGACGGAGAGGTGGTCGGTGGCGTCCGAGGACTCCACCTTCCAGCGGCATCCGACCTTGCGGTCGGTGTCGTACGTGAGCGTCGCCTGGCCCTCGTAGGCCTTGTCGCGCTGGTCCACGTCCATGATCTGCTTGATGCCGGGCAGCAGCGAGTCGAGGGTGTTGTGGCCGACCGCGCGGCAGGCCTCCGGAAGCGTCCGGTACTTGCCCGGCTGGGCTGCCGCCGTCGTCGGGTCGGAGCCGCCGGGGTTGGCGTTGTCCGCCCGGCCCTCACTCGACGAACCATCGGTGCAGCCGCCCAGCAGCAGCGCCGCGAGGAGCGCGGCCGCGCCGGGTACGTACGCCTTCCGCAGCACGGTCAGGCTCCTCTCGCTTTCACTGGCCCCGCTGGTTATTCGCTTGCCGGGCGGGGGCGCTCCCTGGAGACAATGTGTATCGCACGCACTGCCGCGGACGCCGGTCCGTTGTCCTGTTTCACCGACCTTGGCGCTGGTATTGCGTTTCCATGCTTCTGTTTTGTTTCCGGGGGAATGAGGGCGATATGTCGTATGTGGAAATGCCGGGCGCGAAGGTCCCGATCCGCATGTGGGCCGACCCGGCGACGGTCGAGGACGTGGCGATGCAGCAGCTCCGTAACGTCGCGACCCTCCCCTGGATCAAGGGCCTCGCCGTCATGCCGGACGTGCACTACGGCAAGGGCGCGACGGTCGGCTCGGTCATCGCGATGCGGGGCGCGGTCTGCCCGGCGGCGGTGGGCGTGGACATCGGCTGCGGAATGTCGGCCGTGAAGACCTCGCTGAGGGCCGGCGATCTCCCCGGCGACCTGTCCCGCCTCCGCTCGAAGATCGAGCAGGCGATTCCGGTGGGGCGGGGAATGCACGACCATCCCGTCGATCCGGGACGGTTCCACGGCCTGGCCACCGCGGGGTGGGACGGGTTCTGGGGGCGTTTCGACGGGGTGGCGGAGGCGGTCAGATTCCGTCAGGAGCGCGCCACGAAGCAGATGGGAACGCTGGGCAGCGGAAACCACTTCGTGGAGGTCTGCGTCGACGAGTCCCAGTCGGTGTGGCTCATGCTGCACTCCGGCTCCCGCAACATCGGCAAGGAACTCGCCGAGCACCACATCGGCGTCGCGCAGAAGCTTGCGTACAACCAGGGGCTGGTCGACCGCGACCTCGCCGTCTTCGTGGCGGACACACCGCAGATGGCGGCGTACGAGCACGACCTGTATTGGGCCCAGGAGTACGCGAGGTACAACCGCGCGATCATGATGGCGCTCCTGAAGGACGTGATCCGCCGGGAGTTCAAGAAGGCCAGGGTGACCTTCGAGCCCGAGGTGAGCTGCCATCACAACTACGTGAACCGCGAGCGCTACGAGGGCATGGACCTCCTCGTCACCCGCAAGGGAGCGATCAGCGCCCGGGCGGGGGAGTACGGCATCATCCCGGGCTCCATGGGCACCGGCTCGTACATCGTCAAGGGTCTCGGGAACGAGGAGTCCTTCAACTCCGCGTCGCACGGCGCCGGCCGGCGCATGAGCCGCAACGCCGCCAAGCGCCGCTTCTCCACCAAGGACCTGGAGGAGCAGACGCGGGGCGTGGAGTGCCGCAAGGACTCGGGCGTCGTCGACGAGATCCCGGGCGCCTACAAGCCGATCGAGCAGGTCATCGACCAGCAGCGGGACCTCGTGGAGGTCGTGGCGAAGCTGCGGCAGGTCGTCTGCGTGAAGGGCTGACGCCCGCGGGCGCGGCCGTACGCCCGGGCCGTACGGCTACTTGGCGTGGCGGACCGCGTAGATCATCACGAAGGCGACGACGTGGATGCCGAAGAGGAAGTAGCCGAGGTAGTACCAGACGTACCGTTCGCGCTTCTTCTCCAGGGCGAGGCGTTCCCGCTCCGTATCACGGTCGCGGTCGTCGGTCATCGCGGCTCCCGGTGGACCTTGGTGTTCGACGCCTGGGCGCGGGGGCGGACGACCAGGAGGTCGATGTTGACGTGGCTGGGGCGGGTGACCGCCCAGGTGATGGTGTCGGCCACGTCGTCGGCCGTCAGCGGCTCGGCCACGCCGTCGTAGACCTTGGCGGCCTTCTCCCGGTCGCCGCCGAAGCGGGTGAGGGCGAACTCCTCGGTCCTGACCATGCCGGGGGCGATCTCGATGACCCGGACCGGCCTGCCGACGATCTCCAGGCGGAGGGTCTCGGCGAGGACGTGGGCGCCGTGCTTGGCGGCGACGTAGCCACCGCCGCCCTCGTAGGTGCCGTGACCGGCGGTGGAGGAGACCACGACCACCGTGCCGTCGCCACTGGCCTCCAGCTTGGGCAGGAGGGCCTGGGTGAGGTTGAGGGTGCCGAGGACGTTCGTCTCGTACATCGTGCGCCAGTCGGCCGGGTCGCCGGTGGCGACGGGGTCGGCGCCCAGTGCCCCGCCCGCGTTGTTGACCAGGACGCCGACGGACTTGAAGGCCGTGGCGAACTCGTCCACCGCCGCGCGGTCGGTGACGTCCAGCTGGTAGGCAGTGGCGGAGTGGCCGGCCGCGCCGATCTCCTCGGCCAGTGCCTCGATGCGGTCCTTGCGGCGGGCGGTCAGGACGACCCGGTAGCCGGCGGCGGCGAGCTGCCGGGCCGTGGCGGCGCCGATGCCGCTGCTCGCACCGGTCACGACGGCGATGCGGGAGGCGGCGGACGGGGCGGCGGTGGCCATGGGCTGCTCCTCGGGGCGGAGGTGTGGTGCGTTCGCTCCGCCCAGCCTAGGCGAACGTCAGCCGCCGTTCCGTGGCGCCCACATGATCACGGCCATGCCCGCCAGGCAGACCAGCACACCGGTCACGTCCCAGCGGTCGGGCCGGTAGCCGTCGGCGACCATGCCCCACAGGATCGAACCGGCGACGAAGATCCCGCCGTAGGCGGCGAGGACGCGGCCGAAGTGGGCGTCGGGCTGGAAGGTGGCGACGAAGCCGTACGCGCCGAGCGCCAGGACGCCGCCGGCGGCCCACATCCAGCCGCGGTGCTCGCGCACGCCCTGCCAGACCAGCCAGGCGCCGCCGATCTCGAACAGTGCGGCGACGACGAAGAGGGCGGCGGAACGCAGGATCAGCATGAGGGCAGCCTCGCACGGGGCCTCTGCCGGGCGGAGGGCGGTCCGGCCGGCTGCTTTCCGGTCGCCGCCCTCCCCCGTGGGGGCCGGCCGAGTCGTCGTATCGGGCGGGGCGGAATACTTCCGGGACGGGGACGGTTGGGCAGGTATAGTTGAACCGTCAACAAACTTGGAGGGTGAGTGGCCATGCAGTTCGGGATCTTCAGCGTCGGCGACGTCACGCCGGACCCCACCACGGGGCGTACGCCGACCGAGCGCGAGCGGATCAAGGCCATGGTCGCCATCGCGCTGAAGGCCGAGGAGGCCGGCCTGGACGTCTTCGCGACCGGTGAGCACCACAACCCGCCGTTCGTGCCGTCGTCCCCGACCACGATGCTCGGCTACATCGCCGCGCGGACGGAGCGGCTGATCCTGTCCACCTCCACCACCCTGATCACCACCAACGACCCGGTGAAGATCGCCGAGGACTTCGCGATGCTCCAGCACCTGGCCGACGGGCGGGTGGACGTGATGATGGGGCGTGGCAACACCGGCCCGGTCTACCCCTGGTTCGGGCAGGACATCCGGCAGGGCATCAACCTCGCCGTCGAGAACTACGCCCTGCTGCACCGCCTGTGGCGCGAGGACGTCGTCGACTGGGAGGGCAAGTTCCGCACGCCGTTGCAGGGCTTCACCTCCACGCCCCGCCCGCTGGACGGCGTACCGCCCTTCGTCTGGCACGGCTCCATCCGCTCCCCGGAGATCGCCGAGCAGGCCGCGTACTACGGCGACGGCTTCTTCCACAACAACATCTTCTGGCCGGCCGACCACACCAAGCGGATGGTCGAGCTGTACCGGGCCCGGTACGCCCACTACGGGCACGGCACGCCCGAGCAGGCGATCGTCGGGCTCGGCGGCCAGGTGTTCATGCGGAAGAACTCCCAGGACGCGGTGCGCGAGTTCCGCCCCTACTTCGACAACGCGCCGGTCTACGGCCACGGGCCCTCCCTGGAGGACTTCACCGCCCAGACCCCGCTGACCGTCGGCTCCCCGCAGCAGGTCATCGAGAAGACGCTGTCCTTCCGCGAGTACGCCGGCGACTACCAGCGCCAGCTGTTCCTGATGGACCACGCGGGCCTGCCCCTGAAGACCGTGCTGGAGCAGATCGACATGCTGGGCGAGGAGGTCGTGCCGGTGCTGCGCGAGGAGTTCGCCAAGGGCCGCCCGGCGGACGTGCCGGACGCGCCGAACCATGGCTCCCTGCTGGCCGCGAGCCGGTCCGGGAACGAGGAAGAGGTGAGCACCGTATGAAGCTCGTCGTCGTCTCGGCGGGGCTGAGCGTCCCGTCCTCCACGCGGCTGCTGGCCGACCGGCTGGCGGCCGCGACCGCCGAGCACGCCGGGGCGGTGGACGCGCGCGTGATCGAACTGCGGGACCTGGCCGTGGAGATCGCGCACAACTTCACCGGCGGCTTCCCCGGCCCGGCCCTGGCGGACGCGCTGGACGCGGTCGCGGAGGCGGACGGGCTGGTCGTCGTCACGCCGGTGTTCTCCGCCTCCTACAGCGGACTGTTCAAGTCCTTCTTCGACGTGCTCGGGGTACGGGACGAGGGCGCGCTGGCCGGCAAGCCGGTGCTGATCGCCGCGACCGGCGGCACCGCCCGCCACTCCCTGGTCCTCGACCACGCGCTGCGCCCGCTCTTCGCGTACCTGAAGGCCGTCGTCGTCCCCACCGGCGTCTACGCCGCCTCGGAGGACTGGGGCGCCGAAGGCCTGCCCGAGCGGATCGCGCGGGCCGCGCGGGAACTGGCGGCGCTGATGACGGGGCTGTCGGCAGGGCGGCGGCCGGAGCGGGCCGCCGTGCCGGAGCAGGCCGCGCACGCGCAGGCCGGCGGGTTCACGGTGGTGCCGTTCGAGGAGCAACTGGCGGCGCTGCGGAGGTGACGCGTATCCGCCGCTCGGGAGGGCCGCGGGCGGGCGGGGGCCGCCGCCGATGGTGAGAGGACGGTAGGCGGCCCGGCGCGTTGCCTCCGAGTCGGTGAGAGGCGGGTAAAAAGGGTGATCGTAGGCCCATTCGTCTCGGTCGCGGGCCTGCGGCCTTGGCAGACTGGACGGGTGCCTCAGACTCTGCTCCTCGCCGAAGACGACCGTGCCATCCGTCACGCCCTGGAGCGTGCCCTGACGCTGGAGGGTTACGACGTGACGGCGGTCGCCGACGGCGTCGAGGCACTCGCCCAGGCCCACAAGAGCCCGCCGGACATCCTCGTCCTCGATGTGATGATGCCGGGCATCGACGGGCTCCAGGTCTGCCGGGTGCTGCGCGCCGAGGGCGACCGCACCCCGATCCTCATGCTCACCGCCCTGGTGGAGACCGCCGACCGGATCGCCGGCCTGGACGCCGGTGCCGACGACTACGTCGTCAAGCCGTTCGACGTGGAGGAGGTCTTCGCCCGGCTGCGCGCCCTGCTGCGCCGCACCAGCCCGGTCGGCGTCGGCGTGGGCGGCGCGGGGGACGTACCGGTGAAGGAGCCGCAGGTGCCCGAGCGGCAGGTCGAGGCGGCCGGGATCCGCATGGACCTCCAGGCCCGCCGGGTGTGGCGGGGCACACGCGAGCTGGAGCTGACCCGCACCGAGTTCGAACTCCTCGAGCTGCTCGTCCGCAACGCGGGGATCGTGCTGGACCACTCCACCATCTACGACCGGATCTGGGGCTACGACTTCGGCCCCGGCTCCAAGAACCTCGCCGTCTACGTCGGCTACCTGCGCCGCAAGCTCGACGAGCCGAACGCGCCGCAGCTGATCCACACCGTCCGAGGCGTGGGCTACGTGCTCCGGGAGGACTGAGTGGGCCGCCTCGCGCGGCTGCTGGACAGACCGCGGCCCCGGCTGTCGTCGCTGCGGACCACGTTCGCGGTGTCGTTCGCCGTGGTGACCGCCGCTGTCACCGTCCTCGTCGGCATCCTGTCGTACAACTCCGCCGCCCGGCTGGTGCGGGTGGACCAGCAGTCGGTGTTCACCCAGGTCGTGCAGGACGTACGGGACGAGGTCCGGCGCTACCAGCTGACGCCCGCGGACTTCACCTCCTCCCGTCCCGGGCACGAACTGGTCCGGCCCAACCGCACCAACGTGCAGGTGCTCGGCGCCCACGGCGAGATCGTCGACCACGGCACACCGCCGCTGCCCGTGACCGCCGAGGACAAGGCCGTCGCCGCCGCGGCGAAGGCCGGCAAGGCCGTCGAGTACAAGGACGTGCATGTCAAGGGCGAGGTGTACCGGATCGCGACCGTCGCCCTCGGCAAGGGCCACGGCGCCGTGCAGGTCGCCCAGGAGTTCAGCGACACCGAGGACCTGCTGCGCGCGCTCCAGCAGCGCACGCTGATCCTGATGGGGGCCGTGGTGATCGCCGCCGGCCTGTGCGGCTGGTGGCTGGCCCGCCGCATCACGCGCCGGCTGGTGATCCTCACCTCCGCCGCCGAGGGCGTCGCCCGCACCCAGCGGCTCGGCGTCGCGGTGCCCGTCACCGGCTACGACGAGGTGGGCCGCCTCGGCCGCTCCTTCGACCGCATGCTCGGCCGGCTCGCCCAGTCCGAGGAGGACCAGCGCCGCCTGGTCCAGGACGCGGGCCACGAACTGCGTACGCCGCTGACCTCCCTGCGTACGAACATCTCCTTGCTGCGCCGCATCGACGAATTGCCGCCCGCCACCCGCGAGGAACTGGTCGCCGACCTGACCCAGGAGGCCCGCGAGCTGACCGACCTGGTCAACGAACTGGTCGACCTCGCGGCCGGGCAGTCCGACTCCGAGCCCGTGCAGCGGGTCGACATCGCCGACATCGCCGAGGACGTCGCGGGACTGGCGCGCCGGCGCAGCGGACGCGACATCGTGGTCCGCTCCAGCGGCGACACCACGATTCAGGGCCGGCCGGGCATGCTCCAGCGGGCCATCTCCAACCTCGTGGAGAACGCCACCAAGTTCGACCGCGGCGGCAAGGCGCCCATCGAGATCGCCGTCGCCGGGCCCACCCGGCCGGGCACGGTCCGCGTCGAGGTCCTCGACCGCGGGCCCGGTATCGCCGCGGGCGACCTGATACGCGTCTTCGACCGCTTCTACCGCGCCGCCGACGCCCGCTCCCTGCCCGGTTCCGGCCTCGGCCTGTCCATCGTCCGCGAGGTGGCCCTGGCCCACGGCGGCGCGCCGTTCGCCTTCCGCCGCGAGGGCGGCGGATCGGTGATCGGGTTCACGGCGGGCGCGGAACGGGGCCACCACGACACGGGCGGAACGGCGACCGAATCCCGCGGTCCGGGCCGGGACCCGGGCCGCGGCACCTGAGACGGGACGCCGCCCGGGGACCTGGGACACCGCCCGGGGACCCGGGACGCCGACGGGATCCGCCCTCTAGGAAGAGGTGTCGGCGTACTCCCCGTCCGGCCGGGACTCCTTGCGGCGGGCGAGGGACGGCAGGGCGGGCGGGGTGAGGAAGCCCTCGGCGCGGGCGCTGGCGATCCCGATGCGCGGGATGTCGCTGCTCTTGGCGAACAGCAGGAAGCGGGGCTCCCAGACCGGCCGGTACTTGGCGTTGGCGCGGTACAGCGACTCGATCTGCCACCAGCGGGAGAAGAAGGTGAGCACCGAGCGCCACAGCCGCAGCACCGGCCCGGCGCCCAGCCGCGCTCCGCGTTCGAAGACCGAGCGGAACATGGCGAAGTTCAGCGACACCCGCCGCACCCCGAACTCCTCCGCGCGCAGCAGCAGTTCGACCACCATGAACTCCATCAGGCCGTTCTCGCCGTCGCGGTCGCGGCGCATGAGGTCAAGCGACAGCCCGTGCTCGCCCCACGGGACGAAGCTCAGCAGCGCCCGCGGCGCCCCGTCGGCGTCCCGGCACTCCAGCATCACGCAGCGGCCGTCGGCCGGATCGCCCAGCCGTCCCAGCGCCATGGAGAAGCCGCGCTCGGTGGCGCCGTCGCGCCAGCGGTCGGCGCGCTCCACGAGCAGCGCCATCTCCTCGTCGGGGATGTCCTCGTGCCGACGGACGCACACGGTGTAGCCGGCCCGGCGGACCCGGTTGTGGGCCTGCCGTACGACGCGCATGGCGCGCCCCTCAAGGCTGAAGTCGGCGACGTCGACGATGGCCTCGTCGCCCAGTTCGAGGGCGTCGAGACCATGCCGGGCGTAGATCGTGCCGGCCTCCTCGCTCGCGCCCATCACGGCGGGCGTCCAGGCGTGCCGGCGGGCCTCGGCCAGCCAGGCGTCGATGGCGCCGGGCCACGCCTCCGGGTCGCCGATGGGGTCGCCGGAGGCGAGGCTGACCCCGCCGACGACGCGGTAGGTGACGGCGGCCTTGCCGGTGGGGGAGAAGATCGCGGCCTTGTCGCGGCGGAGCGCGAAGTAGCCGAGGGAGTCCCGCTCGCCGTGTCCGCCGAGCAGTTCGCGCAGCCGCTTCTCGTCCTCCTCGCCGAGCAGGGCGCGGCCGCGGGGGGAGCGGAAGCAGGCGTACAGGACGAGGAGGAAGGTCGCCGCGATCGAGATGTTGATGGTGATGTCGACCCAGTGGGGCACGTGCACGGCCGGAACGCGGTCGGCGAGCGGTCCGACGCTGACGCCGCGCAGCAGGACGTAGCCGATCCGCTCGGTCAGGGAGGCGCCGCCGTGCGCCCGGTTGGTGGCGTCCACCAGCCAGGTGCCGAGGCCCGCGCTGACCAGGACGCCGCCGGCGCCGACGGCGAGGGCGAGCCTCGGGTTGGAGCGGTCGCCGACGGCGTGGAACTCGCGCCGGCCGATCAGCAGCGCGGTCACGAAGAGGCCGGTGAGCGCGGCGGAGACCCAGTTGAAGACGTGGTCGTGGAACCGGTCCTGGGTCAGCGCGAGGACGTAGAGGACGAACAGGGGCCCGGCGAGCAGCAGGTTGAACGCCCAGGCGGCGCGTTTGCGGCGCCGCATCACCACGGCCAGGAACAGCGCGAGCACCGCCGAGACCAGGCCGGCGGTGGCCAGGTACGGCGTGAAGAACTCACCGCCGTTGTGCTCGTGGACCTCCTCGCGGAACGGCAGGGAGAGCACCGCGACGATGTTGAGCACCGCGAGCAGCCGCAGGTACCAGACGGTGGCCGCCGCGGCCCGCGTCCGTAGCCGGAGGCCCGGCGGGGGAGGCGGGGAGGCGCCGGCGTCACGCTGGGCGGGGACGAGGAGCGACTGCTGTGCGGGCATGGGTGACACGTCACCTCGGAGCGGGCCGGGCAAGCCGGCGGGGACGGAACCGGCGTGGACAAAGTGGGCAGCCGGAGGGTGAGCGGTCGTACGTCCAATGGCGATGGCGCCGACCCTACGCTCTGTAGGGTAACGGGCATGCGTCGGACCCTGGTCCGCTGAGCGTCTGGAAAAGGTAAGGAAAAGGAACGAAGGCGCGGGGCGGGACGGGGCGGGCCCGGCTCCTAGTCGGTGGGAAGCGAGGCGGGCGCGCGCCGGCCGTCGGCGGGAGTGGACGTGCGTCTGCGGGACGCCGTCAGCAGCCAGGCCAGGTTGCCCACCGCCGCGCCGGCCGCCACCGTGGCGACGATCACCCCGGCCGTGGCGAAACCGGCCCGGAACAGCCGCGGCCGCGGGTTGAGGCTGTGCAGCCCGAAGCCGGACAGCAGGTAGACCCCGACAGCGGCGACGGTGAGGCTGACGACGAGCAGGACGACGGTCGGCCCGAGCCCGCCCTGCGCGTCCTCCCCGGGCGAGGCACCGGGCCGCCCCGTACCACGTGCTTCCTGCATGGGTCCCCCGTCGGTGGTTGAATGGCGAGCCGACCCCCTACAGTACGTAGGGCCGCTGCCGGGGGGAAACCGGTTCAGTCACCCGCCGTGTCCGACCGCCACGTCATCGTCACCTTCAGATGCGCCTCCGCCTCCGACTTGGCGATGACCGCGCCCAGTTCGGCGTTGAACCGCACCCCGAACTCCAGACCGACCTCGCTGGGCGGGCTCGGCATGTCCCGCAGCCGTCGCAGCGCGGCCGCGGCCGCGTTCCGGATCCGGTCGACGCCCTCCTCGAACGACGCCGTGGCGTCGGCCACTGCGTCGCCCGCGCGGGAGACCTCGACCACGCCCGGTTCGTCCTCCGCCACCTCCACGACCAGGAAACCGTCACCGTCCTGTGCCGGGAAACGCAGCAACCGCGTCATGTCCGCCCCCTCCTGATACCTCTTCGGGTCCCGCGTCGGCCCCACGCTGTATGACCTGCGGCCGTCTTCCACTGGCGGGCCATTGCAGCCACCATGGAAGCGCACCCCGAGCCGCCAAACCACCACGTCAGGGGGAACCACGGTATGGCAGAGTCTGCGAAGGACTTCTGTTCCGACCTCGTCGATCTATCCGGGATCTCTTTGGCGGAGCTGCATTCCTGCGACGATCCGACACTGCGACGCGCGTTGAGCCGGGCGGAGATCAGGGCGAGTCTGGCATTCGGGACGCTTGCCGGGGACGGCAACAGCGAGGGGCCGGGCTGCCTGCGCGGGCGTCGGCCCGGTCAGTGGCAACCGTGACGGCTATGCCGCTCGACGTCCATCGGGTCTCCCGGGAGACGCTCGGGGCCATGGCGGCGGGACGTGCGAACCTGGCCGATCTGCATCTGCTGCGGTCGGCGCAGCGCAGTCAACTCCTCTTGATCCTGCGTGCTTTGCTGGACCGCGTCGACGAGGCTGCCCGGACCGCGCGGCGCCCCGGTGGTGTGCCGTCGGCCCAGGCCGCCTGGCAGTTGCTGTGCGCTGCCCAGCGACACGCCCCCGAGGCGGTCGAGACCGTGCTCGGCGATCCCACCGTCATGGCCTGGGCACTGCGTTTGCTGAGACGTCTCAGCGGATCGGACGGCACGTCGTCCTCCTCGGCCCCGCGGTGGGCCGACCTCGGCCAGTTCCAGGCGCTGGCCGCGGCGGCGGCACTGCGTGCCGGGGTCCCCGCCGTACTTCGGGTGCCGGCCCACCGGGGCATGGTGTGGCTGCCTGGTGCGGGAGTGGCGGGACCAGTGGCCCAGCGCCGGTGGAGTGAGGCGGAAGTCCGGCTGGAGGGGGACGGCGCCGTCGTGCGGGGGGAACTCGCGCAGGTGCGGTTGCCCCGCTTCTCCACCACGTCGTCGCCGGGCTGGCGCCCGCTGCGGGTGGTGCACTCCCGAACGCCCCCTGCGGACGGCACCGCGTCAGTGGGCCCGTGGCTGGACACGGTGACGCCGTACCGCGACTTCGCGCGGTACCCGAGGTGTCCGGACCGGTTGGGCGAGCGCAGATTAGAGCTGTGGGAGAACCGCCTCGCCGGCGCGTACGCCCTCCTCGACCAGGAGTCCCCGGCGGACGCCGCCGCGCTGAAGGCGCTGGTACGGATGTTCGTGCCACGGCCGTTCCCCACGACAAGGGGCGGTCTCGTCGCCAGTGCGTCCTCGCTGGAGGCCTTCGGCGCGGTCTCCCTGTCGCTGCCGTACGACGTAACCCAGACGGCGGCGGTCCTCGTCCATGAAAGCCGGCATCAGCAGCTCAACGCGCTGCTCAGCCTGGTGCAACTGGTACAGGTCGGAGAAGACCGGCTTGGTGACCCCGAGGTGAGCCGGCTCTACTACGCGCCTTGGCGCAGCGATCCCCGGCCGGTACTCGGCCTGCTGCACGGAGTGTTCGCGTTCGCCGGGGTCGCCGGGTTCTGGCGAACGCACCGGGCGCACGCGACGGGGGCGGAGGCGCAGCGCGCCGACTTCGAGTTCGCCGTGTACCGGGAGCAGGTGCGGGAGGCCGTCGCCTCGCTCGCGACCGAAGAGGCCCTGACCGAGGCGGGCAGGCTGTTCGTCGACGAGATCGCGGCGCTCGTCGAGGAGTGGCAGCAGGACGACGTACCGAACGGTCCACGTGCACTTGCCGAGCACTACTGCGCGCTGCGGCGTGCCGTGTGGCGGGCGCGGCATCTGGAGATCGCCCGGCCCACGGCCGAGCGGCTGGCCACGGCCTGGGCGGCCGGAAAGGCTTCGCCCCAACTGCCGCCCTCGACCCTGCGTCCGCGTTCCGACCTGATCCGCCCCGACACCTTCGGCCCGCTCGCCCGGTACCGCCTGTCGGCGCCGGACCGCTTCGCTCGCCGACGTCGGCAGGAGGACAAGAGCGGGGACCCGGCACGCCGGGCCGAGTACGCCGCGGTCGCGGGCCATGCGGACGAGGCCGCGCTCGGCTACGCGGAGTGGGCGGAACGGGACCCGCACGACGCGGAGGCGTGGATCGGCGCCGTGCTGGCGCTTCCCGAGCCCGCCCGGGAACCGGGGTCCGCCCTGCTCCTGGGCCGGCCCGAGGTGGTGGTCGGCGTGCGCCGGGCCGTTGTCGCCGCCGGGGGCGGACTCCCCGCCCCCCTCGACCTCGCCGCCTGGCTCGCCGCGGCGACTTGAGCCGGGGTTGCGGACTCCCGCAACCCCGCAGTGGTGACCTACAGCGACAACAGGTCGATGTCGGCGTTGGCTCGCAGGCCCTTCTCGGCGTCGAGCGTTGCGGCGTGGGAGGGGCCAAGTTCGCTGCGGTAGCGCTCCAGGGCCGCGGCGTACAGCCGTTCGCTCTCCTCCGTACGGCGCAGCGCCTTGAGGTCGTAGCTCAGATTGAGCTGCATGGCCACGTTCGCCGGGTGGTGCTCGCGCAGCCGTGCCGACTCCTCGGCCACGGCCTCGTCGATGGCGTACGCCTCCTGGGGGTGACCGAGGGCGAAGTGGTCGCTGGCCAGGTTCATACGGGCGAGCAGGGTACGGGGGTGGCCCGCGCCGAGCACACGGGTCAGGCCCTCGACCGTCTCGGCGTCCAGTTCCAGCGCGGCCTCGGGCTGCCCGAGCAGCCTGAGCGTCACCGCGAGGTTCATGGCGACCGCGTAACTGTGCGGGTGCTCCCGGCCATACCGTTCGCGGTGCCGTTCCAGCACCTGCTCGCTCAGCGCGCGCGACTCCAGGAGCTTGCCGACCTGGCGCAGGTCGTTGGCATGGCTGATCGCGGTCAGCAGGTAATAGCGGCTGTCGGTGCCGAGCATCTCGGCGATCAGCTCGATGTAGCGGCGGGACAACGCGTACGCGCCTTCGTGATCGCCCGTCTTGCGGCGGATGACGCACCGGTTGCGGTTGACCAGCGCCGTGAAGGGATGGCGCTCGCCCAGCTTCTCGGTGACCTCCTCGGCCAGTTGCTCATACCCCTCGAGGGACTCCTCGTAGCGGCCGACCTCCTGGAGGTCGAGCAGATAGGCCTCCCGCGTGGACAGGGTGTAGATGTGGTCCTCGCCCAGTGCCTCGATCCGACGCTGCCAGGTGTCGTAGTCGAGCTGCCGGGCCGTTTCCGAGGCGCCGGCCAGGCGCAGGCTCACCGCGTAGTTGTGGGCGGCGAGAAGCGTGGCCGGGTCGTCCGCGCCGAACTCCCGCAGACTGGTCTCGTAGACGCGCTGGTCCAGTTCGCGCGCCTCGTTGAAGTTGCCGCGGTTGCGCTGGTGGATGGCCATGAAGCTCTGCGCCTGGAGCGTGTCCTCGTGGGACTCGCCCAGCACCCTGCGGAAGCGATCCAAGAGCCCGGCCTGGAGTTCGTACGCCCGCCGCAGATGGGTTCCCTGCTCCCGCAGTGCCTCGGCGATCTGCTGGTCGATGGCGAGGACCTCCTCGTGGTCCTCGCCCAGGGTCCCGCGCCAGATCCGCGCGGCTCGCTCGCCCAGTTCGAGGGCCGCCGCGTGGTCGCCGCGGGCGCGCAGGAACCACACCTCGTTCAGGACCAGGCGGCGGGTCCACGGCTCCTCGCACTCCACGGCGTTGGACGCCCGCACGTGGGTGAGGAGAGCGGAGTAGCGCGGCCAGTAGCTGGCGCGCTGCGGGTTCCTGGGATCGGCGTGCGCCAGCAGCTGGTGGGCCGCGTGCCGCATCGTCGCCCGCTCCTGCGTGTTCATCTGCTCGACGAGCACGCGCTGGACCAGTCGGTGCAGCTGGACGGTGTTCTGCCGGTGGTCGATCCGCGCCAGCGCGTACCGGCCGATCTCGCGGACCGCCCGGCCCAGCTTGACCGGGTCGTCGAGCGCGGACTGGAGTTCCTGCGGGACGGAGATGCCGCGCACCGCGGAGAACAGGTCCCACTCGATGGGCTCGGGAGCGAAGAAGGCGCAGACCTGGAGGAGCTGGAGGGCGTCGGGGCGGGTCTCGCGCAGCCGGCCGAGGGAGACGTTCCAGGCGGCCGCCACCGACAGCGGGTAGTCGCCGGGCGGCTCCGACTGCATCAGCTCGGTGAAGTTGCGCTCGTAGACCTCGAGGTACTGCTGCACCGGCATCCCGGTCTCGGCGAGCCACACCGCGGCCTGTTCCACCGCGAGCGGCAGGTCGCCGAGGGCGGCGGCGAGGTGATCGACGGCGTCGTCGGGCAGCTGGGGGCTGCGACGGCGCAGCAGGGCGACGCTCTCGTCGCGTGCGAACACGTCGACCTCCAGAGAGCTGGCGTCGGTGGACCACTGGAAGTTCCGGGAGGTCACGACGATGCGTCCGGGCCCGTCGTTGGGGAAGTACTTGCGCACCTCCTTGGGGTTCTCCGCGTTGTCGAACACCAGCAGCCAGTCGCGGTACGGCTCGCCCCGGCGCAGGGCGTCGAGCACCGCGGGCACCGCGCTCATCTCGGAACCCGCCTGGAGGCCCATCTGCTCGCCCAGTTCGATCAGCGACTGGACGATCTGGTTCTCCTGCTCGGACGGGATCCACCAGATGAGCCCGTAGTCCCGGCTGTGCCGGTAGACGTACTCGATGGCGATCTGCGATTTGCCGACGCCGCCCATGCCGTGCAGGGCCTCCGGCAGGACCGCGGTGACACCGCTGCTCAGCCGTTCCTGGAGCCGTTCGAGCAGCGTCTCGCGCCCCGTGAAGTTCCGGTTCCGCTGCGGGACGTTCCCCCAGATGCGGGGCGGGTCGTGCGGGCTTCGCGGGCCCGTGGCAACGGGCAGACCGGCAGTCACGGCGATGCCTCCTTGTCGTGGACGCGCGGGCGCGGACGCGGGCGCGGGGGAGGGAGTGGGGGAGGAGCTGGGCTGGGTGGGCGGAACGGGGGCGGACGACGGTTCCGTGGGTGAATTCCCCGCCGGTTGCGGGGCGTTCGCCGGTTGTGGGGTTTCAGGCGTTCGCGGCCCGTAATCTAGCGCGTCCGTGGGCGCAATGTTCAATTCTGATCGCATTTCTACGGATGAATACCCTGATGGCCGCTTGTGCCCTGGTGTGGGCGCCGTGCCGGTGGCGACCTTTCCGGCCTGGCGGGGGACGGCCGTGCGCTGCAGCAGCCGGCCCAGGTGGTTGGCGCGAGCGAGGTAGGGCCCGGACACCGCGCACAGCGCCGTGTACAGGTGGTTGACGAACGGGCGGGTGTGCTCCGTCATCGGAGGGTCCGCCGGATCCCCCTCCGGGGCGACCAGCGCGCTCGCGCCCTCCCCCCACACCTCCTCCAGTACCGGTCCGAGATGACGCCGGACCTCGTCCAGCGCCCGGATCGTCTCGACCCGGCTGCCGAGGGCGAGCAGTTCCTCCCGTACGCCGTCCACGAAGTCGAAGGACACCCGGTGGGGGTCCTCCACGTCCGCGGTGCCGTCGGTGCGGCGCACCAGGCCCAGCAGCACGATTTCGGCCAGGTTCCAGAATCTCGCGCCCGGCTGGGCCTGTTGGAGCAGCCGCATCACAGGGAGGTTGAGGGGGGCCGCGGCCAGGCGCTGGGCGAGGGCGTACGCGGCCGGGGAGGCAGTGGCGCGGAACCGGCGCACCACGGTGGCGGCGCGCCTGGCCCGCCGGACCGCGGGCGACTCGTCCGCTACGGCGCCGGCCCGCCGCGGTTCCGTGGGCCGGGACGGGTCCGCGCGCCGTGGTTCCGCGGGCCGTGGCACTGTCCGCTGTGGTTCGGGGTGCGGCGGCTCCGCCACGATGCCGGCGAGCCGCTCGGGGACCGGGCCGATCACCGCCGAGCGCAGGTCCCGGTCCGGCGCGGTCCACAGTGCGGCCAGCCCGTGCCATTCGCCGCTGCCCCCCGCGGCCACCAGCCGGGCCCAGCGGGCCAGTGACGCCGGCCGCAGCTCGACGACCGGCACCGGGATCGCGGTCCCCAGCCCGGGGTGCGGCGCGAACTCCGGCTCGGGGCCCAGCGGGTCCGCGTGCGGGTGCTTCCACTCGGCGTCGTAGGAGCGGTTGGGAGTGGCGGGGGCGGGCGCCCGCAGCCGGGTCCGGGCGACCGTGGGCAGCGTCAGGTCCCACAGGTGCTGGGGCAGCAGGCTCAGTACGGCGACAGGGGAGTGCCGGCCCAGCCGGTGCAGCAGCGCCGCTGCCCGGCCGGTGCGCCAGGCGCTGTGGCCGCCGTCGGTGACTGCCAGCACCAACTGTCGGTCTCCGGAGTGGAGTTCGGCCGCCGCGAGGCCCGCCGCCGCGTCGCCGCCGTCCGGGTCCCAGCGGACCAGCCGTACGGTGCGGAAGGCCGCCGTCTGCTCCATCAGCTCGGCGATCTGCCGTGCCGTGTGCGACCACAGGGCCATCGAGGGACTGTCGTCCACCAGCAGCAGCAGGTCCAGTCGCCGCTCCGGGACCGCCCGGCACACCGGTGTCCACACCCCGGCCAGCGCCGCCTGCTCGGCGGTCGCCTCCTCGTCCAGCTCCAGCTCGTGGGGCGAGGCGAGGAACAGGCGCAGCGGGCGCAGCGATCTGCCCAGGGCCAGGGAGTCGGCCAGCCGGGGGGACGCGGGCCAGGCGACCTGCTCGGTGGGCCACGCGTCCGCGTGCGGGGCGGGGCGGGTCCGCAGACCGGCCGGCCTCGCCGCGGGGAGCGCGGCGAAGAGCGGGCGGGCCGCGTCCGCCAGGGTGGTCAGCCCCTCTTCCAGCAGGAGCAGTTCGTCGAGTTCGTCGCCGGATCCGAGGTCGTGGCCGTCGTCCTGCGCCTCGGAGGTCCGGGAGCCGTCGCCGGGTGTCCGGGAGCCGTCGTCGGGGGTTCGGGAGTCGTCGTCGGGTGTGCGCGAGCCGCCCGGAGCCGGGGGCTCGCCGGCCGGGTGACGGTCGCCCGTGCCGTCCTCGGGGTCCGGGGGTGTGCCATCCCGGTCCTCGGGCTCCCGTTCCCTGGGCGTGCCGGACCCGTCGGCCGGGTCGCCACCGGGCTCCCCGGGCGGCCGGGACTCGCCGGGCCCGGGGGAGTCGTGGCGGTCCCGCGGCGCCGGCCGCTCCCCGGGACGGTTCTCCCGGCGGGACCGCTCGCCGCGCTCCCGGGCCTCGCGGCCGGGCACGTCGAACAGCGGCACGGCGGCGTCCTGGCAGGCCGCCAGGTACAGCGCGTCGGCCAGTTCCGTCCAGGTCGGCAGCTCCCGGTCCAGGGCAGCCCGGGTTCCCCCCTCCGGCCGGTCGGGTGAGGCGGGGGCTCCGGGGGACGCCGTCATCCGGCCCTCGTTTCCGCCCCCGCTCCGTCGAGCCGGTGCCACAGCGCGTCCACGAGGTGCTCCAGCGACTCCTCGTCCTCGCCGGGGAAACGGCCGGAGGTGGCCAGGAACACGGCGTTGAGCAGCTGGTCCACGGCGAGGCCGCCCCGCTCGCGGCTGTTGCGCAGGAACCGCTCGACCAGCTCGTCCGCCCGGGCGGAGTTCGCCGACCCCTGCGCCGCCTCCCTCAGATGGGCCGTGATCATGTCGACCAGCTGCGAACGGTCCGGGTCCGGCATCCGGAGCCGAAGGCAGCGGCGGAGGAAGGCCGGCGGGAACTCGCGCTCGCCGTTGGAGGTGATCACCACGATCGGGAACGCCCGGCACTTGACGACACCGTCGGCGATCTCGGCGCTGCGGTGCGGATCGTCGGTCATCACCGTCACCCTGGGGTGCAGACGCCGGGCCCGGACCAGTTCGGTGACGGGGTACTGGCCTTCCTCGAAGACGCCGAGCAGGTCGTTGGCCAGGTCCTGGTCGCTCTTGTCCAACTCGTCGATCAAGAGCACCCGGGGCAGCTCGTAGGGCAGCAACGCGGTGCCGAGCGGGCCGAGTTGGAGGTAGTCGCCGATCCCGGGAAGGCCCTCCTCACGCGGTGTGCGGCCCTGCGGAGCGCCGTCGCCCGCGCCGTCCGTGGCGGTCGCGCCGTCCGTGTCGTACGGCCGGTGCGCGGCGCGTAACGCCGCCGAGTCCTGGACCCGGCCGATCGCGTCGTACTCGTAGAGCCCGGAGCGCAGCGTGGTGCGGCTGGTGATGTGCCAGCGCAGCACGCGGCCCAGCTTCAGCTCCCGGCTGATGCGGTAGGCGAGGGACGACTTCCCCGTCCCGGGGCGGCCGGTGACGAGCAGCGGCCGGCGCAGCAGCAGGGCCGCGTTGACCATGTCGGCCTCACGCCTGAGCTGGTCGGAACCCGTGGACAACGCCGAGACGCGGCCCAGCCGGCGCTCGATCTCCTCGTCGTCCGCCGGGGGCGGGTCGACCACGGGACCGCCGGTGAACCGGCGCCAGGGCGGCGGGGGTGGCAGGAGCTCGTCGAGGCTGGTGTCGTACAGGGGCTGCCCCGTACCGCGGTAGATCCACCACCGCTGGTCGGAGGCGCCCCGCACCGCACCGTCGGGTACGGGGCCCGCGGTGCCGTTCGCGTGCGGCCGCGGTGGACCCCCCGCCACCCGGTCGCCGTTCGGACGCGTCCCCCCGGATGCGCCGTCCTCGGGAAGCATCTCGTCCTACCCTCCCCCCTGCGCGGATGAATCCGCCGCGTCTGACCGACCGCCCGGTAGGCGGTACGGGTCGTCCCAGAGCAAAGCTGCGTGGCGACCGAGCGTAGAGGAGCCGCCCCCAGCAGGATCCTCGCCCCCGGCCTCTATGCGCAACGACCTGAGAGCGTCCGGCAGTCGATGAATTCCCTTGCGCGAGGTGAGTTCCTGCAATTCGTCACGAAAGGCTGGATCGACTCCCCCGCGCCGGTCCCAGACGACGATCGGCACACCCGCCCGCAGGGACTCACCCAGCTCATCGACCCCGGGGCTCCCGTCGCCGCCGCCCCCGGGCGGACCGCTGAGGACCACCATCACCGGCTGCGGCTCGGTGAGCAGACGGGCGCGGCCCTCGTCGGGGAACCAGTGGACGGGTCCTCCGCAGGCGGTCACCAGGGCGTCCCAGCGTTTGGCCCAGCGTCCATGCGTGTCCGCGCGTTCCATCCTTTCGAGGCTGCGCAGTACCACCGGGTGGTCCTCCCCGAGGGCGCCGCCCGCGCCGTGGAAGCCCTGTTTCGCCCATCTCTCGACCGGCAGGTCCAGCAGGTCCCTGGGCAGCAGGAACTCCAGGGTCAGGTCCTCCTTCCAGAAGTAGGCCCAACCCGTCTCCGCCTCCTCCACCAGCGTCTTGACCCGCTCGGGCAGATCGGCCAGATCGACGCGCACGTCCCCGCCGCGCACCGGGTACGGCTCCGGACCGTCGATCTGCCACCAGTACGACAGGAGCCGCTCCCCGCTGTGATCGGGGTCGGGCAGGGGGCGCAGCCGGACCAGCAGGCAGGCGCCGGGCGCCCAGACGGCGTCCGCGGCGTCGTCCTCCGGGAGCGGGACGGAGGCGGCGGCCGGCACGCCGGCGGGGCGGGTGGTCACGTCCGTGGCCACGGGGGCGCCGCCCGCTCCGGAGGCCGGCAGATCGCCGCCGGCCCGGGCGGCGACGGGCACCGCGGCGCTCGCCCTGGCCGTGGCGGCGGCCGTGGTCTGCGCGGTGGCCCCGACCGGGTGCGCGGCGGGCGCGCCGGGGTACATGTCGGGCCGGATCAGGTGCTCCTCCACCCACTCGAACAGGTCCTGCTGCTGTTGGCCCTTGGCGTAGTGCGCGAGGTGCTCGACCAGCAGGACGCAGGGCAGCGGTTCGCCGGGGCGGGCGTTGAACGTCGCCGCGTGCAGCACCGCCGACCACGGCTCCGCGCAGTGGACCGGCAGCGGATCCGGGCGCCCCAGTGCCTCCCGGAAGATGCCCGGGACGTCCAGCACCTCCAGGCCGCCGAGCAGGGACATCAGCCGTTCCCAGCTCTGCGGCGAGAAGAGCGGCACCTCCGCGAGCGCGATGGCGGTGCGCACCCGGGCCATGTGCCGGGTCTCGCCCTCCAGCGTCGAGACCACGCTGCCCAGCACCTGGATGCCGTCCGGATACGGCATCACCTCCCTGAGCAGGATCAGCAGCGAGAAACGCCGCCGGCTGCTGTCGGGCAGGGCGATCACGACCCCCAGCGCGCGGCCCACCTGGCGGGCGCACTCCTGCAGCAGTCCTGACTCCTCGAAGCACGGGACGGCGTCCAGCGCGTCGAGCAGCACTTTGGGCGGCCCCCAGGCCCCCTGGGCGAGTGTCACGGAGCCTCGCCCCCCGCGGTGGTGGGCCACAGTTCGTCGATGAGCTCCAGCACGGCACCCGCGGGCTGCGAGTCGTCGTCCAGCAGCCGCAGGGCGTCGATCAGGGCCTGTCTGCCGTCGCGGTGGTCGGCGCAGGCCTGGACGACGTAGAAGAGCTGAAGCCGGGGGCGGGGGCTGGTGCGGACGGCGCGGCGGATGGGGGCCGGCAGCAGGCGGCGCAGCGCCGCCGCGTCGTCGTCCTCGACCTGAGGCACGTTCAGCAGGGCGTCGGCCAGGGCGAACTGGCTCTTGTCGGACGGCGGTTCGGGGGACCTCCGCGGTGCGGGCGGCC
This sequence comes from Streptomyces sp. NPDC047453, assembly GCF_040643155.1. Taxonomy (NCBI): domain Bacteria; kingdom Bacillati; phylum Actinomycetota; class Actinomycetes; order Kitasatosporales; family Streptomycetaceae; genus Streptomyces; species Streptomyces sp. NPDC047453. The sequence goes on along the minus strand of NZ_JBEYTS010000044.1, from coordinate 3,580 downwards.
GGGGCGGCACGAGGGCCGGGGCGAGCGCCGGCCACAGGCGGGCCGCCGACTCCAGCGGGAGCATCCAGGCCACCTTGGCCTGCCGGTCCGTGTAGGCGGCGGTGACCAGGCCGACGACCCGTCGCGCCGCCGGATCCCATACGCCGGCTCCGCTGAACCCGCGTTCCACCGGGACCCCCGTCGTGCCGAGTCCCTCCAGTTGGACCCAGTCCCGGTGCGGCCCGCCGCGCCCGGTCAGGCGGGCGGAGGACCACAGGCCGTCGGGCGCACCGGCCGGATGGCCGTACACGCCGACCTCGCGCCGGTCGGGTTCCCCGCACGGGCCGAGCCGTGCCGGAAGCACGTCGGCGGGCGGCGACCAGTCCGTGCTCAGGACGGCGAGATCCCCGTCCGACCCGCCGGCCAGGGGGCCGGGAAACCAGCCGTCCGGCACGACGGCGGCCTCACCGGCCTCGACGTCCGGCCGCCCCGGAACGTCCACGACGACGGCCTCCCGAGGAACGCCCCCGGCTTGCCCGCCGGCCGCCCCGAGGGCCGACGTCACCACGTGCGCGCAGGTCAGCACGGTGCCCGGCCGTACCAGAACCCCGGCCCCGTGCACGGACCCGCGCGCCGACAGAACGCGCACCCGCCCTAAGGGCGACGCGCCCGTCATCTCCCCGTTGACCACTGCCACGTCCCTTCCCCCGCGTGCGGCCGTCGTACCGGACGGCACCCACCTGCGAACCAGCGTACGAAGCGCATGCGCCCGGTACACGGGTCATGCGTATCCCGGAGCTTTACCGGTTGTGCCTTGGGCGAATCATCGGTTCACGGGCGGGCGCGCGGCGACACAAGGGGGCGCACACCCGGATCCGTCACCCCTCTCCTGCCCGCACCACACCCCGGCACCCTCACGGCGCGCTCGCCGGCCCGGCACGGGTCCGCCGGACTGTGCTACGGTTTCGGCGTTGCAGTTGTGGTACCCATGAACCTATGTGCGCCTGACGGGAATGTTCCTCCTGCAGGCGCATTATTTGTTTTCCGGCATCTCCGGATGGGGCCTCTGCCTACAGAAGGAGAAAGTCATGGCACAGGGAACCGTGAAGTGGTTCAACGCCGAAAAGGGTTTCGGCTTCATCCAGCAGGACGGCGGCGGCCCCGACGTCTTCGCCCACTACTCGAACATCGCGACCCAGGGCTTCCGTGAGCTCCAGGAGGGCCAGCGGGTCACCTTCGACGTCACGCAGGGCCAGAAGGGCCCGCAGGCGGAGAACATCGTCCCCGCCTGATCGCCGGGCGCGTATCGGCTCACCGGGGTCGGCACCGACATGGTGCGGACCCCGGTTTGTGCTGTTTCCAGGAAGGCAGACCACCCACCGCATGTCCCGCAGATCCCAGAAGCCGAACAACCGGCGTGCCTCGTCCCGCCCGTCGTCGTCCTCGTCGCCGTCGGCGCCGAGGGAATTCCGGCTGCCGGAAAGTACGACACCCGCTCTTCCCCCCGTCGAGGACTTCGCCGGTCTGGACATGCCCGCGGCGCTGCTGAACACCCTCACCGCGCAGGGCGTGACCGCGCCCTTCCCCATCCAGGCCGCCACGCTCCCCAACTCCCTCGCCGGCCGTGACCTGCTGGGACGGGGGCGTACCGGCTCCGGCAAGACCCTCGCGTTCGGGCTCGCACTCCTGGCCCGCACGGCCGGACTGCGCGCGGAGCCCAAGGCGCCCCTCGCCCTCGTGCTGGTGCCCACCCGTGAGCTCGCCCAGCAGGTGGCCGACGCGCTGACCCCGTATGCGACGGCGGTGAACCTCCGGCTGGCCACCGTGGTCGGCGGGCTGTCCATCACCAAGCAGGCCGGTGCGCTCCGGCGCGGCGCCGAGGTACTCGTGGCGACCCCCGGCAGGCTCAACGACCTCGTGGAACGCGGGGACTGCGTGCTCGACGGCGTACGCATCACGGTGCTGGACGAAGCCGACCAGATGACCGACATGGGCTTCCTGCCGCAGATCACCAAGCTGATCCAGCAAGTGCGGCCCGACGGACAGCGCATGCTCTTCTCGGCCACCCTGGACCGCAACATCGACCGCCTGGTGCAGCGGTTCCTGACCGACCCGGTGGTGCACTCCGTGGACCCGTCCGCGGGAGCCGTGACCACCATGGAGCACCATGTGCTCCACGTCCAGGACGAGACCGACAAGAAGGCGGTCACCACGCGCATCGCGGCCCGTGACGGCCGCGTCATCCTCTTCCTCGACACCAAGAGGTCCGCCGACCGGCTCGCCAAGCGCCTCCTCGCCGTCGGTGTCCGCGCGGCGGCACTGCATGGGGGCCGCTCCCAGCCGCAGCGCAACCGCACCCTGGAACAGTTCAAGAACGGCCAGGTCACCGCGTTGGTGGCGACGAACGTCGCAGCCCGGGGCATACACATCGACGACCTCGACCTCGTGGTGAACGTCGATCCCCCCACCGACCACAAGGACTACCTCCACCGGGGCGGCCGCACGGCGCGCGCCGGCGGCTCCGGCAGCGTGGTCACGCTGGTCCTGCCCGAGCAGAAGCGGGACATCACCCGGCTCATGTCGGACGTGGGCATCCGCCCCCGGACGGCGAGCATCAAGTCGAGCGACGAGGAACTGGCCACCCTCACCGGCGCCCGCGAGCCCTCCGGCGTGGCCGTCGTCATCGAGGTCCCCCAGCCCACGCCGCCGACGGCGTCCCGCCCGGCCCGCAAGACCGGCACCGAGCCCGGTCGGCGCTCCGGCCGCCGACGCCGCAACGGCGGCGGAACCGGCCCGGCGACCGGCGCCACCACCGACCAGGGCACCCGCAACCGCCGTGCCCCGGCCGGGGCGGCGGCAGCGGCCGGTACGGCCGCCGGCACCTCTGCATCCGGCGGCCGCGGTTCCGCCCGCCGGTCGGGATCCGGCGGGGCCGGTGCCGCCGGCACGAACGGCCGCGGTTCCGACCGCCGGGCCGGGGCCGGCTCCGCCTCCGGCAACTCAGCCCGCGTCTCGGGCCGCCGCCCGGCGAGCGGAGGATCCACACGCGGCTCCTCCGGCGGTGGCGGCCGCGGCTCTTCCGGCACGGGCGGCCGCGGCTCCTCCGCCACCGGCGGACGCGGCTCCGACCGCCGAGGCTCCGCCACCTAGTACCCGGTACCTGGTACGGCATCAGGGGTGACGACCTTCGCAGCCGCGTCCGGACCGAGTGACCGGTCGCGGCTGCGCACGCCGGCCGCATGCACACCCTCCGGACGCGCCCACCCGCGCCCTGCGAAACCCCAGTCAGCTCAGGGCTGTCTCCGGATCATGGCCGTGCGGGCTGACGGGGATCTGTGGATCACTCCACAGGGTCTCCGAGGCCGGTGGGCAGGTTCCCCGCTCGCCGCAGCTCCCCGTGCCACAGCAGATCGGAATGCTCGCGATCTTCGTGGTCATCGCCTCCCTCGGAGTGCTCGCACCACTCGCCGTCCACCTGGTCATGGGCGGACGCGCCAAAAGCATCCTCGCTTCCTAATGCTGTTTGTCAAGCAGCTTCGGTCACTGGAGGTGCGACTTGGTAGCACCGTCGGTCACGGATGAGTGCCCACAAGACGTTGAC
>NZ_JBEYTS010000043.1:0-61365 GCF_040643155.1 Streptomyces sp. NPDC047453 | reverse complement strand
TCCACGCCGTACTACCAGACCCCGGCAACGGGCCGCCCCCCGGGGGGGGGGCCCCATGCTTTCCGGTTTACCCCCCCCCCGCCCCCCGCCGACGGAACGTTCCGTCGGCGGGCGCCGTCCATCCACGGATACTCTTGACATGTGACCGACGCCCAAGAGACCGCAGCAGACAGCTCACTGCGAACCACCGGAGGCGCCCCTCCGGACGACGGCGGATCTTCTGGCACCGGGGCGCCGATCCCCCTGCTCGAACCCCGTGAGGGCATCCCGCCCGTGATCGCCGACGCGGACGCGCTCGCCGAGGTGACCGCCGCGTTCGCGGCCGGCTCCGGCCCCGTCGCCGTCGACGCCGAACGGGCCTCCGGCTACCGCTACGGCCAGCGCGCCTACCTGGTGCAGCTGCGCCGCGAGGGCGCCGGCACCGCGCTGATCGACCCCGTCGCCTGCCCCGACCTGTCCGGCCTCGGCGGGGCGCTGTCCGGCGTCGAGTGGGTGCTGCACGCGGCCACCCAGGACCTGCCGTGCCTGCGCGAGATAGGCATGCTGCCGACCAGCCTGTTCGACACCGAACTGGCCGGCCGGCTCGCCGGGTTCCCGCGGGTCGGGCTCGGCGCGATGGTCGAGGGCGTACTGGGCTTCGTCCTGGAGAAGGGCCACTCCGCCGTCGACTGGTCGAACCGGCCGCTGCCCCAGCCGTGGCTGCGGTACGCGGCGCTCGACGTGGAACTGCTCGTCGACCTGCGGGACGCCCTGGAGAAGGAGCTGGACCGGCAGGGCAAGCTGGAGTGGGCCCTCCAGGAGTTCGACGCCATCGCCTCGGCGCCGCCCGCCGAGCCACGCAAGGATCCCTGGCGGCGCACCTCCGGGATGCACAAGGTGCGGCGCAGGCGGCAGCTCGCCGTCGTGCGGGAGCTCTGGCAGACCCGGGACCGGATCGCCCAGCGGCGGGACGTGTCGCCGGGCAAGGTGCTCTCGGACGCGGCCATCGTGGAGGCCGCGCTCGCCCTGCCGGCCAATGTGCACGCGCTCGCCGCGCTGAACGGCTTCGGGCACCGCACCGGCCGGCGGCAGCTGGAGCAGTGGCAGATCGCGGTGGAGCGGGCCAAGGACCTTCCCGAGTCGGCGCTGCCGCAGCAGGGGCAGCAGGTGACCGGGCCTCCGCCACCGCGGGCGTGGGCCGACAAGGACCCGGTGGCGGCGGCACGGCTGGCCGCCGCCAAGACCGAGGTGTCGGCGCTGGCCGAGCGGCTGAACATGCCGCAGGAGAACCTCGTCTCACCGGACACCGTGCGGCGCCTGTGCTGGGAGCCGCCGAAGGGCGCCGACGCCGAGTCGGTCGGCGCCGCCCTCGCCGGGTACGGAGCGCGGCCGTGGCAGGTGGAGCAGGTAACGCCGGTGCTGGTGAAGGCACTGGCGGCCAAGGGCGCCTAGGACTGGTCGGCGCCGGCGGCCAGGGGCGCCCAGGACCTTGAGGACCTGTCCGGCCGGGCGCGCCTCCCCCGTCGCCCGGGTGCCCGTGCCCTACCTGGTCGCCCCCTTCATGAAGCCGTTGCAGACGAAGCGCTGGAGGAACAGGAAGACGATCAAGGTCGGCAGGACGACGAGGACCGCTCCTGCCGAGATCGTCTCCCAGTGGGCGCCGAAGGGGCCGCGGAAGCGGAACAGGGAGGTCGAGATCACGCCAAGGTCTTCGGAGGGCATGTAGAGAAAGGGGATGCAGAAGTCGTTGTAGACGGTGATCCCCTTCACGATCACGACCGTCGCGATCGCCGGCTTCAGCAGCGGGAAGATGATCTTCCGGTAGATCGTGAAGGCGTTGGCGCCGTCCAGGCGGGCCGCCTCTCGACCTTCACCTTCGGATACGTCCGGTTGAACGCGGCGGCGTACTTCTTCATCGTGCCGTCCTGCACCAGGTCGGTGCGCTGGGTGAGGGCGGTGATGGTCCCGCTCACCTTCGCGGGGTCGTCGGATGCCTCGGCGTCCTGCCCCTTCGAGGCGCCTCCGGTGCCGGTGCACCCGGTGAGCAGCAGGGCCGCGGTGGTCGCGGCGAGGAAAGTGCGGCGGTTCATGTGCGTCAGCTCCGTTCTGCGGACGGACGAGCACTGCGGATGGGCCGGCCGGACGGCCGGGTTGGCTGGTTCGGCACTCTGACAGCGCTTTCTCAACCGGTAAAGTCCGAATCTCGCCAACGCTGCTACACCACAGGCCGGTTGGGTTGGACCGGTTTAGGGAGAGCGCATGCTTCGGGCCACACCGCTCACCGAGGGATGGATCCTGCGACACCCCGACGACGCGAGTGCGGCGCTCCCGGCGGCCGTGCCGGGCTGCGTGCACACGGATCTGCTGGCCGCGGGGCTGATCCCGGATCCCTTCCTCGGCCGGAACGAGGCGGACGTGGCCTGGGTGGGCCGCCGGGAGTGGATCTACGAGAGGCGGTTGGACACCGGCTCGGAGCACGAGCGGACCGACCTGGTCTTCGACGGGCTCGACACCGCCGCCGAGATCACGCTGGACGGCGGGCGGCTGGGCCGGGTGCGCAACATGCACCGCTCGTACCGCTTCGACGTGACGGGCCGTCGGGGGAACCTGACGGTGCGCTTCGACTCCGCGTACACCGAGGCGGAGGCCGTGCGCGCACGTGTCGGAGAGCGGCCCTCCGCCTATGCCGAACCCTTCGCCCACATCCGCAAGATGGCCTGCTCCTTCGGCTGGGACTGGGGGCCGACCCTGGTCACGGCGGGCATCTGGCGCCCGGTGCGGCTGGAGTCGTGGTCCACGGCCAGGATCGACCGGGTGCGCCCCGTGGTGACCGTCGAGGACGGCACGGGCGTGGTCGAGGTGCACATCGGGGTGGAGCGGACCCGCGCCGAGGCCCAACTCGCCGTCGAGGCCCAAGTGGGAGGGGTGCGGGCGCGGGCGGCTGTCGACGGCACGGCCGGGGTCGTACGGCTCCGGGTGCCGGACGCCGACCTGTGGTGGCCCCGGGGGTACGGCGGGCAGCCGTTGTACGAGCTGGAGTTGACGCTGCTGCACGGCACGGAGGTGCTGGACGCGCGGCGTCACAGGATCGGCTTCAGGACCGTGGAGCTGGACACCTCCGCCGACGAGCACGGCAGCGGCTTCACCCTCGTGGTCAACGGGGAGCGGCTGTTCGCGCGAGGCGTCAACTGGATCCCGGACGACGTGTTCCCCTCCCGGATCACCTGTGAGCGCTATCGGGAGCGGCTGGGCCAGGCGGCCGCGGCGGGGGTCGACCTCGTCCGGGTCTGGGGCGGCGGAATCTACGAGAGCGAGGACTTCTACGACGCCTGCGACGAACTCGGCCTGCTGGTCTGGCAGGACTTCCCGTTCGCCTGCGCCGCCTACCCCGAGGAGCAGCCGCTGCGCGGCGAGGTGGAGGCCGAGGCCCGCGAGAACGTCGTACGCCTGATGCCGCATCCCTCGCTCGTGCTGTGGAACGGCAACAACGAGAACCTGTGGGGCTTCAGGGACTGGGGCTGGGAGCCGCGGCTGGCCGGCGACTCGTGGGGCGAGGGGTACTACCTGGGCCTGCTGCCCCGGGTGGTGGCCGAACTCGAACCGACCCGGCCGTACACGGCGGGCAGCCCCTGGTCCGGGTCCTGGGCGCACCACCCCAACGACCCGGCACACGGCACGCACCACTCGTGGGAGGTGTGGAACCGGCGCGACTGGGCGGACTACCGGCTGAACGTGCCGCGTTTCGTGGCCGAGTTCGGCTGGCAGGCGCCGCCCGCGTACGCGACCCTGCGCCGCGCCCTGCCGGGCGAGGAACTCGCCCCGGACTCCCCCGGCATGCTGCACCACCAGAAGGCCGACGACGGCAACGGCAAGCTGGAGCGCGGACTGGCCCCGCACTTCGCCCCGCCCGAGGGGGACTTCGACCGCTGGCACTACCTCACCCAGCTCAACCAGGCGCGGGCGGTGGCCGCCGGCATCGAGCACTGGCGCTCGCACTGGCCGGTGTGCGCGGGCACCGTTGTGTGGCAGCTGAACGACTGCTGGCCAGTGACGTCCTGGGCGGCGATCGACGGCGACGGGCGGGAGAAGCCGCTGTACCACGAGCTGAAACGGCTCTACGCGGACCGGCTGCTGGCCCTCCGGGCGCGGGACGGCGGGCTGGTGCTGGCCGCGGTCAACCAGTCGGCCGCGCCCTGGGCGGCTGAACTCACCCTGCGCCGGATGAACGTCGCGGGCGAGGTCGTCGCCTCCACGCGCACCGCCCTGCGCGCCGCGGCGCGCACGGTCGCGGACGTCGCCGTCCCGCCCGAACTGGTGCCGAACGGCCCGAAGGAGTTCCTGGTCGCGGACGCGGCCGGCTTGCGCGCCCTGCACTTCCCGGTGCCGGACCGCGACGTCCTGTGTCCGCGGCCGGAGTTCGACGTGTCCGTCGCGCCGGACGCGGTCACCGTGACCGCCCGCACCCTGGTGCGGGACCTGCTGCTCCAGGCCGACCGGCTGGACCCGGCCGCACGGGCCGACACGGGGCTGGTCACCCTGCTCCCCGGTGAACGCGTGACCATCGGGGTCGACGGATGGAGGATCCCCGGCGGCCCGGAGGCGGCCGACGCCGTGCGGTCGGCCCTGTACTGCGTGGAGCCCGCCCGGTGACGGCACCCCGCGTCACCATCAAGGACGTGGCCGCCCGTGCCGGGGTGTCCAAGGGGGCGGTGTCGCTGGCCTTCAACCGCAAGCCGGGGCTTTCGGAGGCGACCCGCGACCGCATCTTCCGGGCCGCGCGCGAGCTGGACTGGGCGCCGAACCCGGCCGCCCGGTCGCTGGCCGGCTCGCGCGTGGACGTGGTCGGGCTCGCGATCTGCCGGCCGGCCCGGCTGCTCGGGCTCGAACCCTTCTACATGGAGTTCATATCGGGGGTGGAGAGCGTCCTCGCCGAGCACTCCTGCTCGCTGCTGCTGCGGCTCGTACGCGAACCGCGGGAGGAGGCGGGCCTGCTGGAGACGTGGTGGAAGGCACGGCAGATCGCGGGCTCGATCCTGGTCGACTTCCGCACCGGCGATCCCCGCCCGGCCGTGGCACGGCGGATCGGGCTGCCCGCGGTCGCCGTGGGACACCCGTCGCTGACCGGCGGGCTCACCTCGGTGTGGACCGACGACGCCACCGCGGTCGCCGAGGCCGTGCGCTATCTGGCGGCGCTCGGGCACCGGCGGATCGCCCGGGTCTGCGGCGCGGCGGCCCTCGGGCACACGGCAATCCGCGCGGCGGCGTTCGACGCGGCGGCGCGGAGCCTCCAGCTGGCCGGGGCGTGGCAGGTGGCGACCGACTTCTCCGGCGAGACGGGGGCGCGGGCGACGCGCTCGCTGCTGTCCGCGGCCCCGCCGGAGCGGCCCACGGCGATCGTCTACGACAACGACATCATGGCGGTGGCCGCACTGTCGGTGGCGGCGGAGATGGGCCTGCGCGTCCCGGCCGACGTGTCCCTGCTGGCCTGGGACGACTCCCAGCTGTGCCGGCTGACCCACCCGACGCTGTCCGCGATGAGCCACGACGTGCACGGGTTCGGCGCGGACGTGGCCCGCACGCTGTTCGGCGCCCTGCTGGAGGAGGGTCCGGGCTCGCATCCCGTGCCGACTCCGGTGCTGACTCCGCGCGGTTCGACGGCGCCGCCGGCAGTGTGACCTTCGCCGCTGTGGGCGCGGGGACTGGGCAGTCACATTACCCATGAGTAGCATGGAGGCTGAGCGCGCGCTCAGCGCTGCGCGGCAGTGCCGTCCCGCACCCTGGAGGAGAGCCATCGTGCCTCGTACCGTCAAGGACGTCGTCTTCGTCGACGGCGTCCGCACCCCGTTCGGCAAGGCGGGCCCGAAGGGCATCTACCACGAGACTCGCGCCGACGACCTCGTCGTGAAGGCGATCCGGGAGCTGCTGCGCCGCAACCCCGGTCTCGACCCGCGGCAGGTCGACGAGGTCGCCATCGCCGCGACCACGCAGATCGGCGACCAGGGCCTGACCATCGGCCGTACCGCCGGCATCCTCGCCGGCCTGCCCACCTCGGTCCCCGGCTACTCCGTCGACCGGATGTGCGCGGGCGCGCTGACCGCCGTGACCACGGTGGCCGGTGCCGTCGCGTTCGGCGCGTACGACATCGCCATCGCGGGCGGTGTCGAGCACATGGGCCGCCACCCGATGGGCGAGGGCGTGGACCCCAACCCGCGGTTCGTCAGCGAGAAGCTGGTCGACGAGTCCGCCCTGTTCATGGGCATGACCGCGGAGAACCTGCACGACCGCTACCCGCACATCACCAAGCTGCGCGCCGACGAGTACGCGGTGCGCTCGCAGGAGAAGGCCGCCAAGGCGTACGCCAACGGCAGCATCCAGGCCGACCTGGTCCCGATCTCCGTACGCCGTACGACCCCCGAGGCCGGCGAGACCGGCTGGGGCCTGGTCACGGCGGACGAGCCGATGCGTCCGGGCACCACCCTGGAGAACCTGGCGAGCCTCAAGACGCCGTTCCGCGTGCACGGCCGGGTCACCGCGGGCAACGCGGCCGGTCTGAACGACGGCGCCACCGCCTCCCTCATCGCGAGCGAGGACTTCGCCCGCGAGCACGGACTGCCGGTCAAGATGCGCCTGGTCTCCTACGCCTTCGCGGGCGTGGAGCCGGAGGTCATGGGCTACGGCCCGATCCCGGCCACCGAGAAGGCCCTGGCCAAGGCGGGCCTGTCGATCTCCGACATCGGCCTGTTCGAGATCAACGAGGCCTTCGCCGTGCAGGTCCTGGCCTTCCTCGACCACTACGGCATCGCGGACGACGACGAGCGCGTCAACCAGTACGGCGGCGCGATCGCCTTCGGCCACCCCCTCGCCTCCTCCGGCGTCCGCCTGATGACGCAGCTGGCCCGCCAGTTCGAGGAGCAGCCGCAGGTCCGTTACGGCCTGACCACCATGTGCGTCGGCTTCGGCATGGGCGCGACGGTCATCTGGGAGAACCCGCACTTCGACGGAGGCGACAAGTGAGCACCACCGCTGAGCTGTTGAAGGGCGCGGCCGAGCTGTTCCCGGGCGAGGTCGTCACACAGGCGCACGTACGCCACTTCGACCTGCCCCGGGGCGCGGGCCGCTTCGCCCTCATCACCCTGGACAACGGCCTGGACCACACCAAGCCGACCACCTTCGGCCCGGCCTCGCTGGCCAACCTCGACTCCGCCATCGACCAGGTGGAGAAGGAGGCCGCGGACGGCGACATCGTCGGCGTCGGCATCACCGGCAAGCCGTTCATCTTCGCGGTCGGCGCCGACCTCAAGGGCGTGGAGCTGCTCAAGGAGCACGAGCACGCGCTGGCCATCGGCAGGGGCGGCCACGAGGTCTTCAAGCGGCTGTCGAAGCTGGCCGTGCCCACCTTCGCGTACTACAACGGCGCGGCGATGGGCGGCGGCGTCGAGGTCGGCCTGCACTGCACCTACCGCACGGTCTCCGCGGCCCTCCCGGCGTTCTCGCTCCCCGAGGTGTTCCTGGGCCTGGTCCCGGGCTGGGGCGGCTGCACGCTGCTGCCGAACCTGATCGGCGCCGACAGGGCCGTCACGGTCGTCATCGAGAACAGCCTCAACCAGAACAAGCAGCTCAAGGGCAAGCAGGTCCACGAACTCGGCATCGCAGACGCCCTGTTCGAGGGTGCCGACTTCCTGGAGCAGTCGCTGGTCTGGACGACGGCGGTCCTCAAGGGCGAGATCGAGGTCGAGCGCCCCGTGATCGACCGAGGCGAGGCCTGGGACCAGGCCGTCGCGCGCGGCCGGTTCATCGCCGACTCCAAGGTGCACGGCGCGGCCCCCGCCGCCTACCGCGCCCTGGACATCATCGCCGCCGCGAAGAACGGCGACCTCCAGCAGGGCTTCGACGCCGAGGACCAGGCCCTCGCCGACCTGATCATGGGTGGCGAACTGCGGTCCGGCATCTACGCGTTCAACCTGGTGCAGAAGCGCGGCAAGCGCCCGGCCGGCGCCCCGGACAAGAACCTGGCGCGCCCGGTGTCCAAGGTGGGCGTGGTCGGCGCGGGCCTGATGGCCTCCCAGCTCGCCCTGCTCTTCCTGCGCCGCCTGGAGGTGCCGGTCGTCCTGACGGACATCGACCAGGAGCGCGTCGACAAGGGCGTGGGCTACGTCCACGCCGAGATCGACAAGCTGCTCGGCAGGGGCCGTGTCAACCAGGACAAGGCCAACCGCCTCAAGGCGCTGGTGACCGGCGTCCTGGACAAGGCGGAGGGCTTCGCGGACGCGGACTTCGTCATCGAGGCCGTGTTCGAGGAGATGAGCGTCAAGCAGAAGGTGTTCGCCGAGGTCGAGGCGGTCGCCCCGGCGCACGCGATCCTCGCCACGAACACCTCCTCCCTCTCCGTGACGGAGATGGCGTCGAAGCTGAAGCACCCCGAGCGGGTCGTCGGTTTCCACTTCTTCAACCCGGTCGCGATCCTCCCCCTGCTGGAGATCGTCCGAGGCCAGCGGACGGACGACGCCTCGCTGGCGACCGCCTTCGCGGTGGCCAGGAAGCTGAAGAAGACCGCGGTCCTGGTCAAGGACGCCCCGGCGTTCGTCGTGAACCGCATCCTGACCCGCTTCATGGGCGAGATCCAGAACGTCATCGACGAGGGCACCCCGGTCGAGGTGGCGGAGCGGGCGGTGGAGCCGCTCGGCCTGCCCATGTCCCCGCTGGTCCTGCTCGAACTGGTCGGTCCGGCGATCGGCCTGCACGTCTCGGAGACCCTCAACCAGGCGTTCCCGGACCGCTTCACGGTCTCCCCGAACCTCAAGGCGGTCGTCGAGGCCGGCAAGCGCGGCTTCTACGTCTACGACAGCGGCAGGCCCGAGCTGGACCCGGAGGTCGCCGCGCTGCTCAAGCAGGGCGACACCGTCCTGACGGAGGAGCAGGTGCGGGCGCGGGTGCTCGACGCGGTCGCGCAGGAGATCGGCCTGGTGCTGGCCGAGGGCGTCGTCGCCGAGGCGCAGGACATCGACCTCTGCCTGATCACCGGCGCAGGGTGGCCCTTCCACCTGGGCGGCATCACGCCGTACCTGGACCGCGAGGGCGTGTCGGAACGTGTGAACGGCAAGCGGTTCCTGGAGCCGGGGGTGGCGAGCGTTCCGGCGTAACGGCCGCCCACGGGTGTGAGGGCCCCCGCCTCGGCGGGGGCCCTTCGCCGTCCTCACGCCGCCGGCGCGGTCAGTAGGTTCCGCCGTAGTGCGCTGTCGCCGCCCCGGGGGCCGCGGCGGCCATCACGGTGAACGGCACCTGCGTCACTGGTGATTCGGCTCCCGACGGGTCGACGGCGAAGACGTCCACGACGTGCGGTCCGCCGGACCAGGCCCAGCCGGAGTCCCACGCCCACCCGCCGTCGGCGGCGACCGCGGCGCCGCCCAGCAGCACGCCGTTCTCGCGGAACCCCACCTGGGTGGCACCCGGTGAGGTGCCGGCGAACACCACCCGCGGGTCCATCATCTGTTCATGGGCCACGGGCTCGAGCACCACAGGGGCGGTCGCACTCCGGCCGACGGTCGAGACGAAGGGGTCCGCCGGGGCCTGCCCGGCGGCAGCCGTCTCGGCCGCGTCGACCGCCACGAACTGCACCTCGGTGCGCTCGGTCTGGTAACCGGACGCGTCCACCGCGTAGACCTTCAGGGGATGCTTGCCCGTGCTCCAGGCCCTACCCAGCTCCCAGGACCAACTGCCGTCCGCGGCGACCTCGGTCTGGCCCAGGTACTTGCCGTGCTCCCAGACGATGACGCGCACGGCGCCCCGGGCATGGCCCGCGAGCCGAACGGAGTCCCTGCGCACCTCCTGCTGGAACGTCGGTGCCGTCACCACGGGCGGCGGGAACTCCGGGCCCCTGACGACCGAGGTGGAGGCGAGGTAGGAGGTGAGAGCCGAACCGTCCCGCTCCGGTTCCTCGTAGCCGTTGCGCACGAAGCCGAAGCGCGGCGGGATGCCGTCCGCGAGCAGGTTCACGATGCCCATGAGCGCGGGCACATTGCGCCGGGTGACCTGGGTGTGGTCGGTGATGAACGGCGATTCGCTGTAGATGAAGTTGAAGTTCTCGTACCCCTGGAAGAGGCCCAGAAAGGGCTCCACCTGCTCCCGGTACTGCTCGTCCTGCGGGGAGGAGAGCAGGTAGATGTTGGCGGTGCGGTTGTTCCCGGAGCGAACGAGATCGGGGATGATCGCGTCCACGGCCCGTACGCTCGCCTCCGGCGCGCCCTCGCCCAGCATGAAGGCGGCCACCTTGGGGTGGACCTTGCGCACGTACGTCCCGACCAGGAATTGCGGGACGATGGAGACGATGTTCCGGAATCCGTAACGCAGCCCGAAGTACAGGGCCGCACTGCCGCCCTTCGAGCCGCCCCACATGGTGACGTCGTCCGGAGTGAGCGACAGGGCCTTCATGACGTTGAAGATCAGTCCGGCGACGGACTGCTCCACCGAGAAGTCCATCTCCCTGCACAGGTAGTAGCTGTTCATCCCCTGGAAGCGGTCGCGGATCCAGAGGATGTTGGCGCGCACGTTGTCGAAGACTCCGTTCGACCAGCCGTAGTCGTCGGGGGCCGAGAAGTTGGCGAAGACGACGACCAGGTGCCGATTGCCGTTCTTGGCGTGGGCGAACCGGTACTCCACCGGAAACGTCCCGGAGGCTTCGATGCCGACGCGCAGTTGCCGGCCAATGACGGGTGCTTTGGACATGTACGTGAATCCAGTCTCTGAAGTACTGCGAATGCGAGTGGGCTCAGTACCCGGCTGACCCGTTCTCCCGGAATCCCGCGTGGGCGGCCCCCTCGGCCGCGCCCGCGAAGCCGGCGCTCCCGGCAGCGCCGGCCTGCACGCCCGGCTGCGCCACCGCGTACTCGGTGACGGTGAACCGCACGTCGACGCGTTCGGACTGGTAGCCGCTCGCGTCCACGGAGAAGAGCCTCACCGCGTGGGGGCCCGGGCTCCACGCCTGGCCCCGGTCCCAGCCCCAACTGCCGTCGCCGGCCACCGGAGCGGACGCCAGATACCTGCCGTTCTCCCACATGCTCACGCGTACGGCTCCGGGCGCACGCCCCTCGAAGCGAACGCCTTCGGAGGGCAACATCCCGTCCTCCGCGGGCACGGTCACGACCGGTGGGGCGAACGAGTCCTGCACCACCGACGTCGACTTCAGGAAGGCGTCGATCGGCGACCTGTCGGCGTCGGGTTCCTCGTACCCGTGTCGGGTGAGGCCGATACGGGGGGCGATTCCCTCGACGAGCAGGTAGGCGATCCCGAGCAGAGGCGGCGTGTTGCGCTGGGTGACCTTGCCATGGTCGCTGATGAACGGGGACTCGCTGAAGATGAAGTTGAAGTTGCGGTACCGCTGCAACAGCCCGAGGAACGGCTCCACCTGGCTGCCGTACTGCTCGTCCTGCGGCGAGGACACCACGTAGATGTGGGCGTCCGGGTTCGCCCCCGACTCCAGCAGGCCGGGCATGATCGCGTCGAGGACACGGACGTTGTCGTCCGGCATCGCCTCGCCCAGCATGTGCCGGCCGACGTCCGGATACACGTCGCGTACGAAGGTGCCCACCCGCAACTGCGGAACGCTCGCGACGATATTGCGAAACCCGTACCTCAGGCCGAAGTACAGAGCCGCGGTCCCGCCTTTCGAGCTGCCCCACAGGGTGACGTCGCCGGGTGTGAGCCCGAGGGAGTTCATCACCTTCGAGATGAGCCCGATCACTGAACTCTCGACGGCGAAGTCCATGTCCTTGCACAGGTAGTAGGTGTTGCGGCCCTCGAACCGATCTCGGATCCAGAGAATGTTGGAACGCAGGTTGTCGAGGATGCCGGTGGCCCAGCCGTAGTCGTCCGGAGCGAAGAGGTTGGCGAAGACGACCATCAGGTGCCGGTTGCCGCTCCTTGCATGGGAGAACCGGTACTCGACGGGGTAGCCGCCGGAGGCATCTATCCCCTGGATGACCTGGCGGCCCTTCGCGGGTGTTTTAGACATGCTGTGGTTCCACTCTCGTCGGGGGCTGCGACATCGGGCGAGTGAGGCACCACCGGAGGGAGGAATACCCGAGGCGGCTTGATGTGCCGGAACTTTGGCGACTGAGGGGTCGGCCGCTCATGATGTCCTGATGCCTTGGACGACCCGCCGGCCCACGCCTGAGCGAGGCGCACGCCGCGGACAGAGAGCCGTTGCCGCCGCGGCGGCACTGCTGTCCCTCGCCACCGCGGCGACGTTGACGCAGATGTCCGGGCCGGCCCGTTCCTCCGCCGCGGAGCGGACACTCACCGTGGCGACCTGGAACATGTGCGGCGTGCGGCAGTGGAACTGCCGGGGAACCGGGAGCCGCGCCGCGAAGCGCGGTGAGTTGGAAGGGCTCGTCAGCCGGGCCGGGGCCCGGGTGATCCTCCTCCAGGAGGTCTGTGCCGGTGACCTGGAGACGGTACGCGCAGCCCTCCGCCCGTCCTGGCACACGGAGTTCCGGCCCTACACCTGGCGCGACGTCTCGGGCCGCACCAGCGCCGTGCGCTGCGCCGAGCCCGGGCAGGGCGCCGCGGGTTTCGCGCTGCTCTCGGCGTACCGGCTGTCCGCCGTCACCGTGGTGGCCGCCCAGCAGCCCTCCGCGGGGCTGCGGCGGGGCATTCTCTGCGCCACGGCCGCGGCGCTGGACGTCCGGGTTTGCACCGCCCACCTCAGCCCGCCGGGAAGCGACCGCGCCCACCCGGCCTGGGAGTTGCGCGACGACCAGCTCAAGGCACTGGTGTCCGCGGTGCCCGCGAGGCGCACGGTCTACGGCGGTGATCTCAACGTGGATCCGCCCGGACCGCGCAACCCCGCCTCGTGGGTCTGGTCGGGCGGGCCCTACGGCACGCACAGGGAGTGCGACCAGACGTCCGCGTCGTCCCGTTCCGGCCGGGCCACCCATGACTCCGGGCACAAGCTGGACTACTTGTTCACCGGGCTGCCTCGCATCCGGTGCACGGTGCGTGACACCGGCGCATCCGACCACTTCGCCCTGCTGATCCGGGTGCGAACCGGCTGAGGCTGTGCCGGCCGGACGCCCGTCCGGGCGTCGGCGGACGCCGGACGTGACGGCTGCCTCCGGCTGCTTCACGGGCGCCGTCATGGCTGCCGGCGGCCGTTCGGGGAGGCCGGCTGCCGGCGCGGCACGCCGGTGGCCTGGCCGGCCGTTCTCACCGGCGTCACACGATCACGTCCTCGTGCGCCGGGCCGTCTCCCGACTGGGGTGACGCGGACCGTTCGAACGGCTGCTGAATCCCTGCCGGCGTCCTCTGCGGTGCCGGGGAAGGAGTCGCGGGCCAGGGCTGATCGGCCGGTGCCTGCCGGTCGGCCACGGAGGTGTCGTGCGCCGGGCCCGGTTGGGCCGGCACCGTGCCCAACATCGCGCCGGCACCGGCCCTGGGCTTCTGAGCGGCGCGCCGTTGCGGGGTGAACCAGGCATGGGCGCCCCACTTGAGCGGGGTGAGCGCGCGGCCCGCGTGCCGGGTGTCGACGGTGCCGACCGCCGGGGCCTGCGCGTCCTCGGGTGCGAGGTCACCGCCCGCGACCAGCATGCGATCGGCGAGCCGCGCGGAGGCGAACCCGTCGTCCAGGTCGCAGAACTCGCGCTGGAACCAGCGGTAGCGCTCGGCGTAGGCGTCCTGGACCTGCTCGATGTCACGGATGGCGGCCACCAGGTCCTTGGAGGTGGACAGCAGCGGCCCGGGCGCGCAGCGCTCGAAGTCGAAGTAGAAGCCGCGCAGGGTGTCGCGGTAGTGGTCCAGATCGTAGGTGAAGAAGAGAATCGGGCGGCCGGTGTTGACGTAGTCGAACATGAGGGACGAGTAGTCCGTGATCATCACGTCGGTAATGAGGGAGAGATCCGCCATGTCCGGGTAGTCGGAGACGTCGAAGACGAAGCCGTCACCGGCCCCGGGGACCGGATCCACCACGTTGGGGTGACGGCGGACCAGGAGCACGTGGTCGGCGCCCAGCCGGGCGCGGGCGTCCTCGAGGTCGATGCGGAAGTCGAGCTTGTACTTCCCCGGCGCGTAGAACTGGTCGTCACGCCAGGTGGGGGCGTACATCACGACGCGCTTGCCCCTGGGCAGCCCGATGCGCCGGCGGATCCACAGCTCGCGCTGCTCCGTGCCGGCGCGGCGCAGGATGTCGTTGCGGGGGTAGCCGGACTCGACCATCTCGCCCGGGAAGCCGAAGGCGCGCTTGAGGATCGGGGTGGAGAAACTGTTGGGCGAGACCAGCATGTCCCAGTTCTGCACCTCCTTCTCGACCCGTTCCAGATAGCGCTGGTCGGCGAAGTGGATGGCCTCGATGTCGTGGCCGATCTTCTTCAGCGGCGTGCCATGCCAGGTCTGCACGACCACCTGGCCCTCGCGCTTGACGAACCAGTCGGGAAGGTGGTTGTTGGCGACCACGTACCGGCTGGTGGCCAGGGCTTCGTACCACTCGGGGGACCACATGCGGACGGGGGTGACGCTCGAGGGAACCCGGACCTGGTCGTCGCGCACGACCCACAGGTGGTCGAGGCGGACGCCGCGCCGGATCAGTTCCTCGTGCAGGGCTCGGGGGCTGTCGGAGTACTGGGTGCCCTTGAAGGCGTCGAAGAGCACCGCTGGACGCACCGGAGCGCGACGGGCCGCCGGATAGGCCTTGGTGCGCTGCAGTTTCTGGCGGTACGGGCCGCGGGCGTGGTCGGGCATGGCGGAGTGGACGAGCAGGCTCAGCCGATCGTAGGCCTCCGCCTGGAGTTCGTAGCGGCGCTCGTTCTCCTCGTAGCCCCTGGGCAGCGCGCCCACGAGATCCTGTTCGAGCTTCACCATCAGGTCTTCGAGCCGGTCCTCGCGGGCCACCGCGGAGAGATCCTGGCGGCGCAGGAAGAAGTCCCAGCGTCCGGCCGCGAGCGGGATGTCGCCTCCCATGGTCCACATCGCGGCCGGGGTCAGCACGCAGCTGAAGTGCCTGCCGTTCCAGACGAGGGGGACGCTGTGTTCGGCGCCGTGCGCCCGCGCGCGCACGACGATGTGGGCGGACTGGTACTCCGCCGGGGAAAGCCGGTCCGCGGCCGCGTAACGGCCGCTGATCTCCAACGAGCCGTCCTCGTGCCAGGCGTAGCCGGACGCGATGGGCAAGGTCGCTCGCTCGAACAGGACCAGGTAGCCCGAGCCGTTGCGGTGCACGACCACCTCCCGGTCACCCTCACGGGTCTGCAGCGAGGCGGGCATGCGGTAGTGCCCGTCGGCCGTGTCCTCGGCCATGACCGGGTAGATCGTCATCTTCCGGCCCTCGACGTGGAAGGTGGTCTTCCAGCCGTTGCTGCCCATGCTCCAGGACTGCGGGATCTCCGCCTCCTTCTGGGCGGCGGCCCGGAATCCCGGGACGAGGGTGCGCAGCGGCAGCCGGGTGGTGAAGGTGCACCATCCGTCGCCACCGGGGGTGAAGTGCGCCCATGCGTCGTGGCGCCCGGCACCGCCCATGTTGGCGACCCGGAACTTGCCCCACTGGGGCACGGTGGGACCGAGGTAGACGCCGCGCAGTTCGAGTTCCTCACCGACGAGGCGGTGCCCGGTGATCCGGCAGCGCACGACCTCCACGCGCAACTTGAGCTTGCCCTGCACGAACAGCGGCAGGATGCGCGTGTTGCGGTCGACGTACCGGTACGGCGGGTTGGCCGCGCTGCCCGCGGCGCCCCGGTCGATGCCCCGGTAGCGGAACAGCCCACGGCTGAGGACGCCGGCGGCGACGTCCCACGTGCCTTCGACCCACTTGTCCTTGCGCTTCAGACGGGCCGTGTCGAAGCGTGCCTCGAACCCGGCCCAGTCATAGCAGTAACGGTTCTGTTGCGACTGCTCGGTGGCCTGCGGGGCATAGGTGGTCTTCGCCGAGGCGATGAGGGTCCGCCCCTGCTTCTTGTTGCGCAGCGCGATCGCCTTCACCGACATGTGCTTCTTGTGCACATTGATGAAACGGATGTACGCCGTGCCGGTGATCGTCAACAGATCGGAGTCGGGGTTCCAGTCGGCTCCGGTGAGGGAACCGTGCAGCGAGAACTCCTTGTCGAGCCGGTACGCCTTCTTGTCCAGGCCCACCTCCCGGTCCCCCAGGTAGGGGTACTTCAGGTAGCGGTGGAAGCGACGGTGTACGGGCATGGGGCCGCCGCGCCGCTCGAACTCGATGACTTCGAGAAGCTCGGCCGGCCGCCCTGCCCGCACCAGGTGCCACTTGACCCGGGCCTCCGCGGGCAGTTCGTCGATGATGGTGAGGTCGGCCTCGTCGAGGAACTCGTTGGCCCAGTGCATGAAGGCCTCGCGGTACTCCTCGTCGGCGTCCGGCAGCACCTTCAAGTGGAGCATCAGGTCGGACTTCAGGCAGGCGAGGTCGTACTTGCGCTTGCTCTCCTTGAACTCGCCGGAGTGCGGATCGGCGAGAAAGCGGCTGACCGACTGCACCGCCGAGACCCGGTCGCGCAGGTTGGACAGTTCGGTGTGGCGCTGCGTGATCGAAGGGGCCGCCCCGCCCTCCCGGCGCCGCCAGAAGTAGACGATGTCGGTGATGACGTCGACCTTCTCGGCCCGGAAGTGGGCGAACATGTTGACCCAGGAGTCCTCGTACAGGACCCCCTCGGGGAACTGGATGAAGTGGTGGTCCCAGAAGGACCGCCGGAACAGCTTGTTCCAGACCGTCCGGTCGTAGATCAGCGCGTCGAACCTGGTGATGTGGGTACCGCGCCGGTTCTTCTGCATCGGGCCCTTGTGCAGGGGGGACTGCCACTTCTTCGTGGAGTTCATCATCTGCACGTTGCCGGAGACGAAGTCCGAGCCGGACTCCGCCAGAGTGCGCACCAGAAGTTCGTAGGCGTACTCGGGGATGACGTCGTCGCCGTCGACGAAGGCGAGGAACTCGCCCCTGGGGTGCATCGCGCGGAGGCCGGTGTTGCGGGCGTGACCGGGACCGTGCGGCTCCTGGCGGATGAGCCGGAAGCGCGGGTCACGGGCGCAGAAGTCGCCGGCGATCCTGGTGGAGCCGTCGGTCGAACCGTCGTCGACCAGGATCACCTCGAAGTCGCGGAACGACTGGCGGGCGATCGACTCCAGGCACTCGGCGAGGTAGACCTCCACGTCCTGAAAGGGGACGACAACGCTCAGACGCGGATGGTCCGCCAACTCGTACTCCTACCAACACATTTCGCCCACCAGGCGACACCACACCAGCGGTGGACGCCCACCCCCTGCTCGTCACGTCCGATCGGCCGCGTGGTGGCCGCTCGGACATCGCACGATTCCGCGAACTCCGGCAAGAGCCCCCTCAACCGTCGATCACAGTTTCGATATCTTAAGTGAAAGTTAAGCAAGGTCAAGACGAATCAATGCCTCGTACACCTGTCGGCCACCCCGGGGCGCCCACCCGCAAAGCCCGCACCTCGAGTTGCCTATAGTTCTCCCACTGCATTGACCACACAGTGGGCCGGCCTCCCCCCACCCGGGCCCCGCCACTCCGCCGGCGCGGAGCCCGTGAGGAGAGGAACCGAACACGATGTCGAACACGATCGAGTCCCGGCGTGCCCCGGAGGCACCGGGCACGGGGCAGCCCCCGCGCGCCAGGAAACGCTGGGGCCGCATCGTTCTGCTGACGCTGCTGGTGCTCGTACTGGCCGCGGGTGGCCTCGTCTACTGGATCTACAGCAGCCTCGACGGCAACATCAAGGGCGTCGACATCGAAAAGGCCATCGGCGACGACCGGCCCGAGAAGTTGCCGACCTCCGGGCAGAACATCCTGATCCTCGGCTCCGACTCCCGCGCCGGTGACAACGCCGCGCTCAACACCGGCAAGGTCGCGGGCGCCCGCTCCGACACCGCGCTGGTGATGCACATACCCGAGGGCCGCACCGAGGCCGTCGCCGTCAGCATTCCGCGCGACACCCTGGTGACCCGGCCCGAGTGCACGAAGTCCGACGGCACCACGGTGGCGTCGGCGAAGCGCGTGATGTTCAACTCCATCTACGGACAGGTCGGCCCGGCCTGTGTGGTGAAGACCGTGGAGCAGATGTCCGGCATCCGCATGGACCACTACATGGAGATCGACTTCGCCGGCTTCAAGGGGCTGGTGGACGCGATAGGCGGGGTCACCGTCACCGTGGACCAGGACATCCACGACAAGTCCAGCGGCCTGGACCTGACCGCCGGCACCCACCGCCTGGACGGCACCCAGTCCCTGCAGTTCGTCCGCACCCGGCACGGCATCGGCGACGGCAGCGACCTCGGACGCATCAGCCTCCAGCAGCAGTTCATGCTGGACCTGCTGAGCGAGATCAAGCAGCAGGACCTCCTGGGCAGCCCCACCAAGACGTACAAGATCGCCGACAAGCTCACCGCGGCCCTCACCACCGACGCCGAGCTCGCCTCTCTCACCAAGCTGGCGGAGTTGGGGCGCAGTCTGAACGGAGTCAACCCCTCCAGCATGGAGACGATCATGCTGCCGGTGAGCTACGACAAGATCGACCCCAACCGCGTCGTGGCCGCGGAGCCCCAGGCAACCGAGCTGTGGAAGGCGCTCCGCAGCGACTCCGCCATCCCCGAGTCCGCCAAGAAGTCCCCCGCGACCGGCGGCTGATCCTCACGGCGGGAGCCGACCGCGTGCGACGGGCGGCTCCCCCGCGGGACATGTCAGAGCCGGTGCCAGTGAGCGAGGGAGAGGCCGGCGCCTGCCTCCTGGCGTGCCACCTTCGGCACGCCGTCGGGGTCGATGAGCGCCATGACCACCCGTCCGTGCCCGTCCCGGGCCAGGACCGGCGCCCCCTGGCAGGCCTCCGCCAGGACGTACCACCAGAAGCCGTTCGCCTCATTCTCGGTGGCGCCCAGGCCGAGCACCGCGGAGCCCTCAGGAGCGCGGTGGGCCAGGAGGACCCAGTCGTGGCCGTCGAGCGAGGTGCGCAGGGTCGCGTACGGGCCCTGGGACGCGGAGCCGGACAGTGCGACGGGCGAGCCGCCCGCCCGCCAGGCCGCGGCGCCACCGGAGACGGCGTCCGCCCAGAGGAAGGTGGGCCGGTCCGGGCCGGTCTCCAGAGCGGCGACCGTGCCCGGGACCGGGCTCAGCGAAAAGCCCCGCGGCCCCGTGAAGTCGCCGCCCGGCTCCAGTTGGCGCCAGACGAGCACTCCCGTCTCGGCGGCAACACAGACCTCGATCCGCCCACTGGCAAGGGCCACCGGCGCGGGAAGCACGTCGACACCGGCGCCTCGCAGGTCCTCCCAGGCCCGCCACTTGCCGTTCGGAGCCTCGCGACGCAGCATCAGGCCGCCCTGGGCGCCGCGGACGAAGACGTGGACGGTGCCGTCCGGCGCGATCGCGCCCACCGGCGGCCCCAGTCGCGCGCCCTGCTCCCGGCCCCGCTGGGGGTTGCCCAGCGAACGCCAGTCGGTGAAGGCGAGTCCCGTCTGGTACTGGACGGCGTGGACGACGTCGACGTCGCACGAGCCGTCGGCGCCGGTACGCTCCCTGCGGCCGAGGAAGTGCACATAGGTGTCGGTGCCCTGCACGACGGTCAGGTGTGTCAGCCCGGCCACGGCCACGAAGTACGGTCCGGTCCACTCGGGACCGCCGACGACCGCTTCCGTCCAGCGCAGCAGCCCGCCCTCGGTGGGGGCGTAGAGGCTGAGCCGGCCGTCCTTGCCGCGGGTGAGCCAGGTGCCGTGGGCGGCCCCGGACGCGACCCGTCCCCGTCCGGTGTCGGTGGGCCGGTCCGCGCGGGCGGCTCCCACAGGATCTGCCGGCCTTCTCCGCATGACCTCGTGCACCTTCCTGCAGCTCGCCGTATCACGGACACGGGAACCCTGAAACTCGGAACATCATAAGCGGTTCGTTCATCAGTTCCCCCGGCGCTCGCACTTGCCCGGGCAGCGCCTGGCCGGCCGCTTGCCGGGCCGCCGGCGCGGGCACCGGCTCGTTCTTGCGGCGCGTCAGGATGAGTTGGCCGGTGGAGGCGGACAGGATCGTGGCCACCTCTCGGCCGTTGCCGCCCGGATATCGTTGAACGAACAGGAGAGCAAGCCGCTCGTGGAGCGCCGGGGTTGAACACCGGACCGCGTCGTGGCGGCGGTGCGCCGCGTCTGATTCCGACCGGAAGGAGCCCGGATGCCGACCTCGCCGGCCGCCCTGCTGATCGTCGACGGGGCCAACGTCGTCGGCTCCGTCCCGGACGGGTGGTGGCGCGACCGGCGGGGTGCCGCCGAGCGCCTGCGCGACCGGCTCGCCGGGTACGTCGAGGGAGGCGTACCCGGCGTACCGGGTCCGCTGGAGATCGTGCTGGTCCTGGAGGGCGCCGCGCGGGGCGTGCCGTCCGTGCCCGGCGTACGGATCGAGGAGGCACCCGGCAGCGGCGACGACCACATCGTCCGGCTGGCCGCCGCCGCGGCGGACCGCGTCCGGGTGGTCGTCACCGCCGACCGCGAACTGCGCCGCAGGGTAACCGCGACGGGCGCCACCACGGTGGGGCCGCGCACGGTTTACGGCCCCGGCGCGGGACCCGTTTCCGACCCCGGCGCCGGCTCCTGCACCGACCCGGGCTCCGGTTCCTAGTCCGGCTCCAGCCCCGGGATGCTCCCGGCCAAGGGCCCGGTTCCTGGCCTGCTCCCGCTCCGGCGGCCAGGATGCCTCCGGTCAAGGGTCCGGTTCCGAGTCCGAGTCCTGCTCTGGCTGCGGCTCCGAATTCGCCTTGGCCCAGGGCCCGGGGCCCAGTTCCTTCAGGTCCGGCCCGGGACCCTGTCCCGAGTCCGGCTCCGGCTCCCTCTTCGGCAACCGGGACGCCTCCGCCGCCCGGGCAGGTCTGAAAGCCCGCAGCCGGCCGGACCCCGTCAGTTCGACGTGGCCTGGTACAGCGCTACGCAGGCGCTGGCTACCAGGACGCCCAGGACTATCCGCTTGAAGCGGGTGGGATCCGTGCGGGCGAAGAGGCGGTCTCCCAGCCACCAGCCCACCAGCAAGCCGGGGAGACCCGCGCCGGTCAGCAGGAGGCTGTCCGTGGTCAGCCGGCCGACGGCGAGGAATCCGGCGAGGGCCAGGGCGTCCTGGACGCAGAACGTGGCCTGGAGGGTCGCCCGGAACTCGCGGGGCGCCAGGCCCATGGCCTGGAAGGTGGCGACCAGCGGCGGCCCGTTCATACCGGTCGCGGTCAGCAGCGCCCCGCTGGCGAAACCCGAGGCGATCGTGGGGCCCGTACCACGCCGGAAGGTCAGGCCGCGGCCGATCAGGACGGCGAACACCAGCACCACACAGGCGATGAGGGCCGACAGCGAGCGGGCGCCGAGCGCCGTCACCGCGAGCAGCCCGAGCGGCATGCCCACCAGTCCCGCCCCGCTCACCAGGCCCGCGGTGCGCACACTGACGTGCTCCCTCTGATGGACGCAGACCGCCAGCGAGAGCACCCCGCCCAGCGCGGTGACCACGACGATGGCGTTCTGAGGGCTGGTCAGCAGGGTCAGCAGCGGCACCGCCACCAGCGCGAACCCGAAGCCGCTCAGCGCCTGCGCGAACGACGCCAGCGCGGTGACCAGCGCCACCTCGGCGATCAGGGTCGTCGTCACCCACTCCCCCTCCGGCCGCTGCCGCCGGGGTGGCCCGTCCGTCCCCGTACCTGCCCGAACCCTACCGAGCAGGAGCGCGCCGACCGCTCGGGGGGTGCGCGCCGAACGGCCCGGCGCCGTCCTCATCTCCCCGATGACGACGTCAACCCGGGCGCCCGTCGGCCACCGCCGCGAGCGGTCCTCCCAAACGCTAGGAGGCACCTCCGCCGCCCGCCGGGCGCTCCTGCGCCTGGCGCTCGCCGAGCCTGCTGTGGGTGCGGCCGTAGAGGAAGTACACGACGAAGCCGATGACCATCCAGATGGCGAAGCGGAGCCAGGTCTCGGCGGGGAGGTTGAGCATCAGCCAGAGGGAGGCGCAGACGGAGAGGATCGGGATCACCGGGACCCAGGGGGTGCGGAAGGCGCGGGGCAGGTCGGGGCGGGTGTTGCGCAGGATGATCACGCTGATCGCGACCACGACGAACGCGAACAGCGTGCCGATGTTCACGAGTTCGGCCAGTTCGCTCAGGCTGGTGAAGCCGGCGACGATCGCGATGATCACGCCGAGCAGGATGGTCGGCCGGTACGGGGTGCGGAACCGCGGGTGGGTGTGCGAGAAGAACCGGGGCAGCAGCCCGTCCCGGCTCATCGCGAAGAAGACCCGGGCCTGGCCCAGGAGCAGGATCATGCACACCGTGGTCAGGCCGATGGCCGCGCCGAAGCTGATGAGGCCCGCGTACCAGGGATGTCCGGTGGATTTGAACGCGTCGGCGAGCGGCGCGTCCACGGACAGCGCACTGTACTTCTGCATACCGGTGACGACGATCGACACGGCGACGTACAGCACGGTGCAGATGATCAGCGAGCCGAGGATGCCGCGCGGCACGTCGCGCTGCGGGTTGCGGGTCTCCTCGGCCGCGGTGGCCACGACGTCGAAGCCGATGAAGGCGAAGAAGACGACGGACGCGGCGGTGAAGATGCCCATCACGCCGAAGTTCGAGGGCGCCCAGCCGAACATCAGCTGGATGAGGGGTGCCTTGAGGGTGCCGCCCGCGGGCACCGGCTGCGCCTTCGGGATGAACGGGTCGTAGTTGCCGCCCTTGATGAAGAAGGCGCCCGCGATGATCACGACGAGCACCACGGCCACCTTGATGGCGACGACGATCGAGGTGACCCGCGCGGAGAGCTTCATGCCGAGCACGAGGATGACGGTGAGGACCAGGACCAGGAGGGCGGCGAGGATGTCGAAGCCGAAGCCGGTCGCGGCATCACGGCCGCTGAGATATTCGGGCAGGTGCCAGCCGGCGTTGTCGAGCAGCGAGTGGATGTAGCCGGACCATCCGACGGCGACCACCGCGGTGCCGAGCGCGAGTTCCAGCACCAGGTCCCAGCCGATGATCCAGGCGGGGAACTCGCCGAGCGAGGCGTAGGAGAAGGTGTAGGCGGAGCCGGCCACCGGGACCGTGGACGCGAACTCCGCGTAGCAGAGCGCGGCGAGCGCGCAGACCACCCCGGCCACGACGAAGGACAGGGAGACCGCGGGGCCGGCGGTGTTCCTGGCCGCCGTGCCGGTGAGGACGAAGATGCCGGTACCGATGATGACGCCGACGCCGAACACGGTCAGATCGAGGGCGGACAGGGATTTTCTGAGCGCGTGCTCGGGTTCCTCGGTGTCCTGGATCGACTGCTCGACGTTCTTCGTCCTGAAGAGCGTGCTGCTCACGGCGTGACCTCCCCTGCTTGTCGTCCTCGACCCGGCTCGAACCGGCTCGAACCGGCTCGACATGATCGAGAGAGCTGGGGATGCGTATGCCCCGGCATTCGCAGGTTCACGCAGACGGGCCGGTTGCGCCACCCGTAAGAGGGGGCACGACCGGCCCGTGCCGTCGTCCGCGCGGTCCGGCGGCTCAGTCGCGCGCGGGCTGCACCGCCGCGTCGACCTCCGCCTCGATCTCGGCGTCGACCTCCGCCTCCGGCCGCTCGAACCGGCCGTCCAGCTTGGAGACCAGACCCGTGACCTGGCGGGCGATGTCCGGCGCGGTCAGCCCGATCTCCGCCAGCACCTCGGCGCGGGAGGCGTGGTCGAGGAAGCGCGGCGGGATGCCGAAGTCGCGCAGCGGCACGTCCACGCCCGCGTCCCGCAGGGCCTGGGAGACCGCCGAGCCGACACCGCCGACACGGGAGTTGTCCTCGACGGTGACGACCACGCGGTGCCGTGCGGCGAGCGGCGCCATGGCCTCGTCGACGGGCTTGACCCAGCGCGGGTCGACGACGGTGGTGGTGATGCCCTGCTTGTCGAGGAGCGTGGCCACCTCCAGGCACATCGGGGCGAGGGCGCCGACGGAGACGAGGAGGACGTCCGGGGTGTCGGTGCCGGGCTCGCGCAGTACGTCCATGCCGCCGACGCGGCCCACCGCGGGTACGGCGGGACCGACGGCGCCCTTGGAGAAGCGGACCACGGTCGGGGCGTCGTCGACCTCGACCGCCTCGCGCAGCTGGGCGCGGACCTGGTCCGCGTCGCGCGGGGCGGCCAGCCGCAGACCCGGGACGACCTGGAGGATCGACATGTCCCACATGCCGTTGTGGGAGGCGCCGTCGGTGCCGGTGACACCGGCCCGGTCCAGGACGAAGGTGACCCCGCACTTGTGCAGGGCCACGTCCATCAGGACCTGGTCGAAGGCGCGGTTGAGGAAGGTCGCGTAGACGGCGAAGACGGGGTGCACGCCGGCGTGGGCGAGACCGGCCGCGGAGACGGCGCCGTGCTGCTCGGCGATGCCGACGTCGTAGACCCGGTCGGGGAAGGCCTTGGCGAACTTGTCCAGACCGACCGGCTGGAGCATGGCCGCGGTGATGGCGACGATGTCCCGCCGCTCCTTGCCGAGCCTGACCATCTCGTCGCCGAACACGGAGGTCCAGTCGGCGCCGGAGGTCGAGATCGGCAGTCCGGTGTCGGGGTGGATCTTGCCGACGGCGTGGAAGCGGTCGGCCTCGTCCTGGAGGGCGGGCTGGTAGCCGCGGCCCTTCTCGGTGAGGCAGTGCACGATGACGGGACCGCCGAACCGCTTGGCGCGGGCCAGCGCCGACTCCAGGGCCTCGATGTCGTGGCCGTCGATGGGGCCGACGTACTTCAGGCCCAGGTCCTCGAACATGCCCTGCGGGGCGATGAAGTCCTTCAGGCCCTTCTTGGCGCCGTGCAGGGTCTCGTACAGCGGCCGGCCGACGACCGGGGTGCGCTCCAGCACCTCCCGGGTGCGGGCCAGGAAGCGTTCGTAGCCGTCGGTGGTGCGCAGGGTCGCCAGGTGGTTGGCGAGGCCGCCGATGGTGGGCGCGTAGGAGCGCTCGTTGTCGTTGACGACGATGACGAGCGGGCGGTCCTTGGCGTCGGCGATGTTGTTCAGCGCCTCCCAGGCCATGCCGCCGGTCAGCGCGCCGTCACCGATGACCGCGGCGACGTGGCTGTCCCGCTCGAGCAGCTGGTTGGCCTTGGCGATGCCGTCGGCCCAGCCCAGCACGGTGGAGGCGTGGCTGTTCTCGATGATGTCGTGCTCGGACTCGGCCTGCGAGGGGTAGCCCGACAGGCCGCCCTTCATCTTCAGCTTGGAGAAGTCCTGGCGGCCGGTGAGCAGCTTGTGCACGTAGGACTGGTGGCCGGTGTCCCACAGCACCTTGTCCTTCGGCGAGTGGAACACCCGGTGCAGGGCGATGGTCAGCTCCACCACACCCAGGTTGGGGCCGAGGTGGCCGCCGGTCTTGGAGACCTCGGTGACGAGGAAGGTCCGGATCTCCTGCGCCAGCTGGTCCAGCTCCTCCAGGCTGAGCCGGTCCAGATCGCGCGGTCCCCTGATGCGGGTCAGCAGCGGCACCCGTGCCTCCTTGCGTAGAGCTGATCGAGCTGTTGCCGGGCTCGTCGAGTCTAATGTTCCGCCCGGGCGCCCGGTGTCCGGGCCGGGGGTCGTACGTCACGCGAACGGCGGTACCGGTGTCGCGTCCGCCGTGACACGACTGTGCCCAGCACCGCCATGGGTGCCGGGCACAGTCCTGGATCGGACGAGGCTTACGCGCGCCCCGCCGACTTCTGCGTCTTGCGGGTCACGGCGTCGATGACGACCGTCGCCAGCAGCACGCCACCGGTGATCATGTACTGGACCGGGGACGCGATGCCCTCCAGGGCGAGGCCGTACTGGATCGAGACGATGACCAGCACACCGAGGAGCGCGTTCCAGGTGCGGCCGCGGCCGCCGAAGAGGGACGTGCCGCCGATCACTGCCGCGGCGATGACGTTCATCAGGAACTCGCCGGTGCCCGCGCCCTGGTTGGCGGAGGCGATCTTCGAGGCGACGAAGAGACCGCCGATCGCGGCGAAGGTGCCGGCGATCGCGAAGACCGAGATCCGGACCAGTTCCACGTTGATGCCGGCCCGGCGGGAGGCCTCGACGCTGCCGCCGAGCGCGAAGACCTTGCGGCCGTATGCGGTGCGGCGGAGCACGAAGTCGGTGAGCACCAGCACGGCGAGGAAGATCACCACGGCGAGGGGCAGGCCCTTGTACTGGTTGTACATGACCGCCACGGCGAAGGAGACGACGGCCAGCAGCACGGTGCGCACCACGAGGTCGCTGAGCGGCCGGGACGGGATCCCGGCGGCCTCGCGGCGGCGGTTGCCCAGGTACGCGGTCAGGAAGTACCCGCCGACGGCCACGACGGCGAGCCCGTAGGCGGCGGCGACATCGGAGAAGTAGTAGCTGGTGAGCTTGGTGACGATGCCGTCGTCGAGGTTGATGGTGCCGTTGCTGCCGAGGATCTGGAGCATGAAGCCCTGCCAGAACAGCAGACCGGCCAGCGTCACGGCGAAGGCGGGGACGCCGATGCGCGCGAAGAAGAAGCCGTGCAGGGCGCCGGCCACGGTACCGGTGAGGATGGCCAGCACCAGGGCCAGCAGCTCGTTCATCCCGTGAGTGATGTTCAGCACCGCGAAGGTGGCGCCCGCGACACCGGAGACCGAGCCGACCGACAGGTCGATCTCGCCCAGCAGCAGGACGAACACGATGCCGACGGCGATCATGCCCGTGCCGACCATGGCGACGGAGATGTCGGAGAGGTTGCCCGCGGTCAGGAAGTTGGAGTTCAGGCTCTGGAAGATGATCCAGATGACCAGCAGACCGATGACGACCGGGACGGAGCCCAGGTCACCGGCCTTCATCTTGCGCTTGAACTCGGTGACATAGCCCGCGAAACCCTGTTCGCGCACCAGCAGCCGGGGGTCCACGACGGTCGCCGCGCCGGCCGCCGCCTCGGTGTTCTCCAGCGCGCTGCTCTCGGGGGGCGTGGAGGTCTTGTCGATGCTCACTTCTTGATCTCCCCATTGGTGCGCGCCGCACGGCGGGTGACGGCGTTGTCCGTGGCGCCGGTGATGGCGGAGATGATCTCTTCCTGGGAGGTCGACTTGACCTCGAAGACACCGTTGTTGCGGCCCAGGCGCAGCACGGCCACCTTGTCCGCGACCGCTTTGACGTCGGCCATGTTGTGGCTGATGAGGATCACCGCGTGACCGCGCTCACGCAGCCGCTCGACCAGGTCGAGGACCTGTGCGGTCTGCTCCACGCCGAGGGCGGCGGTGGGCTCGTCGAGGATGACCAGCTTGGGCTCGCCGAGCATGGAACGGGCGATGGCCACGACCTGGCGCTGGCCACCGGAGAGCGAGGCGATCGGGATGCGGACGCTGGGGATGCGGATCGACAGCGTGTCCAGCAGTTCGCGGGAGCGGCGCTCCATCTCGACCTCGTCCAGGACGCCGCGGCGGCGGATCTCCCGGCCCAGGTAGAGGTTGCCGACCACGTCGATGTTGTCGCACAGCGCGAGGTCCTGATACACCGTCGCGATGCCGAGGTTCTGGGCGTCGTGCGGCTTGTTGATCTGGACCGCGCGGCCGTCCCACTCGATGCGGCCCTCATCGATGGGGTGCACGCCGGCGATCGTCTTGACCAGCGTGGACTTTCCGGCGCCGTTGTCGCCCACCAGGGCGACCACCTCACCGGCGTGGACCTCAAGCTCTACGTCGGTGAGCGCCTGGACGGCACCGAACCGCTTGGAGACCCCGCGCAACGCCAGCACGGGCGTAGCGGACAAGTGAACCATCTCCTTCGCCGCCTGACCCGGCGGGAGGTTGTGCAGAAGTTTGGGGGGTTGTTCCGTCCGGCGCCCCGCACGAGCTTGCGGGGCTTTGGATACGCGGGGCGCCGGACGGAGCCTTGGGGCGCGTCCCGTCAGGGGGATCCGGGGGTGAACTCCCCGGACTCCCCTGGCGATGGAGGCGCATGTGTCGCTTTGCGGTGGACCGGTCCGGTTACTTCAGACCGATCTTGTCGCAGGCCGCCTTGTACTGGGCGGTGCAGATCTCGGGGACGGTGTAGACGCCGTCCTTGACGACGGTGTCCTGGATGTTGTCCTTGGTCAGCGAGGTGACCGCGACCAGGACCGACGGGACGCCCTGGGTGGTGGGGCTGTCGACCTTGTCCTTGGCGATCGAGTCCAGCGACTTGCCCTGGGCCAGGGCGACAGCCATCTCGGCTGCGGCGTCGGCCTCGGGGGCGTACGGCTTGTAGACGCTCATGTACTGCTCACCGGAGACGATGCGCTGCACACCCGCGAGTTCGGCGTCCTGGCCGGTGACCGGGACGGAGATGCCGGCGGCCTTCAGGGCGGTGATGATGCCGCCGGCCATGCCGTCGTTGGCGGAGTAGACGCCGACGATGTTCTTCTTGCCGATGGAGGAAATGGCGCCCTCCATGTTGGAGTTGGCGTTCTCCGGCTTCCACTCCTTGGTGTCGTACTCCTTGCCGATGTTCACCTTGCCGTCGAGGACCGAGTGGGCGCCGTCCTTGAACTGCTTGGCGTTCGGGTCGGTGGAGGAACCGTTCATCATGACGATCTTGCCGGACTTGGCCTTGGCGCCCAGCGCCTTGAGCAGCGCCTCGCCCTGGGTCTTGCCGACGGTCACGTTGTCGAACGAGGTGTAGGCGTCGATCGGGCCCTGGGCCAGGCGGTCGTAGGCGACGACCGGGATGCCGGCGTCCTTGGCCTTCTGCACCGAGTTCTTGATGGCGGCGGCGTCCACGGCGTCGACGATCAGCACGTCCACCTTGTTGGTGATCATCGTCTCGACCTGCTGGCTCTGCAGGGTGGCGTCCTGCTTGGCGTTGGCGTAGACGACCTTGCCCTTGTTGCCGGTCAGCTCCGCGACCTTCTTCTCGATCAGCGGGCGGTCGAACTTCTCGTAACGAGCGGTCTGGTTCTCCGGCAGCAGCAGGCCGACCTTGATGGCGTCGCCCTTCTTCTCGCTGCCGGCCGACTTGGAGGAGTCGCCGCCGGACTCCTTGGCGCTGCCACAGGCGGCGAGCGAGACGGCCATGGCACCAGCAGCAACGGCGAAAGCCGCACGACGCATACGCGTGTTCACTTCTTCAAACCTCCCTGACGAGGCCGCGTCGTTGCGGCCGAGGTGGCTGGAAGTCAACTCGGCCGCGCGTGCGACGTCAAGAAGTAAATCCTTAACGAGATGGCAACGGTGCCATCCGTTCTCTAAGTGAAGGCAGGCGTGGCCGCGTGCAGCGTGCCGTCCAAAAGTGTCGAATCGCCCATCTCGCTCAACGCCAGGGCGAGCGCCCCGAGGACTTCGGCGCGGCCCCCGAGTGCCCCGGGAAGCACCGTGAGTTGGCGCGCCGCACTGGGGATGGCGTACCGTCCCACCGACTCCCGGATCGGGCCCAGCACCAGCTCACCGGCCTCGGCGAGGTCCCCGCCGAGCACCACCCGGCTGGGGTTGAGCAGGTTGCAGAGATTGGCGACCCCGCTGCCGATGTGGCGGCCGACGTCGGCGATCACCCGACGGCAGCCCGGATCGCCGTCCCGTGCCAGCCGTACGACGCCCTCCATGGTCAGGTCGGTGCCGTGACTGGGCCGGAGCAGCGGGAGCACGTACCCGGCGGCGGTGAAGGTCTCCAGGCAGCCCCGGTTCCCGCAGCGGCAGACCGGGCCGGACTCGTCGAGCGTGATGTGCCCGATCTCACCCGCCGTGCCGCCGGGGCCGCGGTAGATCCTGCCGCTGATCACGAGGCCCGCGCCGACCCCGCTGGCGATCTTGATGTAGGCCAGGTCGCGCACGCCCCGGCCGCTGCCCCAGACCAGCTCGCCCAGAGCGCCCAGGTTGGCGTCGTTGTCCACGTGCACCGGCACGCCGAGGCGCCCCCGCAGCTCCTCGGCGGGCTTGACGCCCGTCCAGCCCGGCAGGATGGCCGTGGAGCCCAGCGTGCCGGACTCGACGTCGATCGGGCCGGGTACGCCGACACCCACGCCGGCGATCTTGGAACGGTCGACGCCCGTGGCCGCGATCAGGCGGTTGACCAGCTCTTCCGCCCGGTCGAAGCCCTGCGCCGAGGAGGCGTCCACGTCCAGCGGCTCGGACTCCTCGGCCAGCACCTGGTGGGCGAGGTTGCCTATGGCGACCCGCAGGTGCGTGTGCCCGAAGTCGACGCCGATCACGATGCCGGCGTCCCCGCTCAGGGACACGCTGCGGGCCCGGCGCCCACCCGCGGAAGTAGGCGTGACCTGGACCGTCCCGCCGTCCTTGAGTTCGCGCACGATGTTGGAGACCGTCGCCGCGGACAGGCCCGTGGTCCGCGCGATCTCCGCCTGCGTGAGTGATCCGGCAAGGCGCACGGCACGTACGACCCGCTCCAGGTTGGCTCGGTGCAGCGACGACTGCGACCCTGGAGTCTCCACGACGACCTCCTGCGCGCGGGGCCGCTTCGGCGAGGCCCCGTCCAATGTCCAACTAGTGAACTCTAAGCTGAGCTGTTCGGGTCCCCTCCCGTCAAGAGGTTGAACGACATCCGGGTCCGTGGACACGCTGATGGAGCCCTGTCCCGCACACGTGTGCGGACATGCGTGCGCCGCCCCCGCACGCCCCGGAGGGGGCGGCGAGAGCGGCGTACAGGGCCGGCGCGGCGGCGGGGCGCCAGAGCTACTTCAGGGCGCCCGCCGTGAGCCCCTGCACCACCTGGCGCTGGAAGATGATGTACGCGGCGAGCACCGGCAGCATCGCCATCACCAGCCCGGCGAAGAGACCGGACCAGTCGCCCTTGTAGCCCTGGCTCACGGCCAGCTGCACCAGGCCCTGGGTGAGCACGTGCTTGTCCGGGTCGGTGTTGAGCACCGTCGGCAGCATGTACTGGTTCCACTGCCCCAGGAAGTTGAAGATCCCCACGCTGATCAGGCCGGGCTTGGCCATCGGCAGCATGATCTGGAAGAACGTCCGGGTGTGCGAGGCCCCGTCCACGAAGGCCGCCTCCGCCACCGAACTCGGCAGGGTCCGGAAGAAGGCGGTCAGGAAGAACACCGTGAACGGCAGTGAATAGGCGATGTAGACCAGGATCAGGCCGTGAATGGTGTTCAGCAGTCCCATGTTGTTCACGACGTAGAACAGCGGGACCAGGGCCAGCATGATCGGAAAACTCATGCCGCCGATGAAGAGGTAGTAGATGAAGCGGTTGCCCGGAAAGTCGAAACGGGCCAGCACATACGCCGCCATCGAACCGAGCACCAGGGTACCGACGAGCGAACCGCCCACCACCAGAACGGTGTTGAGGAAGTATTCGCTCATATTGGCTTCGGTCCAGGCCCGTGCCCAGTTGTCGAAGTGCAGCTTGTCGGGCAGCGACCAGGGCGAGCCGAAGATGGAGCCGTCGTCCTTGAAGGACGTCATCACCGCCCAGACCAGCGGCATGACCACCATGATCGCCCAGATGATCAGAACGCCGTGCGAGAAGACGTTGAGGACGGATCCGTCCTTCTTCCGTCCGCCCGGCTTTCCGGCCGGTACGCCGGCCGTGGCGAGGCCGACACCGGACTCGGCCGGAACGGGGGCGGGGGACTCGGTCGTTTTCATCGTCAGAACTCCAGCCGCTCGCGCCGGCCCAGCCGCATCACGACGGCGGCGAAGGCCAGCGTGACGATGAGCAGGGCGACGCCGATCGTGGTGGCGTAGGCGGCCTGACCGTCACGGAACGCCTTCTGGTACACGTACAGGACCATGACGGTGGTCGAGTAGTCGGGGCCGCCCGGCCCGGTCGTCATGATCTGTACGACCGCGAACGACTCCGCCCCGAGGGCGAGGATCCCCATGTACACCCAGCCGGACTGCACGGTGTCCCACAGCAGCGGCAGGGTGATCCGGAAGAAGGTGGCGAACCGGCTGGCGCCGTCCAGCAGCGCGGCCTCGTACAGGTCCGCCGGGATGGACGCCATACCGGCCGAGAACAGGACCACGAAGAAGCCGACCGTGGACCAGACCAGCACCCCCATCACGCACCACAGCGCGAGACCCGGGTCGCCCAGCCACAGCGGTTGCACGCTGCCGAGCCCGATCCCGCGCAGCAGGGAGTTGATCGCGCCGCTGTCCGGGTTGTACGCGAAGGCGAACAGGATGGCCACGATCGCGATGGACAGTACCTGCGGGAAGAAGTAGACGATCTTGTAGAACGCGGAGCCTCGGACGCCGGAGATCGCCGGTCCGCCCCGGCGGCGCCGCCCGCCCACATTGATCATGAAGGAGAAGAACAGCGCCAGACCGATCGTCACCAGCGGTAGCACCAGGGCGAACAGCAGGCTGTGCTGCAACGACTTCCAGAAGATGTCGTCGTCGAGCATCCTCTGGTAGTTGTCGAAGCCGACCATCTGGAAATCGGGGCTCAGACCGGTCCAGTCCGTGAACGAGTAGTAGATGGACTGGATGAACGGCCAGACGACGAAAAGCGCGTACAGCCCCAGGGGAACCGCGAGGAACCCCACGATGAACCGGTACTTGCCGTGCTGCATTGCTGCCGACCCCGATCTCTGGGCGGGTGGTACCGCTGGTGACGGATCCTCAGGACTACTGGTGCTTGTAGTGCTTGATCGACTGGTCCTTGGCGGCCTCGTCGGCGAAGCCCTGGATCTTCTTGATGGCCTCGGCCGGGGTGAGGCGGCCGGCCATCATCTCGCCGATGCCCGACACACCGATCTTCTCCTTCTGGAGCTGCACGTACCAGTCCTGGAGCCGCGGGTTCACCACGTTGGAGCCGGCCTTGTCCAGTGCCGCGACTCCGGACTTCAGTCCGGGGGTGAGGTCGATGCCGTCCGTACCGCCGTTGTACGCGGTGAGCGACTTCACCTTGGCGGTGAAGTTCTTCGAGGAGGCCTCGCTGAGCATGATGCGCAGCTGCTCCATGCCGCCCTCGGCGTTCTTGGCCTTGGCCGGGACGATGAACGGCTCGCCGCCGGAGGCCCAGATGGTGCCGAACGGCATCTTGTCGGAGCTGTCGATGCCGGTGGGCGCGGAGACGGCGAGGTCGAAGTCCTGCGGGATGACGTTGGCGGACTCGTTCTCCACCCAGGAGCCGTTCGGAAGGAACAGCGCCTTGCCCTTGGCCCAGGCGGTCTGCGACTGGATGTGGTCCAGACCCGGAGTGCCCTTGAGGACGTAGCCCTTCCGGTAGAGCTCGTAGTAGGCCTCGAAGCACGCCTTGACCGCCGGGTGCTTCCAGGCGTTGGGCTCGAGGTTGTCGATGGCGTCCAGGACCTCGCGGCCGCCGACCTTCCCGATCATCGGGTAGAGCGAGAAGGGGAGGTAGTACGGGTACTTACCGGCGTAGGTCCAGCCGGCCATGCCCTTCTTCTTGGCCTTCTCGCAGACCTTGAGCATCTCGTCCCAGGTCTCCGGGTACTTCTCGTCCAGCGAGTCCAGGGCCTTCTGCGAGTACCACACGCCGTAGACCGTGTAGGCGTAGTACAGGATCCAGACCGGCTGGCCGTCGAACTGGCCCATCTCCACGATGCCCGGGCGCAGCGTGTCGCGGACCTTCTTGCTCGGGTCGTCGTAGGACGCCGCGTCCAGCAGCGGAGTGAGGTCCGCGAGCTGGTTCTTGCCCACGAGGACGCCCATGTCCATCTGCTCCGCACCGGAGTTGTCGATGAGGTCCGGCGGGTTGCCCTGGTTGAAGCGCGGCTGGAGCGTCGACTGGATCTTCTGGATGGCGGAGAACTTGGTCTTCGCCTTGGGGAAGTTCTGCTCGTAGAGCTTCACGGCGTCCTGGGCGTACTCCTTGCCGAAGCCGCCGTCGAACAGGACGAATTCCATCTGCGCGGTGTCGTTGACACCGAGCGGGTTCTTCTCGGTCTTCTTGCCCGTCTTGGCCTTGTCCTGTTCGCCACCGCCACCACCACTGGCGCAGGCGGACAGGAAGCCCATCGCGGGAACGCTGATGAGACCGAGTGCGGCGGACCGCTTGATCAGAGCCCGGCGGCCGACGCCTCCGTGGTTCTCGGCGGAAGTGGATCCCATGCTCAAGTCCTCGCCTTCTCCAGGACTCAGGCGGTGAACCGGATCCTCCCCGGCACCGCGGTCGGGTCAAGCTGGGTCGTGCAGGAAGTGCTTCGTGCGTCATCTACCGGGATCGGACGGAAGACAAGGAGGCGAACGCGTTTCACACGTCGAACCACCCTTTCCGACTGACTCCCCCGGGTCCGCTTCCGGCCGTTCTCGCGGTCGCACGGACGCCGACAGGTATAGTCCACTTCCCGTCAACGGAGCAAGATCGAGAGCAAGGTTCACCGCGGGTCTTTTCCGAGTTGAGACCTCACGCAAAACATGAGGCGTCCATGGGCTTCCGTTGACGGAGATATCCGTGCCTTTGCGCCCGAATGCCACACCCAACACCCTTGACATCACTGGCCACTTGGCTCCCTACTGGTCCTTGCGTAAAGAGCTGACAACGTTGTCTGAAACCAGGGAGGGACGCCGCGCATGCAGCGCAGAGTACGGCACAGATGGGGTCCGGCGGTCGTCATCACGGCCGCCTTCGTCACGGCAGCCGGCTCGCAGGGGGCCGCGGTCGCCCTGCCCGGCAAGCCCCCGGCCGCCGACCGGGAGTTCAGCTCCTCGTTCGAGGCCGGCGATCCGGCACCGGACTGGCTGAACACGGTCGACACCGCCCCCGGCGGCGGCAAGCGCGCCGCGGGCGTGGACGGCGGCTACAGCACCGGCATCCCGGGCAATGTGGACGACCACATCACCGAGGTCCGGGCCAGCGGGGAGAACGCGGGCGGCGGGGAGGTGAAGGAGAACCTCGTCGACGGGGAGTCCGGCACCAAGTGGCTGACGTTCGAGCCCACCGGATGGGTCGAGTTCGACTTCGACAAGCCGGTGAAGATCACCCGCTACGCCCTCACGTCCGCCAACGACTTCGACGGACGCGACCCCAAGGACTGGACCCTGAAGGGCTCCGCCGACGGCAAGGACTGGAAGGCCCTCGACACTCGCACCGGGGAGAACTTCTCCGAGCGG
The DNA here is from genome assembly GCF_040643155.1 of Streptomyces sp. NPDC047453. NCBI lineage: Bacteria > Bacillati > Actinomycetota > Actinomycetes > Kitasatosporales > Streptomycetaceae > Streptomyces > Streptomyces sp. NPDC047453. Next base: position 26,432 of record NZ_JBEYTS010000043.1, on the reverse strand, counting down.
TTCCAGACCAGGACCTTCGACCTGGCCGAACCGGCCGAGTACCAGCACTTCCGGCTCGACGTCACCAGGAACAACGGCGCCTCGGGCATACTCCAGCTCGCCGATGTGCTGTTCTCCACCGGCGGCGACGACGCGCCGGTCCCGCAGGACATGCTCTCGCTGGTCGACCGCGGCCCGAGCGGCTCCCCGACCGCGAAGTCCGGCGCCGGCTACACGGGCAAGCGGGCCCTGCGGTACGCGGGCCGGCACACCGCGAAGGGCCGGGCGTACTCGTACAACAAGGTCTTCGACGTCAACGTCAAGGTGCTCCCCGACACGCAGCTGTCGTACCGCCTCTACCCGTCGATGGCCGACGGCGACCGCGACTACGACGCCACCAACGTCGCCGTCGACCTCGCCTTCACCGACGGCACCTACCTGAGCCGGCTGGGGGCGACCGACCAGCACGGCTTCACCCTCAGCCCGCAGGGCCAGGGCGCGGCCAAGACGCTGTACGTCAACCAGTGGAACAACGTGGCCTCCCGGATCGGTTCGGTCGCCGCGGGCAAGACCATCGACCGGGTCCTCCTCGCCTACGACTCCCCCACCGGCCCCGCGAAGTTCCGCGGCTGGCTGGACGACGTGGTGATCAAGCAGACGCCGCAGGAGAAGCCGAAGGCGCATCTGTCGGACTACGCGCTGACCACCCGCGGCACCAACTCCAGCGGCAGCTTCTCGCGCGGCAACAACTTCCCCGCGACCGCCCTGCCGCACGGCTTCAACTTCTGGACGCCGGTGACCAACGCGTCCTCGCTGAGCTGGCTGTACGAGTACGCGCGCGCGAACAACGACGACAACCTGCCGACGATCCAGGCGTTCAGCGCGAGCCACGAGCCGAGCCCCTGGATGGGCGACCGGCAGACCTTCCAGGTGATGCCGTCCGCCGCCGCGGGCACCCCGGCCACCGGCCGCACCGCCCGCGCGCTCGCCTTCCGGCACGAGAACGAGACCGCGCGCCCGTACTACTACGGGGTGCGCTTCGAGAACGGTCTCAAGGCGGAGATGGCGCCGACCGACCACGCGGCCGTCCTGCGCTTCACCTACCCGGGCGACGACGCGAGCGTGCTGTTCGACAACGTCACCGAGCAGGCGGGCCTGACCCTGGACAAGGAGCACGGTGTCGTCACCGGCTACTCGGACGTCAAGTCCGGGCTGTCCACCGGCGCCACCCGGCTGTTCGTCTACGGCGTGTTCGACAAGCCCGTGAAGGAGGGCTCGTCGAGCGGCGTCAAGGGCCACCTGCGCTTCGACGCGGGCAAGGACCGCACGGTCACCCTGCGCCTCGCCACCTCCCTCATCAGCGTCGACCAAGCGAAGGACAACCTGCGCCAGGAGGTCCCGGACGGCGCCTCCTTCGACACCGTCAAGGCATCCGCCCAGCAGGCCTGGGACGAGCTGCTCGGCAAGGTCGAGGTCCAGGGCGCCACGCCCGACCAGCTGACCACGCTCTACTCCAGCATGTACCGGCTGTACCTGTACCCGAACTCCGGCTTCGAGAAGGTCGGCGGGAAGGACCAGTACGCCTCCCCGTTCTCGCCGATGCCCGGCCAGGACACGCCGACCCACACCGGCGCGAAGATCGTCGACGGCAAGGTGTACGTCAACAACGGCTTCTGGGACACCTACCGGACCACCTGGCCGGCGTACTCGCTGCTGACACCCGGTCAGGCCGGTGAGATGGTCGACGGCTTCGTGCAGCAGTACAAGGACGGCGGCTGGACCTCCCGCTGGTCCTCCCCCGGCTACGCCGACCTGATGACCGGCACCTCCTCGGACGTGGCCTTCGCGGACGCGTACGTCAAGGGCGTGCCGATGGACGCCAAGGCGGCCTACGACGCGGCCCTGAAGAACGCCACCGTGGTGCCGCCGTCCTCGGGCGTGGGCCGCAAGGGCATGGCCACCTCGCCCTTCCTCGGCTACACCAGCACGGCCACCGGTGAGGGCCTGTCCTGGGCGATGGAGGGCTACGTCAACGACTACGGCATCGCGAAGATGGGCGAGGCCCTCTACAGGAAGACGGGCGAGAAGCACTACAAGGAGGAGGCCGACTACTTCCTCAACCGGGCCCAGGACTACGTGAACCTGTTCGACTCCCGGGTCGGCTTCTTCCAGGGCCGCAACGCCCGGGGCGACTGGCGCCTCGACGCCTCGAAGTACGACCCGCGCGTGTGGGGCTACGACTACACGGAGACCAACGGCTGGGGCTACGCCTTCACCGCCCCGCAGGACAGCCGGGGCCTGGCGAACCTGTACGGCGGGCAAAAGGGCCTGGCGGACAAGCTCGACACGTACTTCACCACTCCCGAGACGGCCTCCCCGGAGTTCGTCGGGTCCTACGGCGGCGTCATCCACGAGATGACCGAGGCGCGGGACGTGCGGATGGGCCAGTACGGCCACTCCAACCAGGTCGCCCACCACGTGAACTACATGTACGACGCGGCGGGGCAGCCGTGGAAGGCGCAGGCGAACGTCCGTGAGGCGCTCTCCCGGCTGTACGTCGGCAGCGAGATCGGCCAGGGATACCACGGCGACGAGGACAACGGCGAGCAGTCGGCCTGGTACCTGTTCTCCTCGCTCGGCTTCTACCCGCTGGTCATGGGCAGCGGCGAATACGCCATCGGCTCCCCGCTGTTCACCAGGGCGACGGTGCATCTGGACGGCGGGCGCGATCTGGTGATCCAGGCCCCGAAGAACAGCGCGAAGAACGTGTACGTGCAGGGCGTGCGGTTCAACGGCAAGGCGTGGAACTCGACGAGCCTGCCCCACCCCCTGCTGGCCAAGGGCGGTGTCCTCCAGTTCGACATGGGTCCGCGGCCCTCGTCGTGGGGCACGGGCAAGGACGCGGCGCCGACGTCGATCACGACCGGCGACAAGGCGCCGAGCCCGCGGGCGGACGTGCTGAAGGGCGACGGGGCGCTGTTCGACGACACCTCGTCGACGGAGGCCGCGGTGACGACGGTGGACCTGCCGGTGGCCGGCCCCGTCAAGGCCGTCCAGTACACCCTGACCTCGTCCGCCGACCGCACCAAGGCCCCGGCCGGCTGGACCCTCCAGGCGTCCACGGACGGCACGACCTGGAAGACGGTGGACCAGCGCTCGGGCGAGTCCTTCGCCTGGGGCAAGCAGACCCGCCCCTTCACGATCGCCGCACCGGGCACCTACCAGAAGTACCGCCTGGTCCTGGACGGCGCATCGACGCTGGCGGAGGTGGAACTGCTGGCCTGACGCACCCACGGCATCCGGCATGAGGAAGGGGCGGGCCCGCCGGGCCCGCCCCTTCGTGCCGTCCCGGGGAACGGGGGTCCGGTCAGCCCGTGGCAGTGGGTGAGGTGGGGCGGCCCGGACGACAGGTTCCGGTCCGCCGTCATGGGAGCGCTCCCACCTCACTTGCCAGTGAAGCTAGCGCGGACGGCGGCGGCTGTAAACGTCTGGTGCGAAAGAGCGAGGGCCGCACCCCCTTTACCGGGGATGCGGCCCAACTGCCCTACTGGATCCGTTACTTGCCGATCAGGTTGCGCAGGACGTACTGCATGATGCCGCCGTTGCGGTAGTAGTCCGCCTCACCGGGGGTGTCGATGCGGACGACCGCGTCGAACTCGACACCGCTGTCGGTGGTGACCTTCATCGTGCTCGGCGTGCGGCCGTCGTTGAGCTCGGCGACACCGGTGATGGAGAAGGTCTCCTCGCCGGTGAGGCCGAGGGACTCGGCCGTCTGGCCCTCCGGGAACTGGAGCGGCAGGACGCCCATGCCGATGAGGTTCGAGCGGTGGATGCGCTCGTAGGACTCGGCGATGACGGCCTTGACGCCGAGCAGGGCGGTGCCCTTCGCGGCCCAGTCGCGGGACGAGCCGGAGCCGTACTCCTTGCCGGCCAGGACGACCAGCGGGATGCCCTGCTCGATGTAGTTGCGCGAGGCGTCGTAGATGAAGGAGACCGGCGCGCCGCCCTGCGTGAAGTCGCGGGTGTAGCCGCCTTCCGTGCCCGGCGCGATCTGGTTGCGCAGGCGGATGTTGGCGAACGTGCCGCGGATCATGACCTCGTGGTTGCCGCGACGGGAGCCGTAGCTGTTGAAGTCGCGGCGCTCGACGCCGTGCTCGGTGAGGTACTGGCCCGCCGGGGTGTCGGCCTTGATGGCACCGGCCGGGGAGATGTGGTCGGTGGTGACCGAATCGCCCAGCTTGGCGAGCACCCGGGCGCCGGCGATGTCCGCGACCGGGGCCGGGTCCATCGTCATGCCCTCGAAGTACGGGGGCTTGCGGACGTAGGTGGACTCGGTGTCCCACTCGAAGGTGTTGCCGGTCGGGATCGGCAGCGACTGCCACTGGGCGTCGCCGGCGAACACGTCGGAGTAGGACTTGGAGAACATGTCCTCGCCGATGGCGTTGGCCACGACGTCGTTGACCTCGGCCTCGCTCGGCCAGATGTCCTTCAGGTGGACCGGGTTGCCGTCCTGGTCGACACCGAGGGCGTCCCGGGTGATGTCCACCTTCATGGAGCCGGCGATGGCGTAGGCGACGACCAGCGGCGGGGACGCCAGGTAGTTCATCTTGACGTCGGGATTGATCCGGCCCTCGAAGTTGCGGTTGCCGGAGAGGACCGAGGTGACCGCCAGGTCGTGCTCGTTGACGGCCTTGGAGACCTCCTCCGGCAGCGGGCCGGAGTTGCCGATGCAGGTGGTGCAGCCGTAGCCGACGAGGTTGAAGCCCAGCTTGTCCAGGTACGGGGTCAGGCCGGCCTTGTCGTAGTAGTCCATGACGACCTTGGAGCCCGGCGCCAGCGTGGTCTTGACCCACGGCTTGCGAGTCAGGCCCTTCTCCACCGCCTTCTTGGCCACCAGCGCGGCGGCGACCATGACGTACGGGTTGGAGGTGTTGGTGCAGGAGGTGATGGCCGCGACGGTGACCGCGCCGTGGTCCAGCTCGTAGGTGGTGCCGTCGGGGGCGGTGACCTGGACCGGGTTGGTCGGGGTGCCGTTGGGGTGGACGGCCGGGGCGTCGGAGGCCGGGAAGGACTCCACGCCCGCCTCGTCGACGCTGTCGACGTAGTTGCGGACGTCCTGCTTGAACTGCTCAGCGGCGTTGGCCAGGACGATGCGGTCCTGCGGACGCTTGGGGCCGGCGATGGAGGGCACGACGGTGGACAGGTCCAGCTCGAGCTTCTCGGAGTAGTCCGGCTCGGCGTTCGGGTCCAGCCAGAGACCCTGCTCCTTGGCGTACGCCTCGACGAGCGCGAGCTGCTGCTCGGGGCGGCCGGTCAGGCGCATGTAGTTGATGGTCTCGTCGTCGATCGGGAAGATCGCGGCGGTGGAGCCGAACTCCGGCGACATGTTGCCGATGGTGGCGCGGTTGGCCAGGCTCGTCGCGGCCACGCCCTCGCCGTAGAACTCGACGAACTTGCCGACCACGCCGTGCTTGCGCAGCATCTCGGTGATGGTCAGCACCAGGTCGGTGGCGGTGGTGCCGGTGGGCAGCTCGCCGGTGAGCTTGAAGCCGACGACCCGCGGGATCAGCATGGAGACCGGCTGGCCGAGCATGGCGGCCTCGGCCTCGATGCCGCCGACGCCCCAGCCGAGGACGCCGAGACCGTTGACCATGGTGGTGTGCGAGTCGGTGCCGACGAGGGTGTCCGGGTACGCCTTGCCTTCACGGACCATGACGACACGGGCCAGGTGCTCGATGTTGACCTGGTGGACGATGCCGGTGCCGGGCGGGACGACCTTGAACTCGTCGAAGGCGGTCTGGCCCCAGCGCAGGAACTGGTAGCGCTCCTTGTTGCGGCCGTACTCGAGCTCGACGTTCTGCTTGAAGGCGTCGTTGGTGCCGAACTTGTCGGCGATGACGGAGTGGTCGATGACCAGCTCGGCCGGGGCCAGCGGGTTGATCTTCGCCGGGTCGCCGCCGAGCTCCTTGACGGCCTCGCGCATGGTGGCGAGGTCCACGACACAGGGCACGCCGGTGAAGTCCTGCATGATCACGCGGGCCGGCGTGAACTGGATCTCCTGCGACGGCTTGGCCTGGGAGTCCCAGCTGCCGAGGGCACGGATGTGGTCGGCGGTGATGTTCGCGCCGTCCTCGGTGCGGAGCAGGTTCTCCAGCAGCACCTTCAGGCTGTAAGGCAGTCGGGCCGAGCCCTCGACCTTGTCAAGCCGGAAGATCTCGTACGACTCGTCGCCCACGTGCAGCGTGCTGCGGGCGTCGAAGCTGTTCGCCGACACGGCAGTCTCCTTCATTCATGTGCGCCTACCACCACGATCCTGCCGCCACGGCATCTCGACCGATCCAGTAAGGTAAGGCTAAGTTAGGTATGCCTTACCGAGTGGCGACTGTGGTGCACCCCGGCAGATATCTCGATGTCGAGATAACTCTAGTACATGGGGGCCGAATGGTCATGCGCGGACGGGGCCGGACTGGCCGACGGGCGTCCGACCCCCCAGAGTGAGTACGCCACCCGGCCGCAGGAATCGACACCTGGACGCACAAAGCGGGCGTCGCACCCTCCGCGACCGAGGCGGCGACACGGCGCGAACGCCCTCCCCGCACTGCGCGCCACGCACCGCGCACCGCACGCCACGCACCGCACACCGCGGCAACCGCCGCTCACCGCCACGGAACATCGATGAACGCACCCGGAATGCCCAGAATGCCCGGAACGCCTGGACCTTTCGGGCGACATCGAACCCTTTGGCCCAGGCCTCACTGACGGCTCATCACCCGAATGGACCCCCCAGGAGGCGCCATCTCATATCTGAGATAACCTCAACCCCATGGCAGACGACTACCTCGTACGCATCGGCAAGCTCATCCGTGACGCTCGGCAGCACCGGGGCTGGACGCAGGCACAGCTGGCCGAGGCGCTCGGCACCAGCCAGAGCGCCGTCAATCGCGTCGAGCGCGGCAACCAGAACATCAGCCTTGAGATGATCGCCCGCATCGGCGAAGCCCTGGACAGCGAGATCGTCTCGCTGGGCTACGCCGGCCCCATGCACCTGCGAGTGGTGGGCGGCCGCCGGCTCTCCGGCGCGATCGACGTGAAGACGAGCAAGAACGCGTGCGTGGCGCTGCTGTGTGCCTCACTGCTCAACAAGGGGCGCACGGTGCTGCGCCGGGTGGCCAGGATCGAGGAGGTGTACCGCCTGCTGGAGGTGCTGAACTCCATCGGCGTACGCACCCGCTGGATCAACGAGGGCACCGACCTGGAGATCGTGCCGCCGGCCGTCCTCGACCTGGACGCCATCGACGCCGAGGCCGCCCGCCGTACGCGGTCCATCATCATGTTCCTCGGGCCGCTGCTGCACTGGATGGACCACTTCAAGCTGCCCTACGCGGGTGGTTGCGACCTCGGCACGCGGACCATCGAGCCGCACATGATCGCGCTGCGCCGGTTCGGTCTCGACATCACCGCGACCGAGGGCCAGTACCACGCCGTGGTGGACCACGATGTCCGCCCGGACCGCCCGATCGTGCTGACCGAGCGCGGCGACACCGTGACCGAGAACGCGCTGCTGGCCGCGGCCCGCCACAACGGCGTGACCGTCATCCGCAACGCCTCCTCCAACTACATGGTCCAGGACCTGTGCTTCTTCCTGGAGGCGCTCGGCGTCAGGGTCGAGGGCATCGGCACCACCACGCTCACCGTGCACGGCGTGCCCAACATCGACGTCGACGTCGACTACTCCCCCTCCGAGGACCCGGTGGAGGCGATGAGCCTGGTGGCCGCCGCCGTCGTCACCGAGTCGGAGCTGACGGTGCGCCGGGTGCCGATCGAGTTCCTGGAGATCGAACTGGCGGTCCTGGAGGAGATGGGCCTCGACCACGACCGCACGCCCGAGTACTTCGCCGACAACGGCCGCACCCGGCTGGTGGACCTCACCGTCCGGCCCTCCAAGCTGGAGGCGCCGATCGACAAGATCCACCCGATGCCGTTCCCCGGCCTGAACATCGACAACGTCCCGTTCTTCGCGGCGATCGCGGCCTCCGCGCAGGGCAAGACGCTGATCCACGACTGGGTCTACGACAACCGCGCGATCTACCTGACCGACCTCAACCGCCTCGGCGGCCGCCTGCAACTCCTCGACCCCCACCGGGTCCTGGTCGAGGGCCCCACCCGCTGGCGCGCCGCCGAGATGATGTGCCCGCCGGCCCTGCGGCCCGCCGTGGTCGTCCTCCTGGCCATGATGGCCGCGGAGGGCACGTCGGTGCTGCGCAACGTGTACGTCATCAACCGCGGCTACGAGGACCTCGCGGAGCGGCTGAACTCGATCGGGGCGCAGATCGAGACCTTCCGGGACATCTGACCGACGGTCGTCACGGTCACGTGCGGATGTGGCGCCGGCCCGCCGGCTCAGGTTCCAGCAGATCCAGGGCCTCCGTCCATCGGAAGCGGTCGGCGCCTCCCCCGGCCTTCGGCCGGTGCGATTCGTACGAGCCGAGCAGGACGCCCATCCCGGCCGGCCGTCCCAGGCTCTGCCGGTGGGCCGGGTGGGCGGCCTGGGCGGCATTCTCGGGCCGTCCGGCCGCTCCCGGTGACCGACTGACCTTCTCGTCTCCCGACTCGGTCGGCGTGGCCCCCTCATGCCAAGCCTCGCCAGGGACCACGCCCGCTCAAGGGAGAAAACGACCTCTCACGGCCGAAACGTGGCCGACACGCCTACAGGCTGAGGCTCCAGCGGCCCGCGTGCCCGGTGAGCGCGACGGGCGACAGGGGGCGTACGTCGATGTTCCAGTACGTCGCCGGGGGCGCCTTGAGCGCGTAGACGAGCGCGGCCCGTACGACCGCCGGTTCGGCGACCGCGACGATCCGGCCGTCGTCCTCGACGGGCCGGGTGTCGAGCCAGCTGCCCACGCGCGAGATGAACGTGAGCAGGGACTCACCGCCGTGCGGGGCCGAGCGCGGGTCGCCGAGCCAGGCGTCGACGGCGCCCGGTTCACGGGCTGTGACCTCGGCGAGGGTGGCCCCGCTCCAGCGGCCCATGTTGCAGTCGCGCAGCGCGGGCTGCGCCAGCGGCATCAGGCCGAGCGCTTCGCCGGTATCCCGGCTGCGCGGGGTCGGCGAGCAGTAGCGCAACTCGGCGGCCGCGAGCGGCCGCAGGGCATGGGCGGCGCGTTGTACCTCGTTCCAGCCGGCCTGGTCGAGCGGCCGGTCGTCCTGGAAGCGCTCGGCCAGCAGCGGTGCGTTGCGCGCGGCCGTGAGGAGTGTGAGCCGAACGTGCATACGGCGATCGTGGGCCGCGTGGCTCTCGCGGTCAAGCGGCGGCTTCCGGAGCGGAGCACCACGACCGTGCCGCCACCGCTCGCCATCAGCGCGGATCTGCGGTCAGGATGCGGCTGTGAGCCCCGCCACCTCGCGGGCCGCAACAAGGTCGAGCCCCCCAGCCGAGTTGCTTCGGGACGAAGAGGTCCAGCGTCAAAGGCTCGCGCGGTCAGCAGGCGCAATGCCGGCTGCGCGAGTCCGACGCTCCTGCGATCAGGCCGGCGCAGGCATGAAACCACCTCGCGCGGTGCCCGAGGACAGCAAGGCGGACCAGTCGAGTACCTCGGGCAGTTTGTCCAAAGACAGAACGACTGCTCCGCCGGCCTGCTCTGCATCCGTGCACCAGTCGCCCATATCGCTCGGTGCCGTGCCACCGTCGGCCCCGCCGACCACCGGCGCAGCGAGAGCGGGGACCACGAGTCCGTGCTCGCCAGGTCCGTCTACGACGCACAGGGTGAGTCGAGGAACGATGCTCCAGCCCTCGCACAAGGGCACCGCCCCGTCCGGCGCGGTCAGAGACGGCAGGGCATCGTGGACGGGCGCATCGGCCAGTAGGAGCACGGGCGTGACACCACGGATGAACAGTGTGTTCTCAGGATCCAGCAGCATGGGACCAATCTCGCAGGCCGGGACATCGGGGCGGCAGGGTGGTGCCGAGCCCACAGAGGTCTGATCGAACTCCTGAAGCGGGTGTCGATTGCCTGCGCGTGCTTCTGCGAAGTGCACCGGGTGCCGGCACCATCCTCTACGCCGTTGCCCGTTGCATCCCTTCACCGGGTGCAGGACCGATCATGGGGTTCATGGTGTCAAGCATCGTCGTTCAGTACACCGATCTCCTGCGGACCAGCGACTACGACCTATGGAGCCGGTTGCGGGAACTCCTGAAAGGCCAGGGACTCGATCCAGACCGGACGGTCGTCGTTGATCTCTTGCAGGAGGGCCCCGATCACGAGGATGGCCAAGTCATCTCCGAAGACGGCAGGGTCTACAGATTCACCCTCTTCCATGACCAAGCAGCAGAGCACGGCGCGCGTAGCGCCTACCTCCACGGCTGGACCGACGTCACCGATTCCTGGCGGATCGGATCGCTGGCTACCCGAACCGCAAACGCCTTCGCTTGGATGTCCCCGTCCACCGAGTCGAGTTGACCGCCGGCGCGAGGACGGTCAGCCGCCGGCCCGGCTGAGTGTCCAACTGCGTACGCCAACGGCTCCCAGTTCAGCCGGTGGGAAGCCCGGCTCGGTTTCTGCTCTGTCGAGCGCGGATCTCGTACAGCGACGTGACGACGACCGCGAGGTTCAGGGGGAAGGCAATGGCGTTGGCTATCTGGGGGATGTCGAAGGCGCGCAGGAGGCTGGCGCTGAGCGCGATCAGGAAGAGGGACAGGGGGAGGTATCGGCGCCACGCGGGGAGGTCCTGCATCCGGGCAACGGTGAGCGAGCACCAGAGAGTGAGGCAGAAGACCGTGATACCCACGGCGGCGATTGCAATCAGCATGAGGACACGTTGTCTCTGTAGGGAGTAGGGAGTCGTTACGTTCGAGTGCGGGGTCCGTGCGGCAGGGGAGGGGATTCACTTACGAGGTGCCTTGCCGGTCTGTGCCGATGGAAGCGCAGGAACTCCTACCTCGTGCGTCAGCCCCTCCCCGTGAGTCACCGATCGGCGGATCCAGGCTCAGGAGAGGGTGTCCCCTCAGTTTCCGGTGTGCCTTTCGCTGCCCGTCCAGCGACGCGTGAGCGTAGACCTTCATTGTCACGACAATGCCGCTGTGACCGACGACCTGCCGCACGATGGGCTCCGGCACCCCCAGATCGAGCAGCAGCGAGACGTTCGTTGTCCTGGTCCTGGTCCTTGCCCAGTGCGCCGATGGCCGTTGGCGTTCACCGCTGTACGCGTACCCCGTCTGAGCCGGCGCGCGAGCGCCTATGAACGCCACAGAACGGGGACGCGCTACGCCGACCTAACTGCTGACTGAGCATCGTGTCGATCGTCTTCAGAAGACGGCGGGCTCAGTACTCGTTGCGAAAAGGGCAGGTCAGAGAGGGTTCCATCACCTGTGACCCCGCCTATGGCCGCGGGAACTCATGACGGGGCCTCGTTTGAAACGTGGAGCAGCACGGTTCACACATTCGCCTCAGTCGAACGGTCACACGAACACGATATGTGGTGCATTGGTTACACATCGTGAGGCGGATCGGCGAGAGCGCCGCTCGAGGACGGGTCCCGGCGCCAGGGCCGGCGATCGCGACCCCACCCTCGGGTCCCCACAAGTTCCATGTCCCGCGCGGGCAGAAGCGAGGCTGGCGATGAACGCTGACCCGACCAGTGACCGAATACCCCGGCGCAGGCTCCGCGGCGCGCTTGCGGTGCTGAGCGCCGGCGGGCTGCTGCTGACCTCGTGCGCGGCCACCCACCTGCGGCTGAGCGCGGCACATAGGCCCGCCGGAACGGAGGCCACCGCCGCCACGGCCCCCGTCCCGGCAGGTCTGCTGCGCTATTACCAGCAGCAACTGGACTGGAAGCCCTGCCCGGACAAACCGGCCTTCCAGTGCACGACCCTGAAGGCGCCGCTGGACTACGCCCACCCCGACGCGGGCGACATCACGCTGGCGGCCACCCGCAAACGGGCCACCGGGACCGGCGCGAAACGGATCGGCTCCCTGCTGTACAACCCCGGTGGGCCGGGCTTCCCGGCCATCACCGCACTGTGGGCCGCCGCTGATGCCTTCTCGCCATCGGTGCGCGCCGCCTACGACCTGGTCGCGGTCGACCCGCGTGGGGTCGGCGACAGCACCCCGGTGGACTGCAACACCGACACGGCCATGGCCCTCCCCCATGCTGGTGTGATCACCACCATCGGGAAACCGGACTTCGAGGGCGTGGACGCGGTGAACGAAAAGATCGCCGATATGTGCCGCCTGCACTCCGGGCGGCTACTGCCCCACGTCGGCACCCTGGAGGCAGCACGGGACTTGGACCTCATGCGCGCCCTCGTCGGAGACGAACGGCTGCACTTCCTCGGCCTCTCCTACGGCACCTACCTCGGGACGACCTATGCCGAACTCTTCCCCTCCCGTGTGGGCCGCATGGTCCTGGACGGAGCCGTAGACCCCTCCATCGACGGCTACCACCGCTTCCTGGACTCCGCGCACGGATACCAGGTCGCCTGGGCGTCCTTCGCCGCCGACTGCGCCACCCGCACCGACTGCCCCGTCGGCCACTCTGTCGAGGAAGCCAACCGCACCCTCGACGCCCTGGTGGTCGCACTCGACCAGAACCCGCTCCAGCCAGGCAAGGACGTCACCATCACAGGGCAATTCCTCCTCGCTGTTGTGACGATAGCGCTGCGGTTGCCCGCGTGGGAGGACCTGCGCGTGTTGCTGAGCGAGGTGACCCACCGCGACACCACCGGGCTGCAGAAACTCACCGCCGCGAACCAGGAACACTCCGTCGTCGGCAACTTGGATTTTACGGCGGTCAGCTGCCTCAGCGCCCCGCTCGGCCCGCGGTTCACCCCCACGCAGGCTGAGGCGGCACTCCCCGAGTTCGTCCGTGTCTCACCCCAGTTCGGGGCGCTCGACTCCACTTTCCTCCAGGCGTGTGCGCACTGGCCGGTCGGGCCGACCCAGCCCTCGCATCGCATCACCGCACCCGGCACCCCGCCGATCCTGGTCGTCGGCACCACCCGCGACCCGGCCACGCCCTACGTCTGGTCCCAGGCGCTCGCCCGCCAGCTCGCCTCGGGCCGCCTCCTCACCAGGAACGGCGACGGCCACACGGCCTTCTTGCAGGGCAGCACCTGCGTCGACACCGCCATCGACCGCTACCTGCTGAACGGTCAGCTCCCGCCCGTGGGCACCGTCTGCACCTGACGCAGGGGCAGAAAGCGAGTCTCGAAGATCGAGGCCCATCGGGCCATACAGCAAGCCCAGCAACCGCCCCCTGTCCGGCAGCCTCTTCGCAAAGCTGTAGGGAGGCCGCCCGAAGCACGTTCAGTGGCGGGAAGCCCGCAACCTCGGCAGGGCCTGCTTTCTCGCTGAAATGTCCTGTATCACGGGATCGCGACGAGTCAGGCACGCAGGTCGTGCAGTCCCGGCCTCGCAGGAAGCGGGCGGTCGAGAGGCGCCTTCGGACTGACGGCGTTTTGTCGGGTTGCTGCCGTTTCTGGTGCACATCTAGGCCATCAGGGTGATGCTGAAAAGAGAACGTCCGATTCGATATCAACAGGAGATCCAATGGTGGACGCAGCAAAGGTTGAGCTGTACGCAATGGACCTGACCGATGCGCGCTGGGTCAGGAGCAGCTACACCAACAGGTGGACAAAGACGTGTGTGGAGGTCGCAGACCTCGGCGACGGAGCGGTTGCGGTTCGCGATTCAAACAACAGGGAACTGCCGCCGCTGCGATTCACCGCAGAGGAGTGGGCGGCGTTCCAACGGGGCGTGCGCGACGGCGAATTCGACTAGAGGCCTTGGAAGCTGGGGGCTACTGACTCCGTTGGCGTGTCCGGTGGCGCGCCGCAGGCCCTGGAGGCGCTGCGGCAGCAGGTACCGGCGTGCGTGGAGTAGCGGCGACGGGTTTCCGGCCCGGCGCATTTTGATCAAGTGTCGGTCAGGCTGTCGACGGCTGCCTCGTTGGGGTGCTTACCGCCGGGTTCGGTGTTTACCGACCGGGTTCGGGCCGCTACGTTCTGCGGTCCGTAGGTTCATCAGGGGGAGGCACTCACAACATGCGTACGCGTATCTGGCTGGCGGCGGTGGCCGCTGCAGCGGCTGTACTGACGGGCTGCACCAGCACCAGTACCGGCACCAGCTCGGGGGGCAGCGGCGATACCAAGGCGGAGTCGAAGCCGGCCGCGGAATCGAAGCCGGCCGAGGTGCACAAGCCCGAGGACGACGTCAAGATCACGAAGTGTTCGTCGACCGACAATCTCGCCGGCTTCCCGCAGGCCGAGCTGACCATCGAGAATCACGACTCGCGTAGCCGCTCATACATGGTGCAGGTGGAGTTCGTCGACGGCTCCGGCACGCGCTCCAGCGCGGGCGTGGCGATGGTGAACAACCTGGCGGCGGGCCAGAAGGCCAACGAGAAGGCCGGGGGTCTCGCCAAGGCGCCCGATGGACTGAAGTGCCGTATCACCAAGGTCAGTCGGCACTGACCTGACATCGGGCTGTGCGGCGCGCGGCCCTCGCCGAGGAGTTCGGCGGGGGCTGCGTCGCGTCCGGGGAAGGACCAGTCCACTTCCGACTAGCTGCCGGGATGCGGGCCGCCGAGCCGGTGGGCGAGGCTGAGCAGGAGGCGGGCTGCCAGAGGGGGCCTCGGGCCGGGGCCGGCCGGTGGGGCCTCAATGCCCCAGGCATCGGCCGCTGTTGAGCGCCAGGCGACGTATCCAGGCGGCATGGTGGCCAGCTGGGCAAGCGACGGGTCCGAGCCCACGACGTGCTGGAGGCGGAGGACCGATGAAGCCTCACCGTTGGGATCGTGTACGCCGTCGCTCACGAGCCAGTCATCCTCGTCATCGTGGATCACGATCAGGGCCGGAAAGTCCCCTGCCGAGACGGTCTTTGGATGATCGCGAGCAGGCCTTGAGGGAAGACCTCACCTTCAAACGGCCAGCTCAGCTCAGGCTGCATAGATCCCATGCGGGTGATTCTGCGTACAGCAGCGAAGATCGAACTCCTGAAGCGGGTGTCGCAGGTTCGAATCCTGCCGGGTGCACAGACAGAAGGGCCGGCTCAGGAGGGGTTTCCTCCCAGGCTGGCCCTTCGTCATGTTCGGAGCCGTGCCACACGTGTGCCACTAGGGTCGCGCGGAGTCCGCATCCCCTGGGCGGGGGCGTCTCCTCCACCGTCGCGGATCACGGACCGCCGGCTGCCCGCCCCCGGCGGAACGGGGCGTCAGGTCAGCGGTAGTACTCGAGGCTCCCCCCGCTGCTGTTACAGGCTCCCTGGTCGGTCGTCGCCGGCGGCCGTTCCTTGAGGATCCGTCGGGCGCGAACCTCTCCCCAACTGATCTCGTACCAGGACGCCGTTGCCGGACCGAGCCCCTCCGCCAGGGGACCGAGGACGCAGGACCGCATGGGCTCTCTCAGCCTGTCCAGAGCCGGGACCGCGTCCGCCGAGAGACCACGCACGTAGTCCAGGTCGAACTTGTGGGTCGTCTCGTACCGCCGCACGTTGTTCTCGGCGATCAGCCCGTCGGGAGAGGCCAGGCCGAAGGCGAGGGCCCCGGCAGCGGCCGACGCGGCGACGGCGCGGGGCAGCCAGCGTGCGCCCCAGACTCCGGCGGCCATGATCAGCAGGACGACCAGGCCGAGCCACAGCTCCACGGTCACGACGGAGATCCGCAGCCGCGTCAGCCCGTACGCCTCGACGTACATGTCCATGCGCCGTACCGCCGAAGCGACCACGACCAGGGTGAGTGCGCAGAGGGTGCCGAGAACCCCCCGCACCAGGCTCCGGTCACCGGGCCCGCCGCGCGGTGCCCAGCGCAGCGCGAAGACGATGACCAGCAGGGTGAGGAGCGTTGCGAGCAGGAGTTGCCAGAAACCCTGCCGCGCGTACTCGGAGTAGGTCTGGCCGGTCTTGTCCAGGACAGCCTTGTATCCGCCGAAGAGGACGGCGAGCTGGATGGCGTTGAAGACGGCGAACAGCACGCACAACACGAGCAGTGGAAGCGCCCACTCGCCCCGGCCGCGGGCGCGGCCCGGGCTTGTCTCGAAGCTGTCCCACCGCAGAGGGGCGGCGGCGGTGTGTGCCGCCGCGAGGGCACCGAAAAGCCCGAGGGCGAACAGCACCAGGCGCCAAGGGCCGTCGCCGACGGACGTGTCCGGGACCAGCCTGCTCAGCAGGTCGGCGAAGGCCGCGTCGGCTCCGGCGAACAGCGCGCCGAAGACGAGGAGGAGCACAGCCGTCACGGCAAGGGCGCGCAGCGCGGAGCCCACGCTGCCGGAGGCGTTGCCGGCACGGGTGCGCACTCCTCGCCAGCCCCAGAGTGCGCCCTTGGGCAGCGAATCGACCAGCCCGAAGGGGCTGAGGACGACGCCGGACCAAGTCCGCGAGCCGTGGAGGGCGAGCGATGCGAGACCGATGGCAGTGACCACGGCGAGGAGGGAAGGCCACTGGGCGGCGCGGACCGCCGGAACCAGCAGGAGAGCAAGTCCTCCGATGCCCCAGCCGAGCGTCCAGGGACGGGCTTGTACCCGGCCTGCCTGGCGCGCGGCTAAGTATGCGGTGACCGCGGCCGGCAGGGCGACGAGGAACAGATTGACGCCCACACCGTCGTTGAGCAGCACCATGCTGAGCACGCCGGTGGCGAGCGCCGCCCAGAGGACGGCGGTGTTCACGGTGGAGGGCGGTTCGCGGCGCAGGTCGGGGAACGAGGGTTTGTAGGGGTAAACGCCCGCGTACAGAGGGCTGGGAGGAGTGGGCGGAAGGTGCGGCGGGCGCCCGGCACTGACGGCTTCGCCGGGCCGCGTGTCCGTCGTCGCGCGCGACCTGCCCTCCGGTGGTGTTCCCGCCCGCTGTTCTCCTCCCGTGTCCGCGGCCTCTCCCTCAGGTATTCGCCCCGACTGCCGGGACCGCTCAGGCGGTTCGGCGGGCGCAGTTGGTTTCTCTGTCACGGGGACCCCCTCCCAACCGGCCCCGGAACGCACGTACTTGGGTACGTTGAGCAGGTACCGGTGTCGCTTGCGAAGCCGACCGCCATGATCGACGGGGCGGCGTGCACGCAAGGGTAGCGGGACCGACGGGAACGTCCGCGCTCGCGCAGTTCCCGAAGGCATGGCGGATCCGGCGGTCCCCCGTGCGCCTTCGGGGCCGTCTCATGGCAGGCGCCGAGGGTGGGTCATACCCCACCGAGCAGACCCGGCCCGCTGTTGTACAGCAGTGGAGTAGAGCAACCGCCGCGATACAGCCGACCAACAAAAACGAGGGTCAACCGCGGTCAACAAGGGTGTCTGGCGGGCCTATCCATGCCTGTAGCTCGGCCATGAAAGCCACAGGTCGCAGGCGAGCGCGGCGGGCGCCGTCCCTCAGTTGGTGGACGGCGCCCGCTGACTTGACAAGGTCATTGACTACGCCGACCTCAGTTACTGTCTGGGGGCCCGAGAGTCGGGCGCAGTGACGGGGAGGCCGCCGCCGTGTCGATACGCGAGAACTTCG
Organism: Streptomyces sp. NPDC047453; assembly: GCF_040643155.1. NCBI lineage: Bacteria > Bacillati > Actinomycetota > Actinomycetes > Kitasatosporales > Streptomycetaceae > Streptomyces > Streptomyces sp. NPDC047453. The sequence goes on along the minus strand of NZ_JBEYTS010000043.1, from coordinate 8,982 downwards.
CCAAGCTCTTCAAGACCACGACCAAGACTCCTGACGGCGACGCGTTCGCGGTGGAGCGCACGTGCCAATGCTCGCCGGAGTGGCCCGACTTGGAGACGACGGCGAACGGGCACATGCTCCCGGCTCAGCCCTCCAGCCACTACAGCGTTCTCACAAACCCCGAGGTCGGTCCGTTCGTCGCGCGCTGCACCGGTTGTCACGCTCGCTATCCCCACCCTTGGTTGATCCCGCAGGGCGCGCCGATGCCTTTCGACTGGGCTCGTGAGGCTCCGCCCACCGCGTGAGCGCCGAGCAGGCAGAGCCGTCGAGCGCGGCCAGGAACCTGCCGGCCTCAGCCTCACCTGCTCAGCAGTATCGGTCTTCTGCTCGGACGAAACCGGCGCTGTACCCATCGCTGTAGCCGCGGGCGTAGTCCCTGTTGGCGTGGCTGTAACCCCGATAGCCCCTGCGCATCAGGCAGTCATCCCGAGCGTCCTGGTAACCATCCCGGAATCCATCGCGGAAGCCCCGTCGGTAGTCGCGCTGGCTGTCGACCGAGCTGGCGTGGGTCTGGCTCGACGGTGCCGCTGCTGCCGCCACCGGCTGCAGGCCAAGTGGGGCAAGGGCGAGGATGAGGGCCGAACCAGCAACGGCAGATCGCTTACAGAGCCTTGCGTTCATGACCGTACCCCTTTGCAACATAGGTCACATCGGTCACTTCTACCCTATTAGTCCATATGGGTCTCGCAACTTGCTGACATCAGCGCCGGAAGCACATTCGCTCCACGGCGCAGTGCGCCGACGACCTCGTATGCGATCAACAAGCGCGGATAACCGGCGGTCAGCGCCGGACTTCACTGGGCGATCAGGTGGCTGGTGGGCATCGCGCAACACAACGGGGCCGTTCACATGCGCGGTGGGCGTGCGATTTGAACCCACGGTGGTTTGCGCCACGACGGTTTTCAAGATTGCCGGCAGTCCTGACTGGGCTATTTGCTTCCGACCTGAGGCAAAGCAACACAACGTCCGGACGGATCGAAAGAATGCATCCTGGGTGTATGCCCCTCTCCGCCGCAGTCCGTGACCTGTGCCAGGCGACGTTCGCCCCGGAGTCACTGGCTCTCGCTCTTCGCACCCTGGGCACCGTTGCGCGCTGCGGCATGGCGTCTCAGCCAGATCAGCGCCGCGGTAACCGGCATCTGAAAACGCGGGGCCCCGACGTGATGCCGATTGGGTGTCAGCGCTCCGTCCAAGGGCGGAGTTTGTCGGGGTTGAGTACGGCCCAGATCCGCTGGATCCGGTCGTTCGCGACGTCGAATGCCAGGACCGACACGGTGACGCCGTCCAGTTGGGCCACCAGGCCGGGTCGGCCGTTGACCGTGCGTTCCAGGACCGTCGTGTTGGGGGCCGCGCCGGGGCGGTCGGCGAAGAAGTGGGCGATCTGTTCAGCGCCTTCGAGCGGGCGGAGTTCGGCTCGGACGAGGCCGCCGCCGTCGCCGGTCGCGGTGGCGTCGGGGGCCAGCAGGCCGATGAGGGCCTCGATGTCCTTGGCCTCCCACGCCTGCTTGAAGGCTCTGACGAGGTCGGTGCGCCGGGCTGCCGGGATCGTGACGGGACGCGACGCGCGAAGGCGGCGGCGGGCCGACGAGGCCAGTTGGCGGCAGGCCGCCGGGGTGCGGCCGACGATCTCGGCCACTTCGGCGAACGGGTAGCGGAAGACGTCGTGCAGGATGAACGCGACGCGCTCGGCCGGGGTCATCGATTCCAGTACGACGAGGAAGGCCATGTCGACCGACTCGTCCAGGGTGACCCGGTCGGCCGGGTCGGGCGGGTTGCCTTCCCATCGTCCGCTGATCCACTCCGTGCCGTCGGGCAGCGGCTCCGGGAGCCATTCGCCCACGTAGCGCTCCCGCCTGGCCCGTGCCGAGCCGAGCAGGTCGAGGCAGACGCGACTTGCGACCGTCGTCAGCCAGCCGCCGGGGGATTCGATGGCTTCGCGTCGCTGAGGGGGCATGGCGTACCAGCGGGCGTACGTCTCCTGCACGACGTCCTCCGCCTCGGCCAGCGAGCCGAGGAGCCGGTACGCGAGATTGATCAGCTGGTTCCGCTCGCTCGTGATCGCGTCCAGGCCCGGATCGGGCCGGCTGGGTCCGGGCCCGGCTGGGTTGGTCATGGTGTCGTCTACTCCCTCGGTCGCTCTGCCCCTACCCGGTTCGACGAGACACCCCGTCGGACTGTGAGGCCGACCCGTCGCCTCACATCGCGCGGGGTCGTGTCGTCGTAACCGGTGAAGCGAACACCGCGCCGGCGGATGAGGAAAGGAACCCCATGTCGGACCTCGGGAACGTCGTGAACGTCGCGATCATCTACTACAGCGCCACAAGTACCGTGCACACCCTGGCGCGAGCCGCCGCCGAGGGTGCCGAAAAGGGCGGCGCACACGTGCGACTGCGCAAGGTCGCCGAAACGGCGTCACCGGAGCAGATCAGTGCCAGGCCGGAGTGGGCCCAGCACCTCCAGGACACCTCCGACGTCGTCGAGGCCTGCCACGACGACCTGGAGTGGGCCGACGCGGTGCTGTTCGGTACCCCCACCCGCTTCGGCAACCCGGCCAGTCAGCTGAGGGCGTTCATCGACAGCACGGGTCCCCTGTGGTTCCAGGGCAGGCTCGCGGACAAGGTGTACTCGGCCTTCACCGCCTCCAACACCGCCCACGGCGGACAGGAATCCACCCTCCTGGCGCTGGGCAACACGTTCTACCACTGGGGCGGCATCATCGTGCCTCCCGGCTACACCGATCCCATCCAGTTCCAGTCGGGCAATCCCTACGGCACCTCCCACGTGGCCGGCGACGGCCCGCCCGGTGAAGTGGCCCTGCAGGCGGCCCGCCACCAGGCCCGCCGCGTCGTCGAGACCACGGCCGCGCTCAGGGCCGGCCGGGCCGCCTGACCCGTGCGGAACTCCGGACCCGCCGGTCCAGTCGATGGCGTTCGGCTCGGCGACCAGGTGATTCCGTCAGACGTGCCGATCACCTCACCAGCTCCGGATCCGGATCGCTGTGGTGGAGGCCGCAACTCCGGTCGGACCACGGTGTGGCCCCGGAGACTCCTCCCGGGCCACATCGTGGTCCATGCCGGTGTCAGGGGGCGATCTCCTTCGACACCCGCTCGCCGGAGGCGATCGCGCCGTCGAGGAAGCCGTAGCTGTCCAGGGACGTGTGCTCGCCGGCGAAGTGCACGTTGCCCTCGGCCCCGGGTTGGGCACCCCAGAGAGTCGTGTACTGGCCGACGCGGGGGCAGCTGTAGGCGCCCTTGGACCAGGGGTTGAGGTACCAGACGTCGCGGTACGCCCTGCCGTTGTACGCGGCCGTCACTCCGGGGAAGATCGGCTCCATTCCGGTCAGGAAGGTGCTGACCTGCGTCGCCGGAGCGGTGCCGAAGGCCGCTCCCGTCCAGCCGCTCGTCACGGCGGAACCGGCCGGGAACTGGCACAGGATGCCCTGGGGCAGGGCCTGGCCCACGGTGTCGTCCCACACCGTCTGCAGGGTGTCGGGGTTGGTGTACGCGACGCCGCCGTACTTCTGCGCCACCCACGGCCGGCTGGTGAACTGCACGTGGAGCTTGGCGTTGGTGCCCAGGTCGAGCTGCTGGATCGCCTGGGTCTTCAGCGCGGAGAATCCGGCGTTGGTGAGGTCGCAGTCCCGCAGTGTGGTGAAGGGCAACGCCAGGACCACCTTGTCGGCGGTCACGTCGGAGACTGCCGCGCCGTCGCTGAACGTGCAGGTGACCGTCCCGTCGGCGTTGGACCGGAGCGCGGTGAGCTTCTTCCCGTACTGCACTGTGTCGGGCGGCAGTTGGCCGATCATCCCCGTGACGAGCTGGTCGTTGCCGCCGACGATCGAGTACTTCTCGTCGTCGCCGGCGAGCGGGCCGAGGGAGCCCGGTGTGTTCCAGCCCAGCAGGTAGATCAGATTGAGGGCGGACTGCCGGCCGGGGTCGAGGCCGTACTCGGAGAGCACGTTGGACTGCATGAGCTTGGCGAACCTGCTGCCGAGGCCGCCGGGGACGTTGGCCGCCATCCATTCGTCGACCGTCATCAGGTCCAGTTGGCGGCCGCGTGCGGTGTGGTTGTCGTAGGTCTGCGGGTAGGGCGCGGCGGCCAGTTCGGCGGCGAACTTCGGCTGCACCGCCTTCCAGTCGGCGTTGGCCTCCTTGGTGCTGTAGAGCGCCCCGTCGATCCAGTACTTGTCCCCGTAGGGTGACGTGTTGCCGCCGTTGACGACCCGCAGGGTCAGGCCGAGCGACGCCGCCAGGTTGCGGGCCGCGGTGTGGTCGGTGTTGATGAAGGCGCCGCCGTGTTCGACGACATGGCCCGCGTCGAAGAAGTCACGCAGACTCCAGCACCGGCCGCCGGCACGGGAGTTGCCCTCGTAGACCGTGGCGGCGATACCCTTCCTGCGGTAGAGGTCGTGGGCGGCCCGCAGACCGGCCAGGCCGGCTCCGACGACGACCACTCTGGGCGCGGTGGCGGCGTTGGCCGCCGGAGCCTGGAGCAGCGAGCGGACGCCGAGCCCGCCGGCCGCGGCGACCGCCAGTCCGCTCGCGGCACCGTGCAGGAACTGCCTGCGGCTCGCGCCCTCGGCAGCGGCGGCCGCCCGCCTGCCCTGGATCTCTTCCACCGGCATGCCGGTGCGGGCCGCTTCGTGGTGTGCCGAGAACATCGCGCGCATGTGGGTGCTGAGACGGGTACGACCCTGGAAACCTGCCATGCCGAAGTCCTTGCCTGTGAAGGGGAGCGGTGAGCGGCGGCTGCGAAGCACGAACGCCGGTCTGGGGACGCGTGAGGGGTTGGGTCGTGCGTGACGCCGTGCGTACGGCACGGCTCGGGACGGGATGCGGCGGGAGTCAGGGGGAGCGAGGCTCTCGCCGGCCGGACGGTCACGGAAGCGAGACGTTCAGCGGCGGGGCGTTTCCTTCGCCTCGTCGTGGGCCGGGGCCCCGTCGGTGTGAGCGGCGGATGCGTCGGTGGGCGGTGGGGCGGCCCGGTCCTGGACGCGGCGGCGGTACTCCCACAGCACGACCGCCGCGGCCAGTACGCCCAGAGCGATGGCCAGTTCCCTGAAGCCGCCGTAGCCGGTGATGGAGAAGCCGGTGGCGCCGACGACCAGGATGACGGCCAGCAGTGCGGTGAGGAACCAGGCCAGCGGCACGAAGACGTCGGGGAGCCGGATCGGGCGTGCCAGGTCGGGGCGGTCCCGGCGCAGCAGCGCGAAACCGGAGATCGCCAGGATGTGGGTCAGGATGTAGCCCAGGTTGCCGGTGACGATGATCGCCAGCGGCGTCTTGAGCACCACCAGCACGATCACGTTGATCACCAGGGCGACGGTGAGCGCTCGAGCGGGCACGCCGCGCCGGTTGAGCACGCCTACCTGGCGGATGGTCACACCCTGTCGGCCCATGTCGTAGAGCACCCGCGAGCCGTCGGCCAGTCCGGTGATCATGATGAGCAGCAGTGAGGCGATGAGGAACACGATCATCAGGTCGGCGGCGCCGCCGACCAGGTCGTGGAAGGCGCCGACGTAGAAGGCGGTGGGGTCCTCGCCGATCTTCTTCTCACCGACGTAGCCGGAGAGCGCCAGCGGCAGCACGATGAAGATGCCGAGGCAGAACAGAACTCCCGCGCGAAGCGCGCGGGAGGTGTCCCGCACGGTCTCCTTGTACTCGGGGGCGAAGGTCGCGCACACCTCCACGCCGAAGGAGGTCCAGGCCATGATGTACAGCCAGACCAGGGCCTCGCGGAGCCCGCTCGTGCCGTGCAGGTTCCAGTGCAGGCCGGCCGTGCTCCAGTCACCGGAGAGGAACGGCCCCACGATGAAGACCGCGAGCGGGATCAGCAGGATCCCGCCGGTCACGTAGACCACCCACATCGCCGCGTGCAGGCCGTACATCGCGGCCGCGTACAGCAGTCCCATGACGACGAGTCCCACCACGATCGGCAGGCTCAGCTCCGCCACGCCCAGGTCGAGCGTCCAGGTCTGATCGGGGAACCACTGCGCCTGCACAAGGGAGCCGATGATCCCCGCGTACACCGACAGGGCGGTCGTCCAGGGAAGCCAGTAGCCGATGCCGGCCAGGGCTCCGACGACGGGGGCGCGGCTGCGCCAGCCCTCGGTGGCGTAGTGCGCGATACCGCCCGAGGAGTCGGGAAACATCGCGGCCATCTCGGTGTAGATCCAGTTGGTGGCGGTGGCCAGCACCATGGACACCGTCCACAGGGCGATGGCGCCCCATGCGCCGAGCCCTCCGATGGAGGCCCCCAGGGACGCGATGAGCGCGGCCGGCATGGTCAGCGACATGGCGAAGCCGTCGTACCAGCGCATCTTCTTGGCAAGGGCGGGTTGCTCGGACATGGGTGTCTCCTTCGGATGGAGAGCGGTGACACAGCCGGAGGGAGGAGCGGAGCAGGGAGAGCCGGGAGCAGAACCGGGAGCAGAGAGCCGGACGCAGAGTGCTGAGAGCAGAGAGCCAGGAGCAGAGAGCCGGACGCAGAGCCAGGAGCAGAGAGACGGGGGGAAGAGCGGAGAGGCGTACCCGGGGCAGGGTCCTGGCCTATGAGCCCCGCACCGTAGGGCCACCGATTTCGCAGTGTCAATGGCTTGAGCCTGCTGATTCAGCAATCAACTGGCCTTTGGATTGCGGGTTCCGGCCTATTGACAGCCTTTCACTGCCCACCCGATGGTGTGGGCACCACTCCCCCTCTGCGCTCCCCCGTTACGACCAGAAGGGTTCTTCATGTCTGCCGTGCACCCGTTCTTCGTCAACGGCGACTACGCCGACAGCACCGGTACCGAGACCTACGACGTCGTCAGCCCGGTCACCGGCGCGCGCATCGGTACCGTCCCGCTCCCCTCCGCCACGGACCTGGACGCCGCGGTGAAGGCCGCGAACGAGGCACAGCAGGCCTGGGCGAGGGTCAACGTCTGGAAGCGGGCGGAGATCTGTCACCGTGTCGGCGACGCGCTGTCCGCCCGGGTGGATGAACTGGCCCGTCTGCAGACGCTGGAGCAGGGCAAGCCGCTCGCCGAGTCGGTCGCCGACGTCGAGGAGGCGGCGCAGCTGTTCCATCTGCACGCCGAGGACGCGGTGCGGCTGCATGGCGAGACGATGCCGTCCACGGACAGCACCAAGCGGATGTGGACCTTCTACCGGCCGGTCGGCACCTGGGGCATCATCACGCCCTGGAACTTCCCGCTGCTGATGCTCGCCGAGTTCGTCGCTCCCGGCCTGGCCACCGGCAACGCGCATGTCGTCAAACCGCCGGCGAACACCCCGCTGACCGTGCTGAAGGCCATGGAGGCGATGGTCGAGGCGGGAGTGCCGGCGGGCCTGGTGAACGTCCTGCCCGGCGAGGGCGCGGCCGGGGACATGCTCGTGCGCCATCCTGGTGTCGATGCCATCGGTTTCATCGGCTCCTCGGCGACCGGCGCGAAGGTCGCTGCCGCCGCCGGGCTCAAGCGCTCCCTCATGGAGTGCTCGGGCAACGGCCCGCTGGTGGTGCTCGCCGACGCCGATCTGGACGCGGCGGCTCGCGCCGCGGTGTACGGCGCGTACCTGTGCTCCGGACAGGTGTGCTGTGCCACGGAGCGCGTGGTCGTGCACGCCGACGCGCACGACGGCTTCGTCGAGGCCGTGCTCCGCGCCGCCGAGGACGTCGTCCTCGGCGACCCGTTCGACGCGGCGACGAACCTCGGCCCGCTCAACAACGAGGGAGTCGCGGCCAAGATGGACCGGCACATGGCCGACGCCCGGGAGCGTGGTGCGCGGATCCTGCTCGGCGGGCAGCGCCGCTCCGGCCAACCCACCGATCTCTACTACGAGTTCACCGTGGTGGACGGGGTGCCCGAGGACAGCCTGCTGTCCCGTGAGGAGTCCTTCGGTCCGGTCGTGCCGATCATCACCGGTGGCAGCGACGACGAACTGCTGAGGATCGCCAACGACGACGAACTCGGCCTCCAGGGTGCGGTGTTCACGCAGAGCATGGCCTCGGCGTACCGGTTCGTCGAGGAGTTGGCCGTCGGTCAGGTCGTCGTCAACGACAGCACTTGCTTCTGGGACGTCAACATGCCGTTCGGCGGTGCGGGCAACCGCGGTACCGGCTGGGGCCGGATCGGCGGCAAGCACACGCTGCTCGACATGTCCGACCTCCGTACGGGCGTCATGAGCCTCTGATCCGGGCTGGTGACCGGCCTGCTCCGCGGCTCCATACCCTGGACCGGCCGGACACGGTGGCCGTCCCCGCGCCGAGGGGGCTGCCACCGGCCCGGTCCACCTCTTGGTCGCGACCTCAGGAGCAGCCGTATGTCCTCCCCGAGCCCGCTCGACGACATCGACCGGCGCATCATCGCCATCCTGCAGACGGACGGACGTCGCGCCTACAGCCTGATCGCCTCGGACGTGGGCATCCCGGCCTCCTCCGTGCGCTACCGGGTGCAGCGACTGAAGGACGCCGGGATCCTGCAAGTCGTCGGCATCGCCAACCCGCTGACCATCGGGTTCGATCGGCTCGCGATGATCGGCATCCGGGTACGGCCCGGTACCGCCCCGTCGGTCTGCCGGGCGCTGCGGGAGCTTCCCGAGACCGCGTACGTCATCATGACGGCGGGCGGATTCGACATCATGGCCGAGGTGATCTGCCGGGACACCGCGCACTTCACCGACCTGATGACGCGACGCCTCCATCTGATCGACGGGATCGTCGCCACGGAGTCCTTCTTCGTGCTGGAGGTGCACAAGCTGGCGTACGGGTGGGGCGTCGGCGAGGTGGAGACCTCCGTCCTCGACGCCCCGGGTCCTCCCGACGACGCCGGTATCGACCAGCGGGCCGAACGCTGACCTCCGGCCGTCGCCGCACGCCCGGCTGCCCCGCCCACAACGTCGTCCGCCCCGACCGGAGCGAATCCCGGTCGAGCATCAGCACGATGATAAAGTGCAACATGATCGCCAC
>NZ_JBEYTS010000042.1:0-62924 GCF_040643155.1 Streptomyces sp. NPDC047453 | reverse complement strand
GGCCGGTTTCGCGAGCACGAACTCGCCGACATCCTCCTGAGCGTCCCCGGCATCGGCGCCGTGCTCGGCGCGGAGTTCCTCGCCGCCGTCGGCGGCGACCTGGACGAGTTCGACTCCCCCGACGCCCTGGCAGCCTTCGCCGACGTCGCCCCCGCGCCCCGCGACTCGGGCAAAGTCCACGGCAACCTCCACCGGCCGATCGCCTACCACCGCAGACTCCAACGCGTCTTCTACACCTCCGCGCTCGTCAGCATCCGCTACGACCCAAACTCCCGGAAGTTCTACGACCGCAAACGCGCCGAAGGGAAGAAGCACGTCCAAGCCGTCCTCGCCCTCGCCCGCCGACGCGTCAACGTCCTGTGGGCACTCATCCGTGACCGACGGTGCTACCAGGTCACACCACCAGTCACTGCCGCCGCTTGACAACAGCATTAGGAAGCCTCCGGGAGCAGCGCCCCCGGAGGTCTTACGCCCTCGACACCAGCCGGGATGAGACCAGCCCGGACCAGCATCACGCGGGCGGAGTTCTTGTCCCTGGGGGACACGACTCCGCACGCGGTGCAGGTGTAGGTACGTTCCGAAAGAGGAAGTGCGTGCTTGGTTCTCGCTCCGCACGATGCGCAATCCATGGTGGTATGCGCGGGATTCACGAGACGGACGTCCCGCCCATGCTTGCGGCCCATCTCGATCAGGGCCATCTTGGTGGCGCCAATGGTGGCGTCGGCCGCCTTGCGGGCCATGGTGGTCTTGGCGAGGAACTTCGGCCGGAAGTCCTCGACAGCGATGGCGTCGTGGTCGCGGACGACGCGCTTGGCCCACTTGCGGGCGGTGTCCTGCCGCTGCCGGGCAACCTTCTTGGAGACCTGTGCGGCCTGCCGCTGCGCCTTCCTGTAGCCCTTGGACGCGGCCTGCCCCTTGGCGGGCCGGCGGCGGGCCATCATCCGCTGATACCGGGCGAGACGCTGCGCGGCCCGCTTGCCGTGTTCGGCGTGCGGGAGGTCGTGCGCGTCCGATGTGGTGGTGGCGGTCTCCTTGACGCCCCAGTCGACACCGAGGACCGCGCCCGTGGCGGGGAGCGGCTGCACCTCGGTGGCGACGACGAACGACGCGTACCAGTGGCCGAGGCTGTCCCGGTACACCCGCACCGACGACGGAGCGGACGGCAGTTCACGCGACCACACCACCATCACGGCGATGCCGCCCGCAAGGTGCAGGCGGCCGTCCTTCAGCCGGAACCCTCGAGTGGTGTAGTTCAGCGTCGGCTCGGCGTCGCGCTTGCGCTTATGCCGGGGCATGCCCGCGCGCTGCTTGACCGGCAGGCGGCGTTCGATGTCCTTCAACGCCTTGGAGCGGGACTTGGCGAAGTCCCGGATCGTCTGCTGCTGCGGGACGCTCGCGCCGTCCCGCAGCCACGGCAGCTTGCTGCGGGCTTCGGTCAGCATCTTGTCGAGCTGCGCCGGACCGCAGGTCAGCTTGCCCTCGGGGTGCGCCCGATTGTGTGCGTGCACCTGCCGGGACTTGGCGACGCATTCATTCCACACCCACCGGCAGCGGTCCCACTCGGCGAGCAGCGCGGTGCGAGCGGTCGACGACACGCGAAGCCTGAAGGCGTACCGGGCGTGCCCGGCATCCCTGGCTCCCTGCGGCACCGTCATGGCATCATTTTAGCATGGCTGATGAGAAGAGAATCTCCCTCCGACTCCCAACCGACCTGCACGCACGGCTGGTTGAACAGGCCCGTTCAGACCGGCGGTCCCTCAACTCTGAGATCGTCCACCTGCTTGAGGTCGCCCTCACCGATGCGGGTGGAGATGACGAATCGCCCTGACGGCGATTCCTCTTTCCTTGTCCTGCTCCGCAGGAGTTCGATTCCTCCCCGGCCTGAAGGCCGGGGCTTCCTCGAAGGGGGCTCGGTGAGCGTGATCGAGTGGAGTGCCGTCGGATCACTCGCCGCCTGGCTGTGGCTGCTGCTCGGCCAGGGCTTCTTCTGGCGTACGGACGTAAGACTTCCACCCCACGAGGACCCGGCCCCGGGCGACTGGCCGTCGGTGTGCGTCGTCGTCCCCGCACGGGACGAGGCCGACGTCCTGCCCGAGAGCCTTCCCTCCCTGCTCGCCCAGGACTACCCGGGCCGGGCGGAGGTCTTCCTGATCGACGACGGCAGCCGCGACGGCACCGGGGAGCTGGCCCGCGAACTGGCGCGACGGCACGGCGGGCTGCCGCTGACCGTGGCCTCACCAGGTGAGCCGCCCGCCGGCTGGACGGGCAAGCTGTGGGCGGTACGGCACGGCATCGGCCTGGCACGCGCGCGTGGCCCCGCCTACCTGCTGCTGACGGACGCCGACATCGCCCATGCCCCGGACAGCCTGCGCCATCTGGTGGCGGCGGCACGCACCGGGGGCTTCGACGTCGTCTCGCAGATGGCCCGGCTGCGCGTCGAGAGCCGGTGGGAGCGGCTCGTCGTACCGGCCTTCGTCTACTTCTTCGCGCAGCTGTACCCCTTCCGCCGGATCGGCCGCCGCGGGGCGCGGACGGCGGCGGCCGCGGGCGGCTGCGTGCTGCTGCGCGCCGAGGCCGCCGAGCGGGCGCGGATCCCGGACGCGATCCGGCAGGCGGTGATCGACGACGTGGCCCTCGCCCGGGCCGTCAAGGCCGGCGGCGGCCACATCTGGCTGGGGCTGGCCGAGCGGGTGGACAGCGTGCGCCCCTATCCGCGGCTGCGCGACCTGTGGCGGATGGTCTCGCGCAGCGCCTACGCGCAGCTGCGCCACAACCCGCTGCTGCTGCTCGGCACGGTCGCCGGGCTGGCGCTGGTGTACCTGGTGCCGCCGGTGGCGCTGGCCGTGGGCCTGGCGGCGGGCGACGCGGGGGCGGCGCTCGCCGGTGGTTCGGCCTGGCTGGTGATGGCGGCGACGTACATCCCGATGCTCCGCTACTACCGGCAGCCTCTGTGGCTCGCCCCCCTGCTGCCGTTCACCGCGTTCCTCTATCTGCTGATGACGGTCGACTCGGCGGTGCAGCACTACCGGGGCCGCGGTGCGGCCTGGAAGGGCCGCACGTACGCGCGTCCGGACGCCGTGCCCGACGAAGGATGAGCCGGTGAGCGTTCACTTGCGGCCGGGGGTCCAGTTCATGCCCCAGCCGTAGGCGCGGTCGATGGTGCGTTGCGGGCTCACCCCGCGGTCGGGCACCAGGTAGCGCGCCTCCCGCTGGACCACGAGGTCGCCGCCGGTATTGGTGATCAGGGCGAGCGCGCACACCGTCGAGGGCACCGTGCACTCGTCGAGGGAGAAGTCGACGGGGGCGCCATGCTGCGGCTGGAGGGTGACCGTGGCGTGCAGGTCGGCGAAGGAACGGGCGCCTTCGTAGATGGTCACGAAGACGAGGATGCGGCGGAAGTCGCCGCTGTGGTCGAGGTTGATGGTGAGGTTCTCGCCGTCGGCGACTGCGCCGGTGCGGTCGTCGCCGTCGAGGTGGATGTACGGCGGCCGGTGCAGCGCGCCGAAGGCGTTGCCGAGGGCCTGGACGACGCCCTTGCGGCCGTCCGACAGCTCGTAGAGGGCGCACAGGTCGAGGTCGAGGTCTCTGTGCATGGCCACCGCACGGCCGCGCTTGCTGCCCCAGCCGGAGAACTGTTTGCGCACCTCCCAGTTGAGGTTCACGCGCATGGCGCCCGCGGTTCCGCCCTGCTTGGCGAGCGACACCGAGGGGGCCGCCTTGGTGAGCGTCACCTTGCTCAGGCGGACCGGGGCCGCGGCGGGCGTGGGCGTGGCGGACGCGGGCATGGTGGGCGCGGGTGTGCCGAACGGCGACGCGGGTGCGCCGGACGGCGGCGCGGTGACCGGGGGCGCGACCGGCGGCGGGAGCGGAACCGGCGGTCCGACCGGCGGCGGGGGCGTGGCCGGGAAGGGGGCCGGCGCGGGTGGCGGCGGCGCCGTGCCGGATGCCTGCGGAGTCGGCGCCGGGGGCGGCGGCGTGTGCTGCGGTTCGTCCACGGTGATGCCGAAGTCCGTGGCCAGGCCCTCGAGTCCGCTGCCGTAGCCCTGGCCGACGGCCCGGAACTTCCAGGCGCCCTGACGGCGGTAGAACTCGCCGAGCACGAACGCCGTCTCGACACTCGCGCCGGTGCTGTCGAACCGCGCGGCCACCGTGCCGCGAGCGGCGTCCCGGACCTCGATGTAGAGGCCGGGCACCTGTCCGAAGGTGCCGCCGTCGGCGGAGGCGGCGAGCACCACTTTCTCGATCGAGGGCTCCACGCGCGCGAGGTCGACGAGCAGGGTGTCGGTCACCTGGCCGCCGAGGGTGTCCTTGCCCTCGTACCGGACCGCGCCTGAGGGGTGGGCCGGCTGGTTGTAGAAGACGAAGTCCGCGTCGGAACGCACCTTTCCGCCCACCAGCAGCAGCGCCGAGACATCCGCGTCGGGGATGCCCGGACCGGGGCGCCAGCCCACCTCGACGCGCAGCGCGGTGGCTGGCACCGGCGTGTTGGACCCCTTCGGCATGGACATCTTTCGCCCCCATCACATGTCGGACAGGCCGTGGCCCCGGCAGTCCGTCGGCTCGCTACCCGACCAACCTAAGCCCGATGACACCGAACTCCCATGAGAAGCACCGGAACACGCCTGGCCGACCGCCGGTAACCCGGCCTGAAGATCAGGCTTATACACCACCCGAGCCTTGCTCGATGCCCCTTTTTGGCCAAGTTCGCTCATATTGGGGACCTCACGTCACTGCCGACACGGAAAACAACCTTCTTATCGGTCTCCCCAACCAGCACATCGTGGGCTTTACTTATGGCCATGACCTCCCCCCGCTCCAGTTATGGCGGCGGCTACTACTCCGCCTCCTTCCCGGACACCCCGATCTACGACTCGCTCGTGGCCGAGCGAGGAACCCCGCAGATCGCCCCCATCCGTGTTCCGGCGCCGTACGACACGGGCAGCCACCTGACCGCGGGTGGCCCGATGAGCACCGGCAGCAACCTGCCCGCGCTACCTTCGGCGCTGCCCGCCCTCCCGGCGGCCCCGTCCCAGCACTCCTACGGCTACCCGCAGGCGCCGCAGCCCGTCCCCCCGCAGCCGGCGCCCACGCCCTACATCCCGCAACAGGCCTCCGCGCCGCGCGGGTATCCCGGCCCGCAGCAGCCGCAGCCGCCACGCCCGATGGCGAGCGGCACCGGTTACGAGGCCATGCGTCCCGCGACCCCGCGGCCCGCCCCGGCGCCCTACCAGGACCCGTACGGCAACCAGCAGTACCGCGGTTACTGATCCATTCCAGGGCCGTCCGCTCCCCGGCTGTCCGTGCCGCCTGGCAGGATGAGGCCATGGGGAACGCGGAACTGCACGCGCTGCACATCCACCCGGTCAAGGCACTGCGAGCCGTCCCGCTCGCGGAGGCCGTCGTCCAGCCCTGGGGGCTGGACGGGGACCGGCGCTGGGCGCTGATCGACGACGGGGGAAAGGTCGTCACGCAACGCCAGCAGCCGCACCTCGCGTTGGCCGCCGCCGAGCCCGAGCCTGGTGGCGGCCTCCGTCTTTCCGCGCCCGGACGCGCCCCGGTCACGGTCTCCGTCCCCGCGCCGGGCGACACGGTGACCGTGGAGATCTTCGGCGAGAAGGTGGAGGCCGTCCCGGCGGACGACGCCGCCCACGCCTGGTGCAGCGGCCTCACCGGGAACAACGTCCGCCTGGTCCACCTGGACGATCCCGCCACGCGCCGGCCCATCGACCCGGCCTACGCCCTGCCGGGCGAGACGGTGAGCTTCGCCGACGCCTTCCCGCTGCTGCTCACCACGCTCTCCTCCCTCGCCTCCCTCAACTCCCTGATCGCCGAGGGGGATCACGCCGACGAGGGCCCGCTGCCCATGAACCGCTTCCGGCCCAACGTCGTGGTGGCCGGCACCCCCGCCTGGGCCGAGGACGACTGGTCGCGCATCGCGATCGGGGAGGTCCCCTTCCGGGTCGCCAAGATGTGCGGACGGTGCGTGGTGACCACCACCGACCAGGCCACCGGCGCCCGCGGCAAGGAACCGCTGCGCACCCTCGGTCGCCACCGCCGCTTCGGAGGCGAACTGGTCTTCGGCCAGAACCTGGTGCCCGAGTCCACCGGCACCATCCGGCTCGGCGACCCGGTCACCGTTCTCGACTGACTTCCGGCCACGGGCGGGAACCCCGGGGCGGGGACAGGTCGTTGGGCTTTCGTGAGGAGTTCGTGAGAATGCCCGGCCCGAGGTGATTTCCCTCTCTCTTCGGCCGGCGAGGGGGCGAACTGTTCCGGCGGGGGTTATCACGGAGGGGGAAGGGGGGTGCGGTATCCGTGCGACCGATCAGTGGCATCTGGCGCTGGCGGCACAACCCGCTGCGGCGCACGACCGATCTCGTCGAGGCCTGGGTGGCCCTGGTGGCGCTGCTGCTGATCCTGGTCGCGGCCCCCGTGCTCGGCTCCCTCGCCGGTTTCGTCGCCCAGGACGCCCTTCAGCAGTCCGTGCGCGAGCAGCGCCAGTCCCGGCACCCGGTGGCGGCCACGGTGGTGCGGATACTGAACCGGCCGGATCCCGACCCGGAGATCACCACGGGACGGGAGCTGCGCAGCCGCGTCCTCGCCGACTGGACGGCCCCGGACGGCACCCGGCAGCACGGCCCGGTCACGACGAGCCTGGGGTCCCCCCACCCCGGCGACCACTTCACACTGTGGACGGACGGGCACGGCCGCACCGTGACGCGCCCCCTGGACTCCACGACGGCCACGACCCATGCGGTGCTGGCCGGTTGCGGCGCGGGCATGCTGGCCGTCGGCCTGGTGGAGGGGATACGCCGGCTGATCGTCTGGCGCCTGGTCCGCCGGCGGTACGCACGCTGGGACCAGGCCTGGGACCGCACGGGCCCGGACTGGGGCCGTACCGGCACCGGCAGCTGACGGCCTTTGGGCTCCGGTCAACCGAGCGTCCGCGCGCACGCTACGGTGGACCGGCCGACGCACTCGGCATCAACCAACCCGCGTACGACGAGGTGGGGGCACAGCAGCGCCATGGCACAGGGCACGGTCCAGGTGACGCACACCGGCACATCGCGGTGGCGGCGCCGCACGGGTGAGTACACATCGCTCGCCGCCGCCCTGGAGGCCGCGGCCGACGGTGACGTGCTCACCGTCGCCCCGGGCACCTACCGGGAGAACCTCGTCGTACAGCGGGCGGTGACCCTGCGCGGCCCGGAGGGCGCCCCGGGCTCGGTACGCATCGCCCCCACGGAGGGGGTGCCCCTGACCGTGCGTGCCTCCGCGGTCGTCCAGGACCTGCACGTCGAGGGCCAGGACGCCGCCGCGCCCGCCCTGTTGGTCGAGGAGGGCGCGCCGGAACTCAAGGACGTGCGGATCGTGACCCGGTCCGCGGCCGGCATCGAGGTACGCGGCGGCGCCCGGCCCACCGTGCGGCGCTGCACGGTCGACAACCCGGCCGGTATCGGCATCGCCGTACTCGACGGCGGCGGTGGGGTGTTCGAGGAGTGCGAGGTCGTCGCGGCCGGGCAGTCGGGCGTGGCGGTCCGCGGTGGCGCCCACCCCCGGCTGGAGAACTGCCGCATCCACCACACCTCCGGCGCGGGTCTCACGGCGACGGGCGACAACTCCGCCCTGGAGGCGGTGGGTTGCGAGGTCTACGAGGTCCGGGGCAGCGGTGTACAGATCACCGGGCGGGCCACCGCGCACCTCACCGACTGCGATGTGCACCGCACCGCCGCGGACGGTGTCACGCTCGACACCGACGCCGTTTTGACGCTGGCCGACTGCCGCATCCACGACATCCCGGAGAACGCGGTGGACCTGCGTTCCCGCTCCGTGCTGACGCTGACGCGGACGACGGTGCGTCAGTTCGGGCGCAACGGCCTGTCGGTGTGGGACCCGGGCACGCGCGTGGACGCCAACCAGTGCGAGATCTTCGACAGCACCGGCGACTACCCCGCGGTGTGGGTCAGCGACGGCGCCACCGCGGTACTCGACTCCTGCCGGGTGCACGACGTGCCCGACGCGCTGTTCGTGCTGGACCGCGGCTCCCGCGCGGACGTCGTCGACAGCGATCTGTCCCAGGTGCGCAACACGGCGGTGTCGGTGAGCGACGGCGCCACCGCGCAACTCGACGACTGCCGCATCAAGGACGCGGCCACGGGCGCCTGGTTCCGCGACCACGGCAGCGGCGGCACGCTCAACAACTGCACCGTGGACGACACCCAGACCGGCGTGATCGTCACCAAGGGCGCCGACCCCACCATCGAGCGGTGCACGGTCACCTCCCCCGCCGAGGCCGGCTTCTATGTCTCCGCCGGGGGCCGCGGCAGCTTCCTGGGCTGCCGGGTGACGGGCAGCGGCGGCTACGGCTTCCATGTGATCGACGGCTGCCGTACGACGCTGAAGAAGTGCCGTACGGAGCGGTGCGCCCGCGGGGGTTACGAGTTCGCGGACGGCGGGCCGGACGCCGGGGCCGGGTCGGGCCCCGTGGTAGAGGACTGCACCAGCGACGAGAGCGGCGGCGTGCGCCCGCTCGTGGCCCGGGAGACGGCCGTGCAGGCCGCGCCCCCGTCCACCGGCCTGCTGGGCGCGATCCCCGGGCAGCGCACCACCGAGCAGGAGCCGCTGGTGACCGCCGGTGAGCCGGAAACGCCCGCGCGGACCGCGAAGGACGTCCTCGGCGAACTCGACACGCTGGTCGGCCTGGACAGCGTCAAGCAGGAGGTGCGCGCCCTGACCGACATGATCGAGGTGGGCCGGCGCCGTCAGCAGGCCGGGCTGAAGGCCGCCTCGGTCAAGCGGCATCTGGTCTTCACCGGCTCCCCCGGCACCGGCAAGACCACGGTCGCCCGCCTGTACGGCGAGATCCTGGCCTCCCTCGGTGTCCTGGAGAAGGGCCACCTCGTGGAGGTGTCCCGCGTCGACCTCGTCGGCGAGCACATCGGATCCACCGCGATCCGCACCCAGGAGGCCTTCGAACGGGCCCGCGGCGGAGTGCTGTTCATCGACGAGGCGTACGCGCTCTCCCCGGAGGACTCCGGGCGCGACTTCGGCAAGGAGGCCATCGACACGCTGGTGAAGCTGATGGAGGACCAGCGGGACGCGGTCGTGGTGATCGTCGCCGGCTACACGGCCGAGATGGAGCGCTTCCTGTCCGTCAACCCGGGTGTGGCCTCCCGCTTCTCCCGCACCATCACCTTCAGCGACTACGGCCCCGACGAACTGCTGCGGATCGTGGAGCAGCAGGCCGAGGAGCACGAGTACCGGCTGGCTCCGGACACGACCGAGGCCCTGCTGGCGTACTTCACCGCGGTCCCCAAGGGCCCCGCGTTCGGCAACGGCCGCACGGCGCGGCAGACCTTCGAGGCCATGGTGGAGCGGCACGCCGGCCGGGTCGCCCAGCTCGCCGAACCGAGCACGGACGATCTGACGCTGCTCTACGCCGAGGACCTGCCCGCGCTGCCCTGAGAGCCGGGCGCGCCCGGCGGCTCCGGACCGGTGTCCGCTTCTCCGACCGGGACGTCGGGCTGCCCGTGGCGGGGCCCCGGCAGGTCCGGGCGCAGCCGGGCCAGCAGTCGGCGGCGTTCCTCGTCGAAGGCCGGGTCCGCCTGGTAGTCGGAGTGGCCCAGGACCGGGGCGGGCAGCGGATGGCGTGCGGTGCGGCCGTAGGCGAGCGGGTCCTTGAGCGGGGCGCGGTCCACCTCGGGGCCGCAGTCGCCGGGCAGCCGGACCGGGCCGCCGATGGGGTCGGTGATCCGGTACAGGTTGCGCCAGCAGTCCACGTCCCGGTGCAGGGCGCCGAGGGCGGCCGGGCCGAAGTGGGCCGGGAACCAGCGTCCGTAGAGCCGTTCCAGCGGGGATCCGTAGGTGAGCAGGGCGACGCGCTTGCGGACCGGCGGGGCGAGCTGCCAGGCCGCGGCGGCGGCCAGCACACTGCCCTGGGAGTGCCCGGACAGCACCAGCCGTCCGCCGGTCGCCCGGGTCCAGGTCGCCATCCGCCAGGTGAGGTCGGGCACGGCGCGTTCGGCGTAGCAGGGCGGGGCGAAGGGGTGGGCGGCGCGCGGCCAGAAGGTGCCGACGTCCCACAGGATGCCGATGGTGCGCCGGGCGGAGGCGTCCTTGTAGGCGCGCCGGCCCCAGGTGACGAAGAGTATGAAGCCCAGTCCGATGAGCCAGGAGCCCAGTGCCTGCGCGGTCTGGGCCGCGCCGTGCAGGACGGGGTGGGTTCCCGCCGCGGCCCCGGCCGGTGTCCGGTCGGTGCCGAGGGCGCCGACGAGTGCGCCGGCGCCCAGGAGGAGGGTGACGGCGGAGGTGGCGCCGACCAGGAGGGGGCCGTCGTCGGTGAGGG
Organism: Streptomyces sp. NPDC047453; assembly: GCF_040643155.1. Classification (NCBI taxonomy): domain Bacteria; kingdom Bacillati; phylum Actinomycetota; class Actinomycetes; order Kitasatosporales; family Streptomycetaceae; genus Streptomyces; species Streptomyces sp. NPDC047453. Next base: position 52,579 of record NZ_JBEYTS010000042.1, on the reverse strand, counting down.
TGGCCATCGCCCGGGTGCGGGCGATCCGGCGGGTGCGCTCGGGGTCGGCCGGCTCGCCGGGGTGGTCGCGTTCCACCGCGGGGCGTTCGGCGCGGGCCAGCCGCCTGGCGCGCCGGGCCAGCCGGGCACAGAGCGCCAGCAGCACGACGAGCAGCGGCGGGATGATGGAGGCCTGCCAGGTGAGCAGGACCGGCGGGCCCGGGATCGAGGCGCCGGTGCCGTCCAGCCAGTCGGCCACGCGCTGGCAGACCCCGCCGGACATCACGCCGCCGAGTGCGCAGGCCAGCATCGCGACCGCGGGTCCGCCCAGGCCCCGCAACGCGGCCCGCGGGTCGGGTCGGGTGCGGTACAGCGCGTGGGCGACGGCTGCGAGGGCGACGACCAGGAGGCCCTGGCCCAGCGCGATGCCGCCGAAGGCGGTGTCGCCCGCCAGCCGGCCGGTGGACTGCCAGCCCGGGCGCGACCATCCGGCGTACACGGCGGTGAGCAGGAGCAGCAGGAGGGCGCCGAGCGGCAGCCGCCGGACGACGTGGCGGTCCAGCTGACGGTCGAGCAGGTGCTCGGTGCGGCCCCGGCGGCAGACGACCCAGACGACGGCGGTGGACCAGACGAGCAGGGCGGTGAGCAGGAGCCGGCCCGCCGCGTCGAGGGTCTGGGCGCCGCCGGGGCCGCGGTCGAGGGCCGCCGTGGGCACGGCGATCGTCGCGGCGACCGTCAGCAGGCCCGCGGCGGTGTGCGCGGCGCGCAGCCGGGCCACCAGTCGGCGCCCGTACCAGAAGCCGGGACGGCTCAGGGATCCGTTGCCGGAGTCGTCCTCGGGCTCCGGGTCGCGGGAGATCGGCTGCTGGGACTCGTAGGCGCTCCAGGTGCGGTGCGCCAGGTACCACAGCAGCCCGGTGAGCGCGGCGGGCACCAGGGCGGCCAGGGCGAGCCGGCGGCCGGGCGCGCTCCACCAGCCGCCGGCCGCGGGCGACAGGAAGCCCAGCCAGGAGTGCCGTGCGGCACACGCGTGCGTGCCCGCGCACTGCCAGGCCGTGAGGTCGAGGGCGACCTCGCAGGCGGCGGCGACGAGCAGCACCGTCAGGGTCAGACCCACCAGCCGCACCAGCAGTCCGTACAGGCTCACGGCGCGCGGGCGGCCGGGGGCTCCGGGGCGCATCCAGTGGGCGAGGTTGACGACCATGAACGGCAGCAGCAACAGCCACAGGGCGCGGGCGCCGTTGCCGGAGGTGAGGTTGCACCAGACGTACGCCTCGGGCACCGGCGTGCCCCGGTGTTCACGCTCCTCGTCCGGACGGTTCTCGGCGTCGACGTCCTCCGCGCGCCGGAAGACGGCCGCGGTGTCGTCGCCGGTGATCCGCACCGTGCGCGGGGCGTCCAGCATCTTCTCGGGCGTGGTGCCGCCGACGCCGTGGACCAGGAGCTCCAGGGTGCATCCGGTCGGCTCGTCGGGTGCGGCGGGGCCGTCGGCCCCGGCGGTCTCCGGTTGCCGCTGCGCACGTTCCACTGTTCGCACTTCCCCCGTGACGCGTCCATCGGTCTGTGTCCGTGCGGACACCAGGATCGCCTCCCGTGGCACGCGGCACACCCCTCGTCACCGAATCTCCCCGATCCGGGTGACGAGAGGCGTTCATGGGGAGGGCAACGATGTCATGCACGCGTCGGTCGGGCGATGGCGCGATGGAAACCACCCCGTGAAAGGATGGGTGGTCCGCGCACCGGAGGACATGACGGACCTTCTCGTCGCCGGCGGATGCGCGGGGCGGGTCGGACGGCTTGAGGCGAAAGGAACCGGAGCGCACGTGAGTGAGAATCAGAACCTCCTCGCGGAGCAGCGGCGCACCCTGATCCTGGACGAGGTCCGGCGCCGCGGCGGTGTCCGGGTGAACGAGCTGACCCGGAAGCTCGGCGTGTCGGACATGACGGTGCGCCGCGATCTGGACGCGCTGGCCCGGCAGGGCGTGCTGGAGAAGGTGCACGGCGGCGCGGTTCCCGTGGTGGAGGCCAGTACGCACGAGCCGGGCTTCGAGGCCAAGTCGGGTCTGGAGCTGACCGCCAAGGAGGACATCGCGCGGGCGGCGGTCCGGCTGGTCTCGCCGGGCACGGCGATCGCCCTCTCGGGCGGTACGACGACGTACGCGCTGGCCCAGCACCTGCTCGACGTGCCGGATCTGACGGTGGTGACCAACTCGGTCCGGGTCGCCGACGTCTTCCACTCGGCGCAGCGCACCTCCGGTCAGCGGCAGGGCGCGGCGACGGTCGTGCTGACCGGCGGGGTGCGTACGCCGTCCGACTCGCTGGTGGGCCCGGTGGCCGACCAGGCGATCGCCTCGCTCCACTTCGACGTGCTGTTCCTGGGTGTGCACGGGATATCGGCCGAGGCGGGCCTGTCCACGCCGAACCTGGCGGAGGCCGAGACCAACCGGCGGCTGGTCCAGTCGGCGCGCCGGGTGGTGGTGGTCGCCGACCACACCAAGTGGGGTGTGGTGGGCCTGAGTTCCTTCGCCGCGCTGGACCGGATCGACACGCTGGTGACGGACGCGGGGCTGCCCGCGGAGGCACGCGCCGAGGTCTCGGAGCACCTGCGGCTGGTGCTGGCGGGCGAGACCGCGGACGAGACGGACATCTGAGGGAACGTCGGCGAGGGCCGGCCGTACCGGGCCGACCGTCCGCGCCCCTTCCGCTCCCCCTCCGGGCCGGCCGGTCCGAGGATCCGGGCCGTTGGGCCGTACGGGGCCTCTCAGGCCGGCCACTCCCCGGTCGTCAGGAACGACTCCAGTGCCTGCGTGTACGGGGTGCTGTCGAGGCCCTGTTCGGTCAGCCAGGCGTCGGAGTAGTACTTGTCGAGGTAGCGGTCGCCCGGGTCGCACAGCAGGGTCACGACGCTGCCCTGGCGGCCCTCGGCCAGCATTTCGGCGACGATCTTCAGGGCGCTCCACAGGCCCGTTCCGGTGGAGCCGCCCGCCTTGCGGCCGATGGCCCGCTCCAGGGCGCGTACGGCGGCCACGGCGGCGGCGTCCGGCACCTTCATCATGCGGTCGATGACCCCGGGCACGAAGCTCGGTTCCATGCGCGGCCGCCCGATGCCCTCGATGCGCGAGCCGCGGTCGCAGGTGACGTCCGGATCGCCGGTGGTCCAGCCCTCGAAGAAGCACGAGTTGTCGGGGTCGGCGACGCAGACGCGGGTGTCGTACTGCATGTAGTGGACGTAGCGCGCGATGGTCGCGGAGGTGCCGCCGGTGCCCGCGGTGGCGACGATCCACGCCGGCTCCGGAAAGCGCTCCAACTCCAGCTGCCGGAAGATGGATTCGGCGATGTTGTTGTTCCCGCGCCAGTCCGTGGCCCGCTCGGCGTAGGTGAACTGGTCCATGTAGTGGCCCCCGGTCTCGGCCGCGAGGGCGGCGGAGGCCTCGTACATCGTGCGCGGGTCGTCCACGAAGTGGCACCGCCCGCCGTGGAACTCGATCAGGCGGCACTTCTCGGCGCTGGTCGTGCGCGGCATGACCGCGATGAAGGGCACGCCGATCAGCTTCGCGAAGTACGCCTCCGAGACGGCCGTCGAGCCGCTGGAGGCCTCGATGACCGGGCGGCCCGGGCGGATCCAGCCATTGCACAGCCCGTACAGGAACAGCGACCGCGCCAGCCGGTGCTTGAGGCTGCCGGTCGGATGCGTCGACTCGTCCTTCAGATACAGGTCGATGCCCCACTCCTCGGGCAGCGGGAAGCGCAGCAGATGGGTGTCGGCCGAGCGGTTGGCGTCGGCCTGCACCTTGCGGACGGCTTCTTTCAGCCAGTCCCGGTATCCGCTGTCGCTGCGGTCGACGTCGAGGGTGTCGCCGGTCCGGCGCTGCTCGGTGGTGCTCACGGCGGGGCTCCTTACGCTGTGCGCCGGCGGCGTCCCGCGCGGCCGGACACGCTCGATGATAGACACCTTCAACACGCTTCTCACCTGCATAAACGCATCTTTGAGCGGCTCAAGGAGATGCTTGGGATCACACCTCACCGGGGCCGTTCCGCGCCGAGGGGGCGCACGGGTGGGGGCGCATTCGCGCGAGTGCTCCGGGCGCCACCCGCGAGCGCTCCCCGCGCACTGGTGCTCCGTGCCGAAGGCGTGCAGACTGCACCGCGGCGGGACGAAGCGCCGGCCGTGACACACGGGATCGCGAACGAGCCGGGCCGGCTCGTGGACCGGGCGGAGCGGGAGCCGGCGACACGCACGAAGGGGCGGGAGATGGCCGAACCGGAGTTCACGGCCACGGGCGTACGCATCGACAAGCGGTTGCGCTCACTCACCCGGGCCGGACGGGTCCGGATCCGCGACGGCAGGCTGGAGCTGCTGACCAGCAACGGCAGTGAGATCGACAGCGCGCCGGTGCGGTCGGTGCGCGCGTCCCAGCCCTGGTACGCCCCGGACGACCGGGCGCTGGCCGACCTGGACGGGCAGCGGTACCAGCTGACCCTGGGCGACCACGACCCCGCACCGGGCGAGCCGGGGCCCCCCGCGGCCCGCCGGTTCGTCGAGGCCGTCCGTCGGGCGGCTCGCCGCGGCGGCTGAGCGAGGCGAGTTGCGTGACCCCACCCCGTGGGCCACGCTTGTCTCACGTCACTCAGGGTTTACCGGCGATAACGCTGCGAACCAGCCCGCCGGCCAGACAGCAGGCGGCAATGTCACGCAGGCGTCCTGCTGCATCCGAAACGTCGTGTTCTTCCGGACCTCAACGTCGGGGAGTCGCAGCCGTGATCAGTCACCCAAGCAGGCACTGCACGGTGGAGCTCCAAGCCCTGCCGTCGCGGATCGGCCAAGTCCGCAGAATCGTATCGGCGCACTTGCGCTACTGGCATCTGGACCCTCTGATAGACCGGGCCGCGCTCGGTGTGACGGAGCTGTTGACCAACGTCCACCAGCACGCCCGACCCGACAAGTTGTGCACCGTGGAGCTCGAACTGCTGCTCGAGCGGCTCACGGTCTCCGTGCGCGACCACGACCCTCGGCTCCCGGTGGTGGAGAAGATGGGTGACATCGCGCCGCTCGCCACCGAAGGGCGGGGGCTGGCGATGGTGGCCGCGATGAGCGAGAGCTGGGGCGCGCGGCCGGACGGCGAGCAGGGCAAGGTCGTCTGGTTCACCCTGCCGACCGCCGCCCCCTCGGTCACGGTGCCGGCCCGGGTGCCGACGCTCGTGACCGCGGAGCAGTCCGCGCGCCGCTTGGCCGAGGCCGCCTCCGCGCTCGACGGCGTCCGGCCCGTCCGGCCGGTGCACGCTCCGGCCGGGTCCGCCGTCGTCGGCTGACCGGGTCCGCCGTCGTCGGCCGACCGCGTCGGCCAAGGTCGGCTGACGGGGTGGCGGCCGGGGCGGTGACGGGGCATGGACCGTGACGGGCCGTAGGCCGTACGCGCCCAGGGCGGTGACCCGCCGTCGGCCGTAGGCCATACGGACCCGGGACGGTGACAGGCGATGGGCCGTAGGCCATACGGACCCAGGGCGGTGCCGGGTCGTGGCCGTACAGGCCCAGGGCGGTGAAGAGCCGTGGGCGCTGACCGGGTTGCGGCCCGGTCACCGCCCGGTGGTGTGCCGGAGTCCCGCGGAGACCGCCGGGCCCGGAGTGGCAGTGACCGCCGGGCCCGCGGTCGCAGGCCGGAGTCGCAGTGACCGCAGGGCCGGGGTCGCGGTGAGGCCTCGGCCTCGGTGTTCACTCTGTGGCGATGGCCCGCAGCACGTCCAGCCGGGCGGCGCGCCGGGCCGGGCGCAGCCCCGCGAGCCCGCCCGCCGCGATCCCCACCAGCGCCACCACGAGCAGCTGCGCCGGCGGTACCGCGAAGGCGAACGCGGTCCCGCTCTCGCCGTCGGACGCCTTCACCAGCACCCAGCCGAGGAAGGCGCCAAGGGCGAGCCCGCCCGCCGTGCCGAACGCGGCGACCAGGACCGATTCCCAGCGGACCATGGCCCGCAGCTGGGACCGGGTCTGGCCGACGGCCCTGAGCAGACCGAGTTCGCGGGTCCGCTCGTGGATCGCCAGGGTGAGGGTGTTGGCGATGCCGAGGAGCGCGATGAACACCGCGAGGGCGAGCAGCGCGTAGACCAGCGTCAGCATCATGTCGATCCCGGCCGCCGAGGACTGCGCGTACTCGTCGCGGGTCTGCACCTGCGGGTCGCCGTACCGGGCGGCGACCCGTTCGACGGCTGCCTTGCCCGCCTCCGCGCTCACGCCGGGCCGGAGGGAGACGCCGACGAGCCTGTCGGAGTCCTGGGTGCGGTGCGGGGCCCAGGCGGAGCGGCTGACGACGTAGTCGCCGGCGAGTTCGGACCGGCCGTAGACCGCGCGGACGGTGAAGGTCCGCGCGGTGCCGTCGGTGAAGGTGAGCCGTGCCCGGTCCCCCGTCGTCAGGCCCCGCCGGTCCGCCTCCTCGCGGGTGACGGCGATGCCGTCGGTGCCCAGGCCGTTCAGGGAGCCGTCCACGGTTCCGAGGTCGAAGGTGCGGGCGAGCGCGACCGGGTCGGTGACGGTCAGGGCCCTCCCCTCGCCGTCGACCTCGGCGACGCCCCGGCCGAGTCCGACGGCCGTGTCCACCTCGGGCAGCCGCTGGATCGCCCCGGCCAGCCGCGGGCTCAGACCGCTGCCGCCGGCCCCGAAGGAGGGGGTGCTCACGGCGAGGTCGCCGGCGAAGGACCGGGAGACGGTCTGGTCCATGGTGGCCTTGAGCGAGGCGCCGAAGACCGTGAACAGCGACACCACGGCGACCCCGATCATCAGCGCGCTCGCGGTGGCCGCGGTGCGCTTCGGGCTGCGCAACGCGTTGCGCCGGGCCAGACGGCCGGTGATGCCGCGCAGCCGGCCCAGGGGGCCGCCGAGCAGCCGGACGGCGGTGGCGGAGGCGACCGGGCCGAGCACCACGAAGGCGGCCAGGGCGAGGACGGCGCCGACTCCGGCCGCCCATACGGACGGGGAGACCAGGACACCGGCGAGGGTCACCGCGACGGCCGTCGCTGCGAGGACCGCTCCCGCCACGGCGCGCGGGCGGGAGGCGCCGGAGGTGTCGACGGCCGTCTCGCGGAGCGCGGCCATGGGTGCGGTGCGGCCGGCCCGTACGGCGGGCGTCAGCGCGGAGCCGAGGCAGACCACGACACCGACCACCAGCGGCAGTGCCATCGACAGCGGCCGGACGACCAGGCTGCCCTCCGGGAAGGGGAATCCGATCGCCGGGAACAGCGCCTGGAGCCCGGCGGCGATCCCGATGCCGCCCGCCAGCCCGGCGGCGGACGCGGTCAGCGCGACGGCGCTCGCCTCCACGAGGGTGGCGGCGGTGACCTGGCGGCGGGAGGCGCCCAGCGCGCGCAGCAGCGCGTTCTCGCGGGTGCGCTGGGCGACGACGATCGCGAACGTGTTGTGGATGGAGAAGGTCGCCACCAGCAGCGCGACGCCCGAGAACACCAGCAGGAACGTGGTGAAGACGGTCAGGAACTGGCTGGAGATCATGTCGGTGTTCTCCCGCGCGGCCTCCTGGCCGGTGATCGCCTCGACGCCCTTGGGCAGCACGGGCGTCAGCCGCCGCACCAGCTCGGCCTGGCCCACGCCGGGCCCGGCCCGCACCCCGATGCTCGCCGCCTCTCCGGGCCGGGCGGTCAGGTACTTCTCGGCGTCGGCCTGGGTCAGCCCGGTGAAGGTCACCTGCGCCATGCCGTCCTCGCCGCCGAAGGTCGCCAGTCCCACGATCGTCACCTTGACGGGGTCGGGGGTGCGCAGCGTCGTGGTGTCGCCGATCCGCAGGCCGCCCTTCTTCGCGGCGCCGCGGTTGACGACGGCCTCGCCGGACTTCGCGGGGGCGCGCCCCTCGGCGAGCCGGTACGGGTTGAGCGTCGGGTCGGTGATCCAGTTGCCGGCGAGGGTGGGCGGGCCCTGACCGCCGATGGGTTCGCCGTCGCGGCCGAGGAGTTGGCCCGCGCCCTGGATGTCCGGGGCGGCGGCAGCGACACCGGGGAGCCGCTCGACGGTCCTCACCAGCGCGGTGTCCACCGACCTGCGTACGCCCTGGCCCTCGCCGGCCGCGGTGATGACGTCGGCGCTGCGGACGACGGCGTCCGTGCCGTCGGTCGCCTTGCCGAACATGGAGTCGAAACTGGCGCGCAGGGTGTCGCCCATGACCAGGGTTCCGGCCAGGAAGGCGACGCCGAGGAACACGGCGAGGAAGGTGCCGGCGAAGCGCCGTCGGTGGGCGCGCAGGGAGGAGAGGCTCAGGCGCACGGAGGCGTTCATGTCCGCACCTCGAAGGCCTTCATCCGGTCCAGGACCCGGTCGGCGGTCGGGGACTCCATACGGTCGACGAGGCGTCCGTCGGCGAGGAAGAGCACCTCGTCGGCGTGGGCGGCGGCAACCGGGTCATGGGTGACCATGACGACCGTGCGGTCCGTCTGCCGCACCGCGCGGCCGAGCAGGCCGAGCACCTCCTGGCCGGAGCGGGAGTCGAGGTTGCCGGTGGGCTCGTCGGCGAAGACGACGTCCGGGCGGGCGGCGAACGCACGGGCCACCGCGACGCGTTGCTGCTGTCCGCCGGAGAGTTCGGAGGGCCGGTGGTGCAGGCGGTCGCGCAGGCCGACGATCTCGACGAGCGCGTCGATCCACTCGGGGTCGCCCCGGCGGCCCGCCAGGTCGAGGGGCAGCGTGATGTTCTCGGCGACGGTCAGGGTGGGCACCAGGTTGAACGCCTGGAAGACGAAGCCGACGCGGTCGCGGCGCAGCAGGGTCAGCCGGCGATCGTCGAGGCCGCCCAGTTCGGTCTCGCCGATGTACGCGCTGCCGGAGGTGAGCGTGTCGAGCCCGGCCGCGCAGTGCATCAGGGTGGACTTGCCGGAGCCCGAGGGGCCCATGATCGCCGTGAAACGCCCGGCCGGGAAGCCGACACTCACGCCGTCCAGGGCCCGTACGGCGGTGTCGCCGGCGCCGTGGACCTTCACGGCGTCGACGACCCGCGCGGCCGTCCTGGTGGCGGATGTGGTGGGTGTGGTGGAAGAGGTGCTGGAGGCGGGCGTGGTGGTCACCGGGCACCGCCGGTGCGGCCGAACTGCTCCTCGAGCACCGACAGCCGGCGCCAGTACTCGTCCTCGTCGATCTCGCCGGAGGCGAAGCGGCGGCCGAGGACGGCGAGCGGCGAGTCGGCGGCGGGGCGCCCGTCCGGGCCGCGCCAGGGCCCGGTGTCCATGCCGCGCCAGGGTGCGCCGCGGCCGCGCCGGGCGGTACGGCGCAGGAGGGTGACGGCGCCGACGACGACGGCCGCCCAGAAGAGCGGGAAGAAGAGGATCCACGGCCCGGGGCCGCCGTCCCAGTTCGCCAGGGTCTGCATCTTGGTTCATCTCCCTTGAGGGGTCTGCCGAGAGGCTGCGGAGAGTTCTCCGGTGCTGCATCGACAGTGGCTCGGGGAGGGGCTCCGGGTCGTCGTACGGCCAGCGGCAGTGCGGCTACCTCCCGGGGAGTACGGGGGCGTGCCGCGGCTGCTCCGTGCGGCCTGCCTGGGCTCGCCGGGCGGATCCGGCGCGGGCCGCGGTCCGGCGGGCGGGGAGACTACCGCGCGGGAAGTACCGGGGGCGCCGGGGCCGGGTCAGGTCAGGGCTGCCAGCGGGTCGTCCAGGACCGGCTGCCACGCCAGTTCGGCCGCGCCGACCAGGCTGTTGTGGTCGAGGGTGCAGGAGAGGATCGGGACGACGCCGCTCCGGCCCCACAGGCTGCGGTCGGCGACGACGGCGCGCAGGCGGTCGGGGGCGGCGTCGAGCAGGGTGCGGTGCAGTCCACCGAGGATGATCCGGTCCGGGTTGAGGATGTTCACCAGGCCGGCCAGGCCCAGGCCGAGGCGGTCGACGAGGGCTTCGACGGCCCCGCGGACGGCCGGGTCGTCGTACTGGTCGCGGATCAGGTCCTCGGCCTGTCGCAGCAGGGACACCTCGGGGCCCGGTTCGCGGCCCGCGGCGGTGAGGAAGGCCAGCGGGTCCGTCTCGACGTCCAGGCAGCCGCGGCTGCCGCAGTGGCAGGAACGGCCCTCGGGGTTGACGGTGAGGTGGCCGACCTCCAGCGCCAGGCCCGAACTGCCCGTGTGCAGCCGCCCGTCCAGGACCAGCGCGCCGCCCACGCCCCGGTGCCCGGTCGCCACGCACAGCAGGTCGCGGGCGCCGCGCCCGGCGCCGTGCCGGTGCTCGGCGAGCGCGGCGAGGTTGACGTCGTTGGCGGCGAAGGCCGGTCCGGTGATCCCGGCCGCGCGCACGCACTGCGCGAAGACGCGCCGCACCGGCGCTCCGGCGGGCCAGGCCAGATGGAGCGGGTTGAGGGCGAGGCCCTCCGGCTCGGCGACCGCGGACGGTACGGCGAGTCCGGCGCCGACGCAGCGCCGGCCGGTCGTGCGCAGTAGCTCCGCGCCGGCCTCGACGACGGAGCCGAGCACTTTGGCCGGGTCGGCGTCGACGGTCCCGCAGCCGGGCGCGGTCGCCACGATCCGGCCGCCGAGGCCGACCAGGGCGGCGCGGAATCCGTCGGCGTGCACCTGCGCGGCGAGGGCGACGGGCCCGTCCTCGGCGACCGCCAGGCGGTGCGAGGGGCGTCCCTGGGAACCGGCCGCCGCGCCGGGCCGGGCGTCCACGCGGATCAGGCCCAGCGCCTCCAGTTCGGCGGCCACCGCGCCGGCCGTCGCCCGGGTCACCCCCAGCTCGGAGGTGAGGACCGCGCGGGTCGGGGCGCGCCCGGTATGCACGAGTTCCAACGCGGGCCCGAGCGCCCCGCGCCCCCGGTCCAGCCGTGTCCTGGAGGTGCTCCCTTCCCCCGCCGTCCGGGGGTCCGCCTTGCCGCTCATGGGGGCGAGTCTCCCATGATCCGCACGTCCGGTGACCGGCGACTCGTCCGGCGGGCCGGGCTAGAAGCCGCCCACCCTGAGGGTGATGTTCAGCCGTCCGGTCAGCCCCAACTCGGCTGGTGCCGTGCCCGGATGGACGCGCGGCACCCCGTGGTACGCGAGGCGGGACGGCCCGCCGAACACGAACAGGTCTCCGCTGCGCAGTTCGACGTCGGTCCAGGGCCGGGTGCGGGTCTCGGTGTTGCCGAAGCGGAACACGCACGTGTCGCCGAGGCTCAGGGACACCACAGGCGCGCCGGATTCCTCGTCGCTGTCGCGGTGCAAGCCCATGTGCGCCTCGGCGTCGTAGAAGTTGATCAGGGCGATGTCGTACGGCGCCGGGCCGGCCGCGCGGGGGCCCAGCGCGTCGGTCACCGCGTCGCGGGCCAGCTCGTCCAGCCACGCGGGGAACGGCTTCACCGGGGCGCCGTCGCCGTCGACGGCGGTGCCGGCGTAGCCGTACGGGTACCAGTGCCGGCCCAGGCAGACCTGCCGGGCGGTCATCGCGCCGCCGCCGGGTGTGCGCACCGTGCGCAGGCCGGCCGGCGGACGGGCCCACTCCCGGCAGGCGGCGAGCAGCGCGCGCTGCCGGGCGGGATCCAGCCAGTCCGGCAGGTGCACGGCGCCCGGTGCGATCTGCCTGCGGTCGCGCGGGAACAGCTCGGCGTCCATGCTTCCCATCCTGCCGGACACGGGGTTGTGAGCTGCTGTCGGTCGGCAGTGGTTGAGCAAGTTCTGGTGTGCATGAGTGAGCGTCGTGGTGACGGCCGTGGTGTGGGAAGGCAGTGGGCGGCAGGGCGACGGGCGTTCTGGTTTCGAATGCGTGACCTTTGACCGGGGTGGTCGTTGGGTGCGGTGAGGGGTCCTTCGGTGTCGGGCGGGGGGTGTGGGCGGGTTGCGTGAGGTGACGGCGGCGTTCGTGGTACCCGGCCCGTCCGGGGTTGCGGTCCGCTCCGGTCTCAACGGCTTGTCCGGGCAGGACGAGGCGGTGCTGCGTCGGGTCGGCACTCTGCTCGGCTCGCTGGCCTCGGGCGATCTGCGGGCGCGCTGCGCGGCGGGCCTGGGCCACGACGGCGAGCAGTGGGCACGGCGCAAGCAGGCTTTGACCGGCCAGTCGTCCTCCCGCTGGGCGGGCAGCATCACCCGGGCCACGCACGATCAGTGGGCTTTGGCCCGGCGCGGGCAGCTCGCCCACCGTCAGAGTCTCCGGGCGGGCATCGACACGATCAGGCGCCGGCTCGCGGAGCCGCTCGGGGCCAAGGGCTCCCGGGGCGCGCCGGGCGGCTACCGCTCCCGGCGGGAGTGGTTCGCCAAGGCCCGGCGCCTGCGCGTGCTTGAGGACCGGTTGGAGCGGGTGCGGGCCGACTGGGAGTCCGGACGGGTGCGCGTGGTGCGCGGCGGCAGGAAGCTGCTTCACGCCCGGCACCACCTTCAGGATGCCCGGATGAGCGAGGCCGACTGGCGGCAGAGGTGGCAGGCGCAGCGGTGGTTCCTGCAGGCCGACGGGGAGTCCGGCAAGCGGTACGGCAACGAGACGATCCGCGTCTCACCGGACGGTGGGGTGAGCATCAAGCTCCCGGCGCCGCTGGCCGACCTGGCCAACGCGCCCCACGGCCGGTACGTGCTCGCCTGCCGGGCCGTCTTCCGCCACCGCGGCGAGCAGTGGGCCGACCGCATCGCCGCGAGCCGGGCCGTGGCCTACCGCATCCACCACGACACGGACCGGGGCCGCTGGTACGTGACCGCCTCCTGGCAGACCCCGCAGATGCAGACGGTGCCGCTGGAGGCGGTCCGCGCGGGCGGGCTGGCCGGGGTGGACATGAACGCCGACCACCTGGCCGCCTGGCGCCTGGATGGGCACGGCAACCCCGTCGGCGAGCCCCGCCGATTCGACTACACCCTGACCGGCAGCGCGGACCACCGCGACGCGCAGGTGCGCCACGCGTTGATCCGCCTCCTGCACTGGACTGCACGGCACGACCTGGCCCTCGCGATCGAGGACCTGGACTTCGCCGCGGAGACGACCCGGGAGAAGCACGGGCGCCGCAAGCGGTTCCGCAGGCTGATCTCCGGGATGCCCACCGACAGGCTGCGGGCCAGGCTGGTGTCGATGGCCGCCGAACTGGGCGTCACCGTCGTCGCCGTCGACCCGGCCTACACCAGCCGCTGGGGTGCCCAGCACTGGCAAAAACCCCTCACCAGCAAGAACAGGAAGGCCACGCGGCACGACGCTGCCGCCGTGGCGATCGGACGACGCGCCCTGGGACACCCGATCCGGCGACGGACGGCACCGCCCCCACACGACCGGAGCGATCGTGTGGGGCATCGGACCGTCCAGGCCCGACCGGGCAGCCCAGGGCGTGAGGGACCCCGCCCCCGCATCTCCGGACCGCGGACACGATCCGTGCCGCCCGGATGCGGAGCGAAAGCGGGCGACCAGTGTGCCCACAACCGTTCGGGACACACGACTGAGCAACACGAGTCCTGGCAGCAGGACTCACTCCCGCTCAGTTCCTAGGAACGGTGAGCTGCGGCTCCGCTAGCCTTGACGGGCCATGAACGACCGTATGACCACACCTTGGGGCGAGCTGGAGCTCGCCCGGTTCCCGCAGGACCCGCATGACCGGCTGCGGGCCTGGGACGCCGCCGACGAGTACCTGCTGGGGCACCTCCACGAGCAGGGGACCGATCTGTCCGGGACCGTCGTGGTCGTCGGCGACCGCTGGGGCGCCCTGGTCACGGCGCTGGCCGCGCACCGGCCGACGCAGATCACCGACTCCTTCCTCACGCAGGAGGCGACCCGCGCGAACCTCGACCGGTGCGGCGCGGAGCCCGGCACGGTGCGCCTGCTGACCACGCAGGACCCCCCGCCCGGCCGGATCGACGTGCTGCTGGTGCGGGTGCCCAAGAGCCTGGCGCTGCTGGAGGACCAGTTGCTGCGCCTGGCGCCCGCGGTGCACGAGGGCACGGTCGTCGTCGGCACCGGGATGGTGAAGGAGATCCACACCTCCACGCTGACGCTGTTCGAGCGGATCCTCGGCCCCACCCGGACCTCGCTCGCGCGGCGCAAGGCCCGCCTGATCCTCTGTACGCCGGACCCCTCCCTGGAGCGGCCCGCGAACCCATGGCCGCACACCTACACGCTGCCCGACGGCATCGGCGCCGCCTCCGGGCGGACCGTCGTCAACCACGCGGGCGTCTTCTGCGCCGACCGGCTCGACATCGGCACCCGCTTCTTCCTGCGGCACCTGCCCGACGGCGACGGCCGCCGGGTGGTGGACCTGGGCTGCGGCAACGGCGTCGTAGGTACGGCGCTGGCGCTGGCGAACCCCGGCGCCGAGGTGCTGTTCACGGACGAGTCGTTCCAGGCCGTGGCCTCCGCGGAGGGGACGTACAAGGCGAACGGCGTGCCGGGGCAGGCCGAGTTCCGGGTCGGCGACGCGCTGGCCGGGGTGCCGGCCGGCAGCGTGGACCTGGTGCTGAACAACCCGCCCTTCCACTCGCACCAGGCGACCACGGACGCGACGGCCTGGCGGATGTTCACCGGGGCGCGGCGCGCGCTGCGCCCCGGCGGCGAACTGTGGGTGATCGGCAACCGGCACCTCGGCTACCACGTCAAGCTGCGCCGGCTGTTCGGCAACAGCCGGCTCGTCGCGAGCGACCCGAAGTTCGTGGTGCTGCGGGCCGTCAAGAGGTAGGTGCCGTACGGCGTGAGCCGATCACGCCGATGAGCCGCTCCACCTCCCCCACCATCGCCTCGCGGCCCACGCTGAGGTACTTGCGGGAGTCGACCGCCTCCGGGTGCGCGGCGAGGAAGTCGCGGATCGCTGCGGTCATCGCGATGTTGAGGGCGGTGCCGACGTTGACCTTGGCGATGCCCCCGGTGACGGCGGCGCCCAGTTCGCCGTCGGGGACGCCGGATGAGCCGTGCAGGACGAGCGGCACGTCCAGCGCTCCGGCGAGTCGCTTGATGAGGTCGTGGTCGAGGGCGGCGGTGCGCTCGGTCATGGCGTGGGTGCTGCCGACGGCCACGGCCAGGGCGTCCACCCCGGAGCCGGTGACGAACGCGTGGGCCTCGGCTGGGTCGGTGCGCGCGCCGGGGGCGTGGGCGTCCAGCGGCTGCGCACCGTTCTTGCCTCCCACCTCGCCCAACTCGGCCTCGACCCACAGCCCTTGGGCGTGTGCCCAGGCCGCGGCTGCGCTGGTCGCGGCGAGGTTCTGCGCGTACGGCAGCCGGGAGGCGTCGTACATGACGGAGCTGAAGCCGGCGTCGGCCGCCTGACGCAGCAGGTCGTCGCTCTGCACATGGTCGAGGTGCAACGAGACGGGGACGGTGGCGCGTTCGGCCGCCGCGGCGGCGGCGCGGGCGAGTGGCAGCAGCCGTCCGTAGCGGAACATGACGGCGTTCTCGCTGACCTGGAGGACGACGGGCGCGCCGGCCGCCTCGGCCCCGGCGACGACGGCCTCGAGGTGTTCCAGCGTGATGATGTTGAAGGCGACGACTGCGGAACGCGTGGCGTGGGCGCGGGCGACCAGCTCGCCGGTGGCTGCAAGCGGCACGGTCTGTCCTTTCCGGTGCCGGATGGGGTGACGGGGCGTCAGGGTGCGAGGATCACCGAGCGGGTGAGGTGGCGGGGCTGGTCCGGGTCCAGGCCGCGGGCCGCGGCGACGGCGACGGCGAGCCGCTGGGCGCGGATCAGTTCGGCCAGCGGGTCGAGTGCGCCCTCGATCCACAACGCGCCCGTGGCGCGGACCTGTTCGGCGAGCCCCTCCGGTGCCCGGCCGAGCATCCAGGTGGCCGTTCCGTCGGTGGTGACACTGATGGGGCCGTGCCGGTACTCCATCGCCGGGTAGGCCTCGGTCCAGGACAGCGAGGCCTCGCGCATCTTCAGCCCGGCCTCGTTGGCCAGTCCGACGGTCCAGCCCCGGCCCAGGAAGGTGAACTGCGTGCAGGCGACGAGTCGTTCGGGCAGGGGATCGGTCAGGGCGGTACGGGCGTCGACGAGTACCTCGTCGGTGTGCAGTCCGAGGTAGGCGCGCAGCAGGGTGAGGGCGGTGGTCGCGAACCGGGTCTGCACCACGGAGCGTTCGTCCGCGAAGTCGAGGACCACGACCTCGTCGGCGGCGTCCATCACGGGGGTTTCGGGGTCCGCGGTGATCGCCGTGGTGCGGGTGCGCCCCCTCACCTCCCTCAGCACGTCGAGCACTTCGGTGGTGGTGCCGGAGCGGGTGAGGGCGAGGACCCGGTCGTAGGCGCGGTCGTAGGGGAACTCCGAGGCGGCGAAGGCGTCGGTCTCCCCCTGTCCCGAGCCCTCGCGCAGCGCGGCGGCGGCCTGGGCCATGAAGTACGAGGTGCCGCAGCCGACGATCGCGACCCGCTCCCCCTGGGCCGGCAGCGCCCGGCCGTGGACGGCGACGTCGGCCGCGACGCGGGCCCAGCACTCGGGCTGACTGGTCAGCTCGTCCTCGACATGGCTCATGGCCCCTCCTCCTGCTCGACACAGATGCGTGTTTGTGCAAGATATCGCCGACTTTCAAGCAAAATCAAGCATCCGGGAGAGGTGCCGAGTGCGCTAGGGTCGCGGAGGTACCCAGGGAACGGAGGAGGCGGATGTCACGCGACGCCCGCTGGAAGGCGCTGCTGGAGCTGCTCGTCGAGCGCGGCCGGCTGGACGTCGAGGAGGCGGCGGCCGGGCTGGGGGTGTCGGCCGCGACGATCCGGCGGGACTTCGACCAGCTCGCCGAGCAGCAGATGCTGGTCCGCACCCGGGGCGGCGCCGTGGTGCACGGCGTCTCCTACGAGCTGCCGCTGCGCTACAAGACCGCCCGCCACGCCTCCGAGAAGCAGCGCATCGCCAAGGCGGTCGCGGATCTCCTGGCGCCCGGCGAGGCGGTGGGCCTGACGGGCGGCACCACCACCACGGAGGTGGCCCGCGCCCTGGCGGTGCGCACCGACCTCGCCTCCGGCTCCCCCTCGCTGACCGTGGTGACCAACGCGCTCAACATCGCCAACGAGCTCGCCGTCAGGCCCCAGTTCAAGATCGTGCTGACCGGAGGGGTCGCGCGACCGCAGTCGTACGAGCTCATCGGGCCGCTGGCGGACGGGGTGCTGAGTCAGGTCACGCTCGACGTGGCGGTGCTCGGGGTGGTCGGCTTCGACGTCGCGCACGGCGCTTCGGCGCACGACGAGGCGGAGGCAGCCGTCAACCGGCTGCTGTGCGAGCGCGCCGAGCGCGTCGTCGTGGCCGCCGACTCCAGCAAGCTGGGCCGGCGGGCCTTCGCCCGCATCTGCTCGGCCGAGTCGGTGGACACCCTCGTCACGGACGCGGCGGCGGGGCCGGAGACGGTGCGTGCGTTCGAGGAGGCGGGCCTGCGGGTGCTGGCCGTCTGACGTCGCCCGTCCCGCTGCCACGTCATATCCGCACGAAGCCCACACCGCGGACGTCGTTGCAGCCGCAGGGGGTGATCCGGCCGTCGTCCGGCGGTCCCTGGTGGGCCTTGAGCGCCACGCTCATCAGGCTCATCAGCAGATCCACGTCGGCCGAGGCGTCGAGGCGGAGCGTCACCCACGAGGAGCCCGGCACGACGCGGACCGCGGCGAAGCGCCGCAGGTCGCCCTGCAGGCGGCGGATCGCCCGGGCGGTCAGGTGGAGATCGACGTCCCGGTCGGAGTGGAAGTGGGCGATCTCCCCGCTCGCCGAGCTGAGCGCCTGCCCGCTGCCGCAGCTCGGCACCGCCTCCGTGAGATCGGGCCAGGTTGCCAGCTGGGCGAGAGCGCGCGCGGCGAGCGTCATGGTTCCATCATGGCGCGCTCACCGTACGGCCACGGCACCGTCCGAAAGCCTTAACCGTTCCGTGTCCGAAAGCCCGGCGCGGACCGGCGGTCCGTGCGCGAAACCGGCCGTGCCGCCGGCCCCGGCCGCCCCTTTCCGGGCTCCCCGGAAGCCTTGGATCGCACCTGGGGGCACACTGGGCAGTAGGGGCCGTCGATGCTCACGAGGGGGTGTCGAAGGTGACACGTCGTGCGGGAGTGTGGCTGTGGCGATGGCGGCGCAATCCGCTCAGGCGGACCAGCGACCTGGTGGAGGCGTGGATCCTGCTCATCGCCTGGGTCCTCGCCGTGGCCGGCGGTGTCCTCGCGGGTGTGCTGACGGCGGGCGCGATGCAGCGGGCCGCGGACCGGGTCCGCACCGAGACCCGCCCGGTGCCGGCCGTGGTGACGCAGGAGGCGGCCCGCGGGGGCATCCGGCCGGTGAGCAGTTCCCTGGGCTGGGGGACCGTCCGCTGGACGGACGCGGACGGCTCGGCGCGCACGGGCCGGACCAGGGTCCCGGTCTCCGCGACACCAGGCGCCCACGTCACGGTGTGGACGAACGGGCAGGGCACGCTGGTCCCGCCGCCGGCCTCACGGGCCGACATCGCCTTCCAGACCACGCTGGGCGGACTCTGGGCGGGATCGACCACGGTGGGCGTCGTCCTGGGCGGCGCCAAGCTGGCCCGGACCCGGCTCGACCGCCGGCGCTTCGCCCAGTGGGATGAGGAGTGGGCGCGCGCGGACACGCCCTGGGGCTGGAAGACAGGCTGAAGACGGGTCGAGCACGAGGTGGGCCTCTCGTTTGGATCATGCCGGGCTCACGGGCCCTGGCCCGGGAACTGATCGCCGTACACTTTGAGCCCGAATGACCGGGCGGACGGCACCGGCCCGTCCGGTCCCGGCGATCAGAGCGAGGGAGTGCCCGTGCCCGGCCACCGTTCCATCACCGAGGCGGAGAAGCTCGCGCAGGCCAAGCTCGGCGGCATCCGCGTGCGCCGGGAGCAGATGGCGGCGGTCGCCAACATCTACCGGGCCGCCTCCGCGGTCCGCCAGCACCTGGAGAACTCGGTGCTGCGCGGCTCGGACCTGACATGGACCGCGTTCGTCGTGCTGTGGGTGGTCTGGGTGTGGGGCGAGTCGGAGACCCGGCACGTGGCCGAGGAGTCCGGCATCTCCAAGGGCACCCTGACGGGCGTCTCCCGCACGCTGGAGTCGCGCGGGCTGCTGCGCCGCACCGGGCACCCCACCGACGGCCGGCTCGTCCTGCTCTCGCTCACCGCCGAGGGCGAGGAGTTCATCAGCCGGGTCTTTCCGGAGTTCAACGAGGAAGAGGCCTTCGTCACCTCGCAGTTGAGCGGCGAGGAGTGCCGGGGGCTGGCGGAGATGCTGCGGCGTGTGGTCCTCCAGGTCGAGGAGCACGGCGAGGAACGCCGCCGGTCGCTGCTGGACGGAGCGGACCCGGCGCCGCGCCGCAGCGGGCGCCGGGCCAAGGGCTGATCCGCCGGTTTGCGCGCCGCGCCTGGCGGGCCGGGGCGCTCAGGCACGGGCCGCTCCCACCAGCGCGTCGAACAGGCGCTGCTGCGCCGGATCCTCGTGTGCGGTGTCCTCGGGGTGCCACTGCACGGCCGCGAACCAGCCCGTGCCGCCCGCGCGCTCCACGCCCTCCACGGTGCCGTCGGCGGCCCGTGCGGTAACCGTCAGGCCCTCGCCGAGCCGGTCGATGTGCTGGTGGTGGTAGCAGGAGGCCTCCACCTTGTCGGCGCGGCTGATCCGGGCCAGTGCCGAGCCGGGGGCGAGGGACACGGGATGCCGGACATGCCGGTGGTCCCGGCCGGGGCCGCCCATGTCCTGGTGCAGCGTGCCGCCCAGCACGGTGTTGACCACCTGGAGGCCGCGGCAGACCGCCAGCAGCGGCAGTCCGGACTCCAGGGCCCGGCGGGCCACCTCCAGGTCGAAGGCGTCCTGGAGGTCGTCGACGTCGTAGACGCTGTCGTGGGCGTCGGCGGCGCCGTACCGGTGCGGCGCCAGATCGCCGCCGCCGGGCAGCAGGACGCCGTCGAAGCGGGCGAGCCGCGCGGCGACGTCGTGTTCGGCGGGCTCCGCCGGGTGGATGCCGGCCGGTTCGCCGCCGGCCCGCCACACCGCCTCGATCAGGGCCCGGGCGTTGACCTCGGCGGCGAAGCGCAGCGCGGAGGTGGTGGCGCAGAAGCGGGCGGGGATCGCGATCAGGGGACGCACGGGGGTTCGGCTCACAGCTGGATCCAGGTGGTCTTCAGTTCGGTGTACTTCTCCAGGGCGTGGACGGACTTGTCCCGGCCGTTGCCCGACTGCTTCATGCCGCCGAAGGGGACGGTCAGGTCGCCCTCCTCGTAGCAGTTGACCCAGACGGTGCCGGCCCGCAGCGCCCGGGAGACGCGATGGGCGGTGGACAGGTCGGAGGTCCACAGGCCTGCGGCGAGGCCGTACTCGGTGGCGTTGGCGAGCGCGACCGCCTCGTCGATCCCGTCGAAGGCCAGGACGGACAGGACCGGGCCGAAGATCTCCTCGCGGGCGAGCCGGCTGCGCGGGTCGACGCGGTCGAAGACGGTGGGCTCGGCGTAGACGCCGCCGGTCTCCGCCAGGATCCGCCGGCCGCCGGTGCGCAGGCGGGCCCCGTCGCCGGTGCCCTGCCGGACGTGGTCCAGTACGCGGCTCAGATGGACCTCGCCGACCAGGGCGCCCATCTCGGTGGCCGGGTCCAGGGGGTCGCCCACCCGCAGCTCACGCGCCCGGGCCACGACCGCCTCGGTGACCTCCTCGGCGATCGAGGAGTGCACCAGCAGCCGGGAGGGCGCGGTGCACATCTCGCCCTGGTTGAAGAAGATGCCCCAGGCGGCGGTGGCGGCGGCCTTCGCCAGGTCGGGCGCGTCGGGCAGGACGATGTTCGGCGACTTGCCGCCGAGTTCCAGCCAGACCCGCTTAAGGTTGGAGTCGGCGGAGTAGCGCAGGAAATGGCGGCCGACGGCCGTGGAACCGGTGAACGCCAGCACGTCGACGTCCGGGTGGAGGCCGAGGGCCCGCCCGGCCACCGGCCCGTCGCCGTTCACCACGTTGAGCACCCCGGGCGGCAGCCCTGCCTCGGTGGCGATCCGGGCGAGCAGCAGCGCGGACAGCGGCGCGTTCTCCGAGGGCTTCAGTACGACGGTGCAGCCGGCCGCCAGCGCGGGCGCGACCTTCCAGCCGGCGAGCGTGAGGGGGAAGTTCCAGGGCACCACCGCGCCGACGACGCCGGCCGGCTCCCGGGTGACCAGGGCGAGCGCGTCCGCGGCGGTGTGCGGGGACTCGTCCGTGAGCTTGTCGGCGAGCTGCCCGTACCAGCGGAAGGTGTTGATCACGGCGCGCAGTTCGATGTCGTGGGCGTCGCTGATCGGCTTGCCCATCTCCAGGCTCACGGCGAGGGCGAGCTCCGCGCGCCGCTCCTGGAGGAGATCGGCGATGCGCAGGAGGACCCGGCCGCGGTCGGCGGGCGCCCACCGCGGCCACGGTCCGCTGTCGAAGGCACGGCGAGCGGCGGCCACGGCGGCGTCGACCTCGGCGGGGCCGGCGTCGGCGACCTCGGTCAGCACCTGGCCGTCCCTGGGTGAGACGACCCGGAAGGCGGCGCAGCCGCCGGACTCCTCGCCGCCGTCGATGTGGTGCGCGCGAGGGGGCTGGAACTCCTTGGCCCGGTGGAGCCATTCGTCGTGGGTGACAGCGGACATGCGGTCCTCCAGACCACGTTGATCGTGCGTCGTCTCAGGGCGGGTGAGGGGGTTACGGCGTCGCCGCGCGCCGTCGCCTGACCCGTTCGTTGACCGCGCCGAGCGCCAGTACCACCGGCACCAGGAGGGTGAGGCACACGGCCGTGCCGGTCGAACCTCCGATGAGGGTGGTGAAGTTGGCGAGGATCAGCCAGATCGCGCCTGCCAGGCCCAGCACGCCCAGCACCGGGGCGACGAGGGTGTTCCACACCCGTCTGTCCAGGCGCTCGCGGCGGAAGAAGACGACCACCGACACCGAGGTCAGCAGGTAGAGCAGCATCATCGCCAGGACGGCCACCCCGCTGAACCAGGAGAAGAGGGTCAGCACCGGGTCCTTGCCGGTCAGCGCGAACGGGACGACCAGGGCCACGGCGACCACGGTCTGCACCCAGCCGGCGGCGGCGGGGGCGTGGCGGGGGTTGAGCCGGCACAGGCCCGGTGGCAGCAGCCCGTCGCGGCCGAGCGAGAACAGGTAGCGGTTGGCGGAGTTGTGGAAGGTGAGGATGCCCGCGAACAGGGAGGTGGCGAGCAGGATCGGCAGCACCTGGTTCACCCAGCCGCCGAACTCCGCGGCGATCGGCGCGAAGACGAAGCCGGTGGAGTCCCCGCTCGCCAGCGCCTCGCCCGCGGCCGCCGACGCCTTCGAGGCGCCGTAGGCGGAGATCAGCATCCAGGAGGTCAGCGCGAAGAAGCCGGTGACCACGAGGACGGACAGGTAGGTGGCCCGCGGGACGGTCCTGCTGGGGTTGCGCGCCTCCTCGCCGTAGATCGCGGTGGCCTCGAAGCCGAACATGGAGGCGACGGCGAACATCACGGCGACTCCGGGTGCGCCCTGGAGTGCCGCGGACGGCGAGAAGCTGTCGGTCAGGCCGAGCCCCTCGGGACCGCCGCCCTTGAACAGCGTGACCAGTCCGAACACCAGCAGGATGCTGAATTCGGCGGTGACGAGGACGGCCAGTACGCGGGCGCCCATCTCGATGCCGGCGGCCCCGAGCGCCTTCACCACGGCCATGGTGGCCAGCGCCCAGACCCACCACGGCAGGTCCAGGCCGGTGTGGTGGGCGACCAGTCCGCTGACGAGGGAGCCGTACAGCCCGTACATGGCCGCCTGGATGACGCAGTAGGAGAACAGGGCGAGGCCCCCGCTGCCGGCTCCGGCGGTACGGCCGAGCCCGGTGCCGATGTAGGTGTAGAAGGCGCCGGCGTCGACGACATGCCGTCCCATGGCGACGAAGCCGACCGAGAACAGCAGGATCATGGCGCCCGCGAGCACATAGGCGGCGGGCGTGCCGGCTCCGTTGCCGATGGCGACGGAGATCGGGGCCGCCCCGGCGATCCCGGTCAGGGGGGCCTGCGCGGACAGGACGAAGAAGAGGATGCCCAAAACGCCCAGCGCATTGGGCTTGAGCGTGGCTGCGGTGGATGTGTCCCGTACGGTCCGCTCCGCGGAGGCCGTCTGACTGTCCACTCGGATCACCTGCCAGAGAAAGGAGGGTCGTTTCAGGCCAAACGAGTTGCCTCATCGTGAGGGTGGAACTATCCGTTTGACAAGGGGGTGAGGGCGGGGAATCCGTGCGGATCGGCGATTCCTACGCCGCCGTGGCCTGCGGTCCGTGGCCACGCCGGTCGCGCGTACGGGTCAGGCCTAGTCCGGGTCGGCGGCGAGCTGCTGGAGCAGTTCGCGCAGCCGGACGAGGGCCTCTTCGGTGACCTCGCGCTCGCCGAACACGAGCTGGTGCAGGACCAGGCCCTCCAGGGCCGCGAAGACCAGCCGGTACAGGCCCCGGTCGACCGGCCGGGCGAGCATCTGGGACAGCTCGCGCCGGGTGGCGCCGAAATACTCCTCGTACAGGGCGCGCAGGTGCGGCATGAGCTCGGGACGGCGGCGCGCCTCCAGCAGCAGCTCGTACTGGAAGGCCTGGAGGTCCGGGCCGGACTCCACCATGTCCGACAGCCCGGCGGAGAAGTCCGCGACCCTGCCCGTGCCGGGTTCGAGCGCGCTGCTGTTCAGGGAGGAGCGCACGGCGTGGGCGAGCGCCTCCTCGATCAGGGCGTCGCGCGAGCCGAAGTGGTGCACGACGAGCCCGTGGGTGACCCCGGCCTCCTGCGCCACGGCCCGGTAGGTCAGCTTGCGCAGCCCCCCGCGGGCCACCACCCGCACGGCGGCATCGAGCAGCGCGTCCCGGCCGGCCCCGTAGTTCCGCACCCGCTTACGCGACCGCCGGCCGGGACCGGCTGCGGCGGGCGCGCCGGACTCCACGGCCGCATCAGGCCCGGTGGCGTCACAGGGTTCTACGCCTTGGTCGGGCCCGCCGGCCTCATGGGACTCCTCGGCCTGGTCCGGCCAGTTGGCCTCACCGGACTTCACCCCGGAAGCGGAAGCCGCAGACCCGGCGGGCGCCCCCGTCCTCGCGGTGGGCGCGGGGGCGGCGGGGCTGCCGGGAGCCGTGGGGTCCGTGCTCTGCGCAGGTGCCCCGGACTCCGCTGCCTCGTCTGGCTGTCCGGGCTCGGTCATGGCACCGACCCTATCGACCACGGGCCGTTCAGCGGCGCGGTGGGCGGATGCCACGGAATTCCCAGTCGCCGCCGAGCGCGGTGGACAGCACCTCCTCGGACTCGGTGGGCTGGGCGCCGACGTCGGTCCGGATCGGGGTCGGACCGGTGACGACGTAGTTGGTGAGCCGGCCCAGTCCCTCGACCTCGACCTCGACGACGTCGCCCGGCCGGACGGGACGCGAGTTGGCGGGAGTGCCGGAGAGCAGCACGTCACCGGGGTGGAGGGTGATGGTGCGGGCGATGTCGGCGACGATGTAGTGCATGTCCCAGGTCATCTCGTCGGTCGAGCCGTCCTGGACGACTTGGCCGTTGACGTAGGTCCGCAGCCGCTTGCCGCGGAAGTCCCAGTCGGTGACGAGGCCGGGGCCGAGCGGGCAGAGGGTGTCGGAGCCCTTGACGCGCAGCATGGAACCGGCGTCGGTGTCGCGGAAGTCGTGCAGGCCGTAGTCGTTGGCGACGGTGTACCCGGCGATGTACTCCCCCGCCTCGGCCGGCGAGATGTTGCGCGCCGTCCTGCCGATGACGATGGCGACCTCGCCCTCGTAGTTGAGCCACTTGCAGCCCTCGGGGCGCACGATCGCTCCCTTGTGGGAGTTGAGTGCGGAGGTCGGCTTGTGGAAGTACGTCGGGGTGTCGGGCAGGCCGATCCGGAACTCGTCAACCCGGCTGCGGTGGTTGAGGTGGACGGCGATGACCTTGGAGGGGACCACCGGGGGCAGGTGCCGCGCGTCCTCGGTCTTGACGCGGCGGCCGTCCCCGGCGACCAGCTCGTCCCCGTCGACGGTGACCTGGACGGCGGCACCGTCGAGCAGGATGCGGCGGTACTCGGGCATGAGGGGCCTTTCTAGGCGGTCGGGTGGGGGGCGTTGGACGTGGACAGACCGGTGCCGGTCCAGCCCTCGGCCGGGCGGTCGAACCACAGGTGGACCTGACCGGTGCCGATGGAGTTCTCGTACTCGCCGTACTGGCGGGCCCTGGCGACACAGTCCCGCTCGCCGAGCGCGCCGGCCATCATCAGGTAGTGGGAGAACTTCGCCTCGGGCTTGTACTTCCAGAACTCGTCCATGGTGTCGAGGACCCGGTCGTGGCGGCCCTCCTTGAACCAGGCGATGCGCTCGTGGTCCGCCTCGCGGGCCTCGGGCGTGAAGATGTGGGCCGGGTCGCTGGCCTCGTGGTCGCGCAGCTCGCGCAGCGGCCAGAAGGTGTGCGACAGGGCGCCGGAGGCGATGAGCAGGACCCGGCGGCCGGGGGTGGCCGCGATGCCGTCGGCGAGGGCGCGGCCGAGGCGCAGGTGGTCCTCCATGTCGCCGGTCTGGCAGACGCCGATGGTCACCCACCGCTTGTCGGGCAGTCCCTCGCCGAGGAACTTCCACAGGTTGATGGTGGCGTAGTAGATCGGCAGGTACTCGTCGTCGATCGCCGTGATCCAGGTGCCGTGCCTGTCGGCGAACGAGGCGATGTTCCGCGCGAGTTCGGGATCGCCGGGGAAGTCGAAGGGCATCCGGCACATGCCGCGCGGCAGCTCCTCGGAGGTGAACAGGCCCGCGCGCCGGTGCTGGGCGGTGACGACGAACTCGACGGTGGTCGCCCAGTGGGAGTCCAGGACGACCACGGTGTCGTATGCGTGGGCGGCGTCGCGTGCGAAGACGTCCTCGCGCAGCTGCTGCAGGCCGGTGACGAGGGTGATCTCCTTGCCCTCGTTCAGCTCCAGCCGGGTCTCCTTCGGCAGTACGACGGTGGGGACGTGGGCGAGCAGCCCCGCGCCGACGATCTCACCCATGGTCCTTCCATCCCTTCGGGGCGGTGACGGTGTTCTTCAGGTCGCAGTAGAAGTCGAAGCTCCAGGTGCCGCCCTCCCGGCCGACGCCGGAGTGTCGGGAGCCGCCGAAGGGGGCCTGGAGGTCGCGGACGAAGAAGCAGTTGACCCAGACGGTGCCGGCGACGAGCCGTGCGGTGACGCGTTCGGCGCGCTCGTGGTCGCCGGTGGCGAGGGTGGCGGCCAGGCCGAAGCGGGTGTCGTTGGCGAGGCGGACGGCCTCTTCCTCGGTGCGGAAGGTCTGAAGGGTCAGCACGGGGCCGAAGACCTCCTCCTGCACGATCTCCGAGTCCTGGGCGACGTCGGTCAGCAGCGTCGGCGCGTAGAACCGGTCGTCCTTCCGGTGGCCGCCGATGACGGCCCGGGCTCCGGCCGCGAGCGCCCGCCGCACGAAGCCGTCGATCTTCTCCAGTTGGCGGGGGTGGATGTTGGGGCCGATGTCGGTGGCCTCGTCGCGCGGGTCGTCCTGCACCAGCCGGGAGGCCTTCTCCGTGAAGCGCCGGGTGAACTCCGTGGCGATCGGCTCCTCCACCAGCAGCCGGGTGGCCGCGAGGCAGACCTGGCCGGCGTTGTCGTACTGCTCCACGGCGAGGTCCACGGCGAGGTCGAGGTCGGCGTCGGCGAACACCAGCAGCGGGGACTTGCCGCCTAGTTCGAGGCTGAGCGGGGTGAGGTTCGCGGCGGCCGACGCGGAGATCCGCTGGGCCGTCGGGACGGAGCCCGTGAAGCTGATCCGGCGCACGTCCGGGTGTGAGGTGAGCGCGTCGCCGATCTCCGAGCCGAGGCCCTGGACGACGTTGAGGACACCGGCCGGGAGCCCGGCCTCGGCGGCGATGTCGGCGAGCAGCGAGGCGGTCAGCGGGGACCACTCGGCGGGCTTCAGGATCACCGTGTTGCCGGCGGCGAGGGCCGGGGCGACCTTCCAGGTGGCCAGCATCAGCGGCGCGTTCCACGGCGTGATCAGCACACAGGGGCCGGCCGGGTCCCAGCTGACGTGGTTGGTGTGGCCGCGGCCCGCGGCGGAGCCGCCGATGTACGTCGTGAAGTCCTCGTGGCCGAGTCGGAGCAGCCAGTCGGCGAAGAAGCGGAAGTTGTGCGCGACGCGCGGCATGACACCGCGGCGGTGGGAGCGCAGCAGGGCGCCGTTGTCGGTGGTCTCGACGATCGCGAGTTCTTCGAGCCGCTTCTCCACGCCGTCGGCGATGGCGTGCAGGAGGCGGGCGCGTTCGGCGCGCGGGGTGGCGGCCCAGCCGGGGAAGGCGGCCTTGGCGGCGGCCACGGCGGCGGCGGCCTCGCTCGCGGTTCCGCGGGAGATCTCGCCGAGTGCGGCGCCGTCGATGGGCGAGACATCGGTGAAGGTGCCCGCGGAGGCGACGCGTTCGCCGCCGATCCAGTGCCGGGTGTCGACGGCGACTGAGGCGACGGTGGCGGTGTGGGTGTCGGTCATGTCCGGTCTCCAGGATGTTTCGTCTGCGGGTGCGTCACTCGGCTCCGGACGTGCCGGACTCCAGCAGGCGGCCGCCGTCCCACACCACGCCGACCTGGCGGTAGTACGCGGCGATGGGCTCGCGCACCTCCAGCCGGGCCAGTTCCTCGGTGGGTGCCTCGAACAGCTCCAGATCGGCGTCGCCGACCCACGGCTGCCCGCCCTCGAAGGAGGCGGCGCCGGACTCGATGAGCTCGTCCAGGGCGAGGCCCTTGCCGTTCTCGATCGAGGGCAGCCAGCGGTGGTGGGCCATGGGGTGGCCGTTGACGAAGCCGTTGGTCTCGGACGGCTCCCGCAGGGTGACCACGGCCTGGGCGATACGGCGGTCGGAGGCGGCGAGCGTCGCGCCGAAGCGGGCGCCCGCCTCGATCCGCGGGGCCGGCCCGTAGGGGTGCGGGCGGGTCTGGTGGATCGAGCCGAGCTTCTTCGGGTAGCCCTGGTGCAGCCCGCGGGCGATGGCGAAGTCCTTGTCCACCCAGATGTGGACGCAGCGCGTGTACGTCTGCCCCTGGTAGGTGCAGCGGACGACGGCGAAGGCCTCCTTGTACTGGGCGCGCACCGGGTCCAGCAGTTCTTCACCGGAAGCCGAGCAGGACTGCCAGTCGGCCCAGATCAGTGCCACGGCGCCGGGGTCCTCGTCGGCGAGTTCCAGCGGCTCGGGCAGCAGTTCGCGCACGCGTGCCGGGTCGGTGCGGTACTCGACGGTGAGCAGGTCGCCGGAGTAGTGCCACGGCGGGGAGGGGATCAGCGACGAGGCGCCCGTCGCCGTCTTGGGGTGGAAGAATCCGCGGACGGTGGTCATGGCAGGCGTTCCTTACGCGGTGAGGGCGGACGGCTTGAGCAGTTCCGCGCGGTGGCGGGCGGCGGCGGCCGCCGAGGCCTGGCCGCCGAGGGCGACGACGCCGACCAGGCGGCCGTCCCGGTGGTAGCCGGCGAGCACGTCCCCCTCCGGGTCGCCGTCGAGGATCCGTACGTCGCCGAGGCCGAGCCCGGGCGCGCCGAAGGACTGGAGGCGGAAGTCGTGCTGGTCGCTCCAGAAGGTGGGCAGCGGCGCGAACGGGTCGAGGCCGGCGTCGGTGCCGCCGAGGTGGGCGGCGAGCACGCGGGCGGCGTGCTTGGCGGTGTCGGTGGGGATCGACCAGTGCTCGACGCGGCGTGGTACGCCGTCGTAGCGGGCGTTGGGGAAGCGCGCGACGTCGCCGACCGCCACCACCTCGGGGCGTGAGCCGGCGCGCAGGTGCTCGTCGGTGAGCACCCCGTCGGTGAGGTCGAGGCCGTTGCCGTCGAGCCATTCGGTGTTGGCGGCCGATCCGACCGACTCCACCACGACGTCCGCGGGGAGCACGGTCCCGTCGCCGAGCAGCACGCCGGTGACCTGGTCCGCGCCCTCGAAGCCGGCCACGCCGGTGCCGAGCGCGAAGCGCACTCCGCGTTCCTCGTGCCGTTTCAGCAGGGCCCCGGCGAGCAGTTCGCCGAGCGGTGCGGCCATGGGCAGGGGCAGCGGGTCCACGACGGTCACCTCGGCGGCGCCGAGGGCGACGGCGGTGGCGGCGACCTCGCAGCCGATGAAGCCCGCGCCCACCACGACCACCCGGACGCCCGGGCGGGTCAGGGCCGCGCGCAGTTCGCGGGCGTCGTCGATCGTTCGGACGGTGTGCCGTCCGCGCAGGGGTCCGGGGCAGCGCAGGCGGCGGGGCCGCATCCCGGTGGCGACGACGAGTCCCGCGTAGGACAGGGTCTCGCCGTCGTCGAGTTCGACCAGGCGCCGGTCGAGGTCGGCGGCGACGACCCTGGTGCCCAGGCGCCATTCGGCGTCGGCGACCGCAGCACGGGGCCGGAAGGCCAGCGACTCGAAGGCCGCCTTGCCGGCCAGGACCTCCTTGGACAGCGGCGGCCGGTTGTAGGGCAGGTGGGGTTCCTCGCCGACCAGGGTGATCGGGCCGGAGTATCCGGCGGCCCGGAGCTGCTCGGCGGCGCGCAGGCCGGCCATGGAGGCGCCGGCCACGACGACGGGTGCGCTCACGGCTCAGTCCTCGATCCGGATGGCCTGGAGCGGGCAGACGTCGGCGGCCTCCTCGACCTCGTCGCGCAACGCGTCGTCGGGGTCGCCGACGTAGGCCAGACGGCCGGTGTCGTCGAAGCTGAAGACGTCGGGGGCGGCGAAGACACACTGACCGTGGTGCTGGCACTTGTTCATGTCGACGACGACCTTCATGGCCGGTCCTCCTGGTGCTGAGGGCGTCGGGCGGGGGAGCTGGGAGGGAATGGGGCCCGGACCGGATGCGGCCGGGCCCCGGCCGGCGGGGTGGGTGACACCGCACCCCGAACTCGTTTGGCATCAAACAACATAGGAAGCGGCCGGACCCTGGTCAATAGCTATCCGGATGGATAAATTTTTGCGGCCAGCCTCTTGCGGCGAGGTGACGGGGTCCATACCGTTTGGCCTCAAACATTGAGCGGCCCCTGCTCCTCCCCGCAGTGCGGCGCCGCCCGTCTTCCCCTCTCCCAGCGCCCGCTCCGGCCTGGGAAGCGCCCCACATTCCCCAGAGGAGACTCCGGTGAGCGCATCCGACTCCCCATCCGTCCGCCGGCACCAGGACCGGCTCGCCGCCGAGGGCGTCGACGTGGTCCGGGTGACCTATCCCGACCTCATCGGCACCGACCGCGCCCGGGACGTCCTGCTGGAGCACCTGCCCTCGGCCTGCGACCACGGACTGGCCTTCTGCCGCGCCGTCTACCACACCAGCCCGCAGGGCGACGTCGTCCCGGTCGCCGGCGGCCTGGACGCGGGGCTGCCCGACATCTGCGTACGACCGGATCTCGACACCCTCGTGTCCCTGCCCTGGGAACCCGGCGTGGCGAGCTGCCTGGGCGAGGTCACCGACCCGGCCACCGGGCTGCCCGCCCCCGAGTCACCCCGCAACCTGCTCCGCGCCGTCCTCGACCGCTGCCGCGAGCACGGACTGCACCCGGTGATCGGCCCCGAACTGGAGTACTTCCTGTGCGAGCCCGCGCCCGGCTCCCCGCGCGGCTGGCGCCGCTACAGCGACGCCCGGGGCGTCGTCTACACCGCGGGCCTGCGCGCCGACGACGACAACCACCTGCTGCGCACCCTGCGCCTGCTGCGCGCCGCCGACCTCGGCGTGAGCAGCGGGAACCACGAGTTCGACGGGGGCCAGTTCGAGATCAACCTGACCCACTCGGAGGCGCTGTCTGCCGCCGACCGGGCCTTCCGCTTCAAGTCGGCGGTCAAGGAGCTCGCCCGCAAGGAGGGACGCCTGGCCACCTTCATGGCCAAGCCGTTCAACGACGCGGGAGGCTCCGGCTTCCATCTGCACCTGTCCTGCGAGGACAACGACGGCGGCAACGTCTTCGACGACCCGGCGTCGCCGTACGGCCTGTCCGCGACCGCCCGGCACGCCGTCGCCGGCATCCTCGCCCACGCGCCCGCACTCGCCGCGCTGGCCAATCCGACGGTCAACTCGTACAAGCGCTTCGGCCCGGACACCCTCGCCCCCTGGCTGATCGACTGGGGCCTGGACAACCGCAGCGCCATGGTCCGCATCCCGCCCGAGCGGGGCGCCGGCTCCCGGCTCGAACTGCGCCTCGGCGATGCCGGCGCCAACCCCTACCTGCTCATCGCCGGGACCGTGGCCGCCGCCCTGCTCGGCGTCCTGGCCGGCGAGGAACCGCCGGCCCCGCTGGACGGATACGGCTACGACACCGAACGGTCCGCCATGCTCCCGGCCACCCTGTCCGCCGCGCTGGACGCCCTGGAGGCGGACACCGCGCTGGCCGGCGTCCTCGGCAAGGACTTCACCGCCTCCTACCTCACCTACAAGCGCGACGAGGTCGAACGCTTCGGACGGCACGTCACCGACTGGGAGTTCACCGAGTACGCCTACCACCTCTGACCGAACCCGCCCCGCCCGTGGCACCGCGCCCCCGCCCCCTGACGCCGCATCCCGCCGGCACCGAGCCCCGTGACGCCGAGGAGAAACCGCCCATGACCACCCCGCCCCTGTCCGCCGCCGTCCGCGAGCCGCTGCCGCTGGCCGACGTGAACCTCGCCGACCCGGACAACTTCACCGACGGCGTCACGCCCTGGCGCATGTTCCACACCCTGCGCCACGAGGACCCGGTGCACTGGCAGCCCGAGGAGGCGCCCAACTCCGGTTTCTGGAGCGTGACCCGGCACGCGGACATCGCCCGCGTCGACCGCGACGCCGACACCTTCACCTCCACCCGGTTCGTCAACCTCGAGGAGGTCGACGACGACCAGATCAAGAAGCGCGCCTCCATCCTCGAACTCGACGGGGTCCGCCACCGCGCGCTGCGCAGCCTGATCCAGCGCCAGTTCGGCGCGAACGTGATCAACAGCTACGGCGACTTCCTGCGCGGCCTGACCGCGACCACCCTGGACGCGGCGCTGGCCAAAGGCACCTTCGACTTCGTCAAGGAGGTCTCCGCCGACTTCCCCATCAACGTGCTGGCCCGGCTGCTCGACGTGCCCCCGGAGGACAACCAGCAGCTCATCGACTGGGGCAACCGCATCATCGGCAACACCGACCCGGACTACGCCGACGTGCTCCTGCACTCCGAGGAGAGCGAGAAGTACCGCGACCTGCCCTTCCGCTCCCCCGCCTCCCTGGAGGTCTTCGCCTACGGCCGGGAGCTGGCCCGGCAGCGACGCGGCGGCCACGGCACCGACCTGGTCTCCCGGCTGGTCAACAGCACCCCGCGGGACGGCGTCCCGCTCTCGGCGCAGGACTTCGACAACTACTTCCTGCTGCTGGTGGTGGCGGGCAACGAGACGACCCGCCACACCATCAGCCACTCCACGCTGGCCCTGCTCCAGCACCCCGAGCAGCTGGCCCGCCTCCAGGAGGACCCCTCGCTGATCCCCACCGCGGTCGAGGAGTTCCTGCGCTGGGCCTCACCCGTGTACCACTTCCGCCGCACCGCCACCCGCGACGCCGAACTCGGCGGCAAGCGGATCAAGGAGGGCGACAAGGTGGTCATGTGGTTCGCCTCCGGCAACCGTGACGAGGAGGTCTTCGGCAACCCGTACGACTTCGACGTCACCCGGCGGAACAACGACCACGTCACCTTCGGCAAGGGCAGCCCGCACCTGTGCCTGGGCAACCTCCTGGCCCGCACCGAGATCCGGATCATGTTCGAGGAGCTCGTCCCGCGCCTGGCCGGCATCCGTCTGGCCGGCGACGTGCCCCGGGTCCGCTCCAACTTCGTCAACGGCATCAAGAGGCTGCCGGTGGAGGTGACCCTCGCCTGACGGGCGCAGGCGGTCCCGCCCCACGGCAGCCCGCCTCATCAGGTCATCCGGCCGGGGACCTCCGGGTGTTCGACCCGGCAGACCAAGGCGTCCTTCTCGACGTCCGCCACGATCGTGTCACCGGGGTCGGCCGAGTCGCTCAGCAGCAGGGAGGCGATGCGGTTGTCGAGTTCGGCCTGGATGGTGCGGCGCAGCGGACGGGCGCCGAACTCGGGCTGGTGGCCGTGGGCGACCAGCAGCCGCTTCGCGGCGTCGGTGACCTCCAGTTCCAGGCCCTGGGCGCGCACCCGCCGGCGGCTGTGGTCCAGCAGCAGGTCCAGGATCCGGTCGAGGTCCTCCTTGCTCAGGCCGTGGAAGATGATGATGTCGTCGATGCGGTTGAGGAACTCGGGCAGGAACCTTCCGCGCAGGTCCTGCATCAGCTGGTCCTTGATGGCGGCGACGTTCCCGTGGTGGGCGAGGATCCGCTGGGCGCCGATGTTGGAGGTCATGATGACCACGGTGTTGCGGAAGTCGACGGTACGGCCCTGGGCGTCGGTGAGGCGGCCGTCGTCGAGGACCTGGAGCAGGGTGTTGAAGACGTCCGGGTGGGCCTTCTCCACCTCGTCGAAGAGCAGCACGCTGTAAGGCTGGCGGCGCACCTTCTCGGTGAGCTGGCCCGCCTCCTCGTGGCCGACGTAGCCGGGCGGGGCCCCGACGAGCCGGGAGACGGTGTGCCTCTCCTGGAACTCGCTCATGTCGAAGCGGACCATCCGGTTCTCGTCCCCGAACAGCAGGTCGGCGAGCGCCTTGGCCAGTTCGGTCTTGCCGACCCCGGTGGGGCCGAGGAACAGGAACGAGCCCACGGGCCGGTTCGGGTCGCCCATGCCGGCACGGCTGCGGCGCACCGCCTGCGCGATCGCGGTGACGGCCTCGTCCTGGCCGACGACCCGGGAGTGCAGCGCCTCCTCCAGCTTCAGCAGCCGCTCCTTCTCGCTCTCGGTCAGCTGGGAGACGGGAATGCCGGTGCGCCGGGACAGCACGTCGGCGATGTCGTCGACGGTCACCTCCAGCACGCCCTCGCGGCGCTCGGCCAGACCCTCCAGCTCCGTCTCCACCTCGGCGATCCGGTCCTTGAGCCCGGAGGCCCGTTCGAAGTCCTCGGCGGCGACGGCCTGGTCCTTCTCACGGCGCAGCTTGGCCAGCCGGTCCTCGCGCTCGACGACCTCGGTGGACCGGCCCAGGGACCGCAGGCGCACCCGCGCGCCGGCCTGGTCGAGCAGGTCGATGGCCTTGTCGGGCAGGAACCGGTCGGTGACGTAGCGGTCCGACAGCTCCGCCGCGGCGACGAGGGCGTCGTCGCTGTAGCGGATCTGGTGGTGGGCCTCGTAGGAGTCGCGCAGACCCTCCAGGATCTGCACGGTCTCCTCGACGCTCGGCTCGGGCACCATGACGGGCTGGAAGCGGCGTTCCAGGGCGGCGTCCTTCTCCACGTACCGCCGGTACTCGTCGAGGGTGGTGGCTCCGACGACGTGCAGCTCACCGCGGGCGAGGGCCGGCTTGAGGATGTTGCCCGCGTCCATGGCGCCCTCGCCGGTGGCTCCGGCGCCGACGACGGTGTGCAGTTCGTCCAGGAACAGGATCGTCGACTCGGAGGCCGCCTTGACCTCGTCGATGACGTTCTTCAGCCGCTCCTCGAACTGGCCCCGGTACTGGGCGCCCGCCACCAGTCCGGTGAGGTCCAGGGCGACCACCCGCTTGTTCTCCAGGGTCTTCGGCACGTCCCCGTTGACGATCCGCTGGGCCAGCCCCTCGACGATGGCGGTCTTGCCGACGCCCGGCTCGCCGATCAGGACGGGGTTGTTCTTCGTGCGGCGGGAGAGGACCTCGACGGTCTGCTCGATCTCGGCGGCCCGCCCCACCACCGGGTCCAGCTTCGCGGCCCTGGCCTCCTCGGTCAGGTCGCGCCCGTACTGGTCCAGGGTCGGGGTGTCGCTCGGGGGCTCGGCCCCGCCGGGCGCGGTGTCGGGGCGGGACGCCGTGTCGGCGCTGCGGCGCAGCTGGTCCGTCTCGATGCCGTGGGCGCTCAGGGCGCGCGCCGCCGCGGCGCCCGGGGTGTCCAGCAGCGCGCCGAGGATGTGCTCGGGGCCGATGTACGACACTCCGGCCGCGCGGGAGTGCTCGTAGGCACGCAGCAGCACCCGCTTGGCGGCCGGGGTCAGGCCGGGCTGCGCGGAGGGGGTGCCGCTCTCGCTGGGCAGCGCCTCGGCGAGGGCCGCGCCGAGGCGGTCCGGGTCGGCTCCGGCCTGGGCGAGCAGGCCGCGGGCCGGCTCCACCTGGGTGCACGCCCAGAGCAGGTGCTCGGTGTCCAGGTCGGAGCTGCCGTCCTCGGCCGCCCGCCCGGTGGCCTGGTTGATCAGCTCGCGCGCGGAGTCGGTCAGCAGCCGTCCGATCGGCACGCGCTGCACCTGCGGGGGCGCCGCGCCCGGCGTCATGCCGAAGAAGCGGTTGAGGATCTCGGAGAACGGGTCCGGGCCGCCGAAGGAGGCGCCGAAGGGGGACATCGTCATGATCGCCGTCCGGAACGTGGGCAATGAGTCACCTTCCAGCCCAACCCGCCGAATGGAGTACCGCAACGCGGCCTACGCCGGTCCGGTGCCGGAGGCGGCTCTCCCCGGAGCCGGGCCGCGTCCGGCAGACTCACGGCATGGAGACCGCCGCGCACCTTCACGCACTGGACCGCCAGGGCCGTCTGCTGGCGGCCGCCGCCGAGCAGGCGGGGCCCGACGCCGCGGTGCCGGCCTGCCCGGGGTGGCGGGTACGGGACCTGCTGCGGCACACGGGCGTGGTGCACCGGTGGGCCGCCGGCATCGTCGCCGACGCCCGCACGTCACCGCGCCCGATGGGCGATCCGCCGGATCTGGACGGCGCCGCGCTGGTCGCCTGGTACCGGGCCGGTCACCGCCTGCTCGTCGAGACGCTGGCCGCGACGCCCGCCGACGTGGACTGCTGGACGTTCCACCCTGCTCCGTGCCCGTCCCCGCTGGCGTTCTGGACCCGGCGGCAGGCACACGAGACGGCGGTCCACCGCCACGACGCCGAGGCCGCGCGCGGCGGCACCCCGGACACCCTCGGCACGGCCTTCGCCGTGGACGGTATCGACGAGCTGCTGCGCGGCTTCCACGCCCGCTCCCGCAGCCGGGTCCGCAGCCGCGGACCGCGGGTCCTGCGGGTGCGCGCCACGGACGCGGACGCGGTGTGGACCGTGCGCCTGTCCGACGAGCCACCGGTCACCACCCGGACCGCTTCCACCGCCTGCGACACCGAACTCTCCGGCCCCGCCGACCAGTTGTACCTCGCCCTGTGGAACCGCGCCTCCGTGCCGAACGTGACGGGAGACCGCTCCCTCGCCACGCTGTGGCGGGAGACGTCGGGGATCGTCTGAGCCTCGCCGCGCCGCCCTTGCCCGCCGGGGACGCGGCTGTTTGACTCCCGGCATGAGGGCTCACGGGGGACGGCGGAGTCAGGCCGAGCGGGACGCGATGACCGTCGAGATCATGTACGCGCTGTGCAGCGCCGCGTTCGCGGCGGTGGTGGTGTTCGGGGCCGTGGCCGGCCCGGTGCTGCTGTTCGATCTGCCGCGGGTCGTCTCCACGGTGCTCCTGTGGGCCGGCCTGGTGCTCGCGCCGGTCGTCTTCACCGTCCGGGTCGTCGGCGTGCTGGTGCGTTTCCGGCAGGCGTCTCAGCCCAGCCATCCCGGTCGTACCAGGCCCGATTCGTAGGCGAGGACGACCAGTTGGGCGCGGTCGCGGGCGCCGAGCTTCACCATGGTGCGGCTGACGTGGGTCTTGGCGGTGAGGGGGCTGACGACCAGGCGGCGGGCGATCTCCTCGTTGGACAGGCCGATGCCGACCAGGGCCATCACCTCGCGTTCGCGTTCGGTGAGCTGCGCGAGGGCGTCGGCGGCCGCCGGTTCCTTGGACCGGGCGGCGAACTCGGCGATCAGGCGGCGCGTCACTCCGGGCGACAGCAGGGCGTCGCCGCCGACCACCGCCCGTACCGCGCGCAGGAGTTCGTCGGGTTCGGTGTCCTTGACCAGGAAGCCGGAGGCGCCCGAGCGGATCGCCTCGAAGACGTACTCGTCGAGTTCGAAGGTGGTGAGCATGACCACCTTGACGTCCTTCAGCCGCGGCTCGCCGGTGATGCGGCGGGTCGCGGCCAGTCCGTCGAGCAGCGGCATGCGGATGTCCATGAGCACCACGTCGGGACTCAGGTCGCGCACCTTGCGCAGGGCCTCCTCCCCGTCCGCGGCCTCCCCGGCGACCTCGATGTCCGGCTGGGCGTCGAGCAGCGCCTTGAAGCCGGCCCGTACCAGGGACTGGTCGTCGGCCAGCAGTACCCGGATCACCGGCTCTCCTCCTCGGTCGTCAGGGGCAGTACGGCGAGCACCCGCCAGCCGCCGTCGGGACGCGCTCCCGCGTCGATGGTGCCACCCAGGGCGGCGGCGCGCTCACGCATCCCGGCCAGGCCGTTGCCGCTGCCGCCGGCGTCCGCGCCGGTCGCGGGCCCGTCGTCGTCGATGCGCAGCCGCAGCGCGCGGCGGTCGTGGTCGAGGCGGACGCGCGCGTGCCGCGAGCCCGAGTGGCGTACGACGTTGGTGAGCGCCTCCTGGACGATGCGGAAGGCGGCGAGGTCCGTGCCGGGCGGCAGCCGGGGCGGTGCCCCTTGGACCTCGACGGTGAGGCCGGCGGTCGCAGCCTGCTCCACCAGCTCGGACAGCCGGCCGAGGCCGGGCGCCGGGGTGCGCGGGGCGTCGCCGGGGGTGCGCAGGGTGTCGAGCACCTGCCGCACCTCCCCCAGCGCCTCCTTGCTGGCGGCCTTGATGGTGGTCAGCGCCGTGCGCGCCTGCTCCGGGTCGGTGTCGAGCAGGGCGAGGCCGACGCCCGCCTGGACGTTGATGACGGAGATGCTGTGCGCGAGGACGTCGTGCAGTTCACGGGCGATCCGCAGCCGCTCCTCGTCGGCCCGCCGCCGGGCGGCCTGGGCACGCTCGGCGCGTTCCTTGACCCACTGCTCGCGGCGCACACGGGCCAGCTCCGAGACCGCGACGACGGCCACCACCCAGGTGGCGATGGCCAGTTCCTGCCCCCAGGAGGAGGCGGTGTCCCCGGGAGGCGGCAACCAGCGGTACAGCCAGAGCGCGATCAGCGCGTGCCCGGCCCACAGCATGCCCACCGACGCCCACGCGGCCCTGCGGTGCCCGGCGACGACGGCGCTGAAGCAGCTGACGGCGACGGCCAGGAAGACGGGTCCGTACGGGTATCCGGCGGCGTAGTAGACGAGGGTGGTCGCCGCCGTGCCGAACACCACGAACGCCGGATACCGCTTGCGCCACAGCAGCAGCCCCGAGGTCACGAGCAGCAGCGCGAGCCCGTAGCCGTCCAGGGGCACCCGGTGGCCGTGCTGGTTGCGGGCCGCGAAGTGCGTGCCGATGAGCGCGAAGGCGGTGAACAGCGCGGTGGAGAACCAGGGCCAGTGGCGGCGGGGCGCCCCCTCTTCGTCGGCGCGGTGCCACCACGGGGGGCCGTGCCGCCACCACTGCGGCGGGCCGCCCCGGCGTACGCGCTGCTCCGTCATGACCGCCACGCTAGACGGCCGACGCCGCCGGGGGCGTCAGCCGGGCGAGGTGATCACGCGTACTTCCCGGGGAGTACGCGCGTTCGCGGGTGCCCGGGAGCACGCGCCCTCGCGGGTGCCCGGGAGCACGCGCCCTTGCACAGGAGCCGGGGAGTGCGCGCCCTCGTGGATGCGCGGCCGGTCACGGGGGCGGTCAGGTCCCCAGGCCGATCCCCTGCGCGAGCCGGACCACCGCGTGCCGGAAGAACGGCTCGCGGTCCTCCACCACCCGGTTGAACTGCCCGAACAACTCGAACCCGACCAGCCCGAAGAGCTGCGCCCACGCGGCGACGAGCGCGGCCCCCACCTCGGGCGGCAGGCCGGGCGCGAGGTCCGCGGTCATCCGCTCGGCCTCGCCCCGCAGTTCGGCGGGGAGCGGCGGCCCGGCCAGCCCGTGTCGCTCGTGGGCGTCGCGCAGGATGCCGATGAGGACCAGTCCGACGCGGGACGCGGCCGGGACGGTCGTCCTCGGGGCGATGTAGCCGGGCACGGGGGAGCCGTAGATGAGGGCGTACTCGTGTGGATGCGCGAGCGCCCAGCCGCGCACCGCCTCGCACACGGCGGTCCAGCGCGCCAGGGGCTCGGCGCCGGACGCCTCCGCGTTCGCGGCCTCCGCGGCCTCGCCCACGGAGTCGTAGGCATCGATGATGAGCGCGGTCAGCAGGTCGTCACGGCTCGGGAAGTACCGGTACAGCGCGGAGGACACCATGCCGAGTTCGCGGGCCACGGCGCGCAGCGAGAGTTTCGCGGCGCCCTCGGCCGCGAGCTGTCTGCGGGCCTCGTCCTTGATCGCCGCGGCGATCTCCGTCCTGGCCCGGGCGCGGGCTCCCTGTGCGGTGCTCATACGGACCAGTGTTCCATGAGTTCAGAGCACCGCACACAAAAAAGAGCAGTGCTCTTGCCTTGGATCACCGATCCACCCCACACTGTTCATCATGCGAGAGCACTGCTCTCCCGAACCCGTGGGGGTCATCGTGTCGTCTTCTTCGTCGTCTTCGTCCTCGTCGCCGTACTACCTCAAGGGCAGCCCGATGGCCGTCCGTCTCAACGGCGTCATCGGCTGGCTGGCCCGCCACGGGCTGAGCCTCGCCGGCTCGGCCGAGCTGTCGGTCCGCGGTCGCAAGAGCGGCGAGCCGCAGCGCATCCCGGTCAACCCGCACACGTACGAGGGCGGGCAGTACCTCGTCTCGGCGCGCGGCCACTCCCAGTGGGTGCGCAACATGCGCGCGGCGGGCGGCGGGGAACTGCGCGTCGGGCGGAAGGTCCGCGAGTTCACCGCGGTGGAGCTGCCCGACGCCGAGAAGCTCCCGATCCTGCGCACCTACCTGGAGAGGTGGGGCTGGCAGGTCGACGGGTACTTCAAGGGCGTGACGGCGAAGTCCTCCGACGAGGAGATCGCCTCGTCCGCCCCCGATCACCCGGTCTTCCGCATCACGGTCAGGAACTGACCGGGTCCTCGGCGGCGGGCGGGGCCGGCCGCCGGTCCAGCGCGGTCAGGGCGCGGTGGGCCATGGGGTGGGTGCGGACGATCTCGCCGAGCGAGGTCGAGCCCCGCGTGATGTCCTTGAACGCCTTCCAGGCGGGCCGGAAGCCGGTCAGGACGGCGTGGAAGATCCCCGGCCGGCGCTCGAACACCGAGAGCATCCGCTTGCCGACCGCCATCTCCACGCCCAGTCCCGCCTTGATCGCGAACGCGTAGTTCAGGGCCTGGCGCCGGGTGTCCACCGCGTCGTGCGCCTCGGCGACGCGCACCGCCCACTCCCCCGCGAGCCGACCGGACCTGAGCGCGAAGGAGATGCCCTCGCGCGTCCACGGTTCGAGGAGTCCGGCCGCGTCCCCGCACACCAGCACCCGCCCGCGCGAGAGCGGCGAGTCCTCGGCCCGACAGCGGGTCAGATGCCCCGAGGAGATGCTCGGTTCGAACCCCGCCAGGCCCAGCCGGGCGATGAAGTCCTCCAAGTACCGCTTGGTGGCGGCGCCTTCGCCGCGCGCCGAGATCACCCCGACGGTCAGCGTGTCCGCCTTGGGGAAGACCCAGCCGTAACTGCCGGGCATCGGGCCCCAGTCGATGAGCACCCGCCCGCGCCAGTCCTCGGCGACGGTCTCGGGCACCGGGATCTCCGCCTCCAGGCCGAGGTCCACCTGGTCCACCTTCACCCCGACATGGGCTCCTATCCGGCCGGCGCTGCCGTCGGCGCCGACCACCGCGCGCGCGAGCACCGTCTCACCGCCCTGGAGCACCACGGCGACCGTACGCCGGTCCGGCACCGCCGAACCGTGCTGCTCGACCCGGGAGACCGCGACGCCGGTCCGCAGCTCGGCGCCGGCCTTCTGCGCGTGCTCGACCAACTGCTGGTCGAACTCGGGCCGGTTGATCAGCCCGAACAGCATCTGCTTGGAGCGGCGGGTGCGGGTGAAGCGGCCGTTGTGGGAGAAGGTCACCGCGTGCACGCGGTCCTTCAGCGGGAGCTCGAAGCCGGGCGGCAGCGAGTCGCGCGAGGGGCCGATGATCCCGCCGCCGCACGTCTTGTACCGGGGCAGCTCCGCCTTCTCCAGCAACAGCACGCGCCGCCCCGCGACCGCCGCCGCGTAGGCGGCCGAGGCCCCCGCGGGTCCCGCGCCCACCACGACGACGTCCCACACCTGCTGCACGTCGTCCGCCGAAGAGTTCTCGCTGCTCACGATGGTCTACCGCTCCCGATCCAAGCCGCCTGCCGCTGCTGTCTCCCGCATCCTACGGCGGCCTCGGCGGTGGGCCGCTGTGGGAGGATCAGCAGCGTACGTGCCCCGTACACCGGGCCGCGCCTACGCTGACACGATCATCCGGAATACAGAAGTGCTCGGAAGTATCACTCTGGTACTCACGAGTGCGCCTTCGCACCTACAAGGAGCGTGCCCATGTCGTCGAATCCGGTCGCCGAGACCGTCGCCTCCCTCATGCCCAGGGCGCGGGCGGAACTCGCCGAGCTGGTGGCCTTCCAGTCGGTGGCGGACTTCGACCAGTACCCGAAGAGCGAGAGCGAGGGCGCCGCGAACTGGATCGCCGACGCGCTGCGCGCCGAGGGCTTCACGGACGTGGCGCTGCTCGACACCCCGGACGGCACCCAGTCGGTCTACGGCTACCTGCCCGGCCCTGAGGGCGCGAAGACGGTCCTGCTCTACGCCCACTACGACGTGCAGCCGCCGCTGGACGAGGCCGGCTGGACCAGCCCGCCCTTCGAGCTGACCGAGCGCGACGGCCGCTGGTACGGGCGCGGCGCCGCCGACTGCAAGGGCGGCCTCATCATGCACCTGCTCGCGCTGCGTGCCCTGAAGGCCGACGGTGGCGTCCCGGTCAACGTCAAGGTGATAGCCGAAGGCTCCGAGGAGCAGGGCACCGGCGGCCTGGAGCGCTACGCCGAGGAGCACCCCGAACTCCTGACGGCCGACACCATCGTGATCGGCGACACCGGCAACTTCCGCGTCGGTCTGCCCACCGTCACCAGCACCCTGCGCGGCATGACCCTGGTCCGCGTCCAGGTCGACACCCTCGGAGGCAACCTGCACTCCGGCCAGTTCGGCGGTGCCGCCCCGGACGCGCTCGCCGCGCTGATCCGTGTGCTGGACTCGCTGCGCGCCGAGGACGGCTCGACGACCGTCGACGGCCTGTCCGGCGACTCCGTCTGGGACGGCCTGGCCTACGAGGAGGAGCAGTTCCGCAAGGACGCCAAGGTGCTGGACGGCGTGGAGCTGATCGGCTCCGGCACGGTCGCCGACCGTATCTGGGCCCGCCCGGCCGTCACCGTGCTGGGCATCGACTGCCCGCCGGTCGTCGGCGCCACCCCGTCCGTGCAGGCCGGCGCCCGCGCCCTGGTCAGCCTGCGGGTGCCGCCGGGCGTCGACGCGGGCGAGGCGACCAAGCTGCTCCAGGCGCACCTGGAGGCCCACACGCCGTGGGGCGCCCGGGTGAGCACCGAGCAGATCGGTCAGGGCCAGGCCTTCCGCGCCGACACCACCAGCCCGGCCTACCGGGCGATGGCCGACGCGATGGCGGTCGCCTACCCCGGTCAGGACATGCAGTACGCCGGTCAGGGCGGCTCCATCCCGCTGTGCAACACCCTCGCCGCGCTCTACCCGCAGGCCGAGATCCTGCTGATCGGCCTGAGCGAGCC
This sequence comes from Streptomyces sp. NPDC047453, assembly GCF_040643155.1. Lineage (NCBI taxonomy): Bacteria > Bacillati > Actinomycetota > Actinomycetes > Kitasatosporales > Streptomycetaceae > Streptomyces > Streptomyces sp. NPDC047453. Next base: position 10,161 of record NZ_JBEYTS010000042.1, on the reverse strand, counting down.
GGAGGCGCAGATCCACGCCCTGAACGAGAGCGTCTCCCCCGAGGAGCTGGAGCGCCTGTCGGTGGCGGAGGCCCTGTTCCTGCGCAACTACGCGACCGACTGAGCGAACACCCACACAGCCCCCGGCAGGCCAGGGCCCTCGCTTCGCAGCGGGGGCCCTGTACGGAACGGCTGACGGCAGACGCGCCCGACCTGCCGGAGACAAGCCAGACCCACTGAGGACAGCCCCGACCCGCCGAAGACAAGCCTGACTTGTCCGAGCGCCCGGCAGGGCCCCGTTGTGGCCGGCGGCCGGTCAGTCGACCGGGATGCCGGCCTCCAGGTACGCCGCCCTGCCGCGCTCGCGGGCCCGCAGTGCCCAGCGCAGGCGGGCGTAGCGGACGGGTGGGAGCAGGTCGGCGGCCTCCCGCTCGGTGACGAAGCGGCAGGCGCGCAGTTCAGGTCCGGGCAGCAGCAAGCGCTGGGCCGCCACGGAGTCCAGCCGGCCGCCGTCGAAGAGGAAGCGCAGACCGCCGAAGGCGGGGGGCGCGGGCGGCTCCCAGTCGACGACGAGCAGCCGGGGCACGTCGTCCAGCCGTATCCCCGTCTCCTCGGCGACCTCGCGCATCCCCGCACGGGCCGGGGCCTCGCCGGGTTCGACGACACCGCCGGGGAACTCCCAGCCGGGCTTGTAGGTGGGGTCGACGAGCAGCAAGCGGTCCCGCTCGTCGAACAGAAGCACCCCGGAGGCGACGGTCTCGGCGGTGGGCTCCGGGGTCTGCACGATGTCGCAGACGGGCACGGCACCGCTGCTGACGGCCTCGCCGATGCGGACGGCCGTCTCGTGCGAGGTGAGGGCACTGGTGTCGACGGGGTGGGCGTCGGCGGTGAGCCAGGAGGCCAAGGCAGCCCGGTAGGGCTCGATGTGGTCGTAGGACCACTGGCGGACGCGTATCTCGCCGTCGGGCAGATCGGGCGGGACCTCCCGTTGGGCTATCCGCTCCCGCAGGATCGTTTCGGCCGGGGCCAGGAGGATGTGCCGCACGGCGATGCGGCGGGCGGCGAGCCCGCCGAAGATCTCGTCGCGGTGCTCCTGGCGCAGCAGGGTCATGGGCACCACGAGGGTTCCGCCCAGTTCGGCGAGCATCGCTGCCGCCGTGTCGATCACCATGCGCCGCCAGATCGGCAGATCCTGGTAGTCGCCGACCTCGGCGAGGTGTTTGGGCGGCAGCAGATACGTCAGCGCACCGCCGATGACCTCGGGGTCGAAGAGCGTACTGTTCGGGATCAGTTCGATCAGTTCCCGTGCGGTGGTCGTCTTCCCCGCACCGAAAGCGCCGTTGATCCAGACGATCACGGGTCCCCCTCTGCTGTCGGCCCCCTGTGGCTTGCCCGCTCCACCCTGCCACGGAAACCAGCCCCAGTTGAGGGCTGCCCACAGGACGGCGCCGGACCGACGGGCGTCAGCCGCGGTGATGCCCGGGCGTGTCGTCGTCCGTGGTGAGGCCTTCCTGACCGACGACCTGGCCGACGGTGCCCACGATGTCCTTCACTGGAAACCTCCGAGGACGCCTCCGGCTTCAGCCGTGGATGAATCGGACTCCAGCGGAGCAGGGCAGGGAACGGGGTTTCACCCAAAAGGTAAAAGACCGCCCAGATGATCGGGTAGGCTGAGCGCAGTGCGTTGCGAGAGCCAAGCACGCACAACTCCTTTGTCTTGAATGGGTAACCGGGCAGGTTCCGTCCCGGCTGGTGTTGAGAGCGTCAGACTCGTTCGCTCGTTGAGTGAATGAGCTGCTTGAGCCAGGATTCCCCCTGCTTCGGCTGGGGGAGGGTTCAAACTCCGATCACCGAGCCCGTCGTGGTCGACGGCGTGCGACGGAGTGATGGCCGCCACGACGAATCCGGTGGCCAGGGACGCGAGCGCGAGCATGCTGCGCTTCTTCATGGTCGGTTCAACTGCGCCGCCCGCCCGCGGGTCACGCTCGTGTGCCCGACGGGAGCACTTACCCCTTCGTCGACCCCAGCGTCAGGCCCGCGATGAAGTGGCGTTGCAGGAGCAGGAAGACCAGGATCGTCGGAAGGGCCACCAGGACCGATCCGGCCGCGAGCAGGTTGTAGTCGGTAAAAAACTGTCCGCGCAGGTTGTTCAGGGAGGAGGTGATCGGGAGCTTGTCGGGGTCGGAGATGAAGATCAGGGCCCAGAGGAAGTCGTTGTAGACCCAGGTGAACTCGAGGGTGGCCAGGGCCGCGAGGGCCGGTCGGCACAGCGGCAGCGTGATGCGCCAGAACCGGGTCCACACGCCGGCGCCGTCGACGATCGCCGCCTCCAGGATCTCCTGGGGCAGCGTGCGCATGAAGTTGGCCAGGACGAAGACGCAGAAGCCCAGCTGGAAGCCGATGTTGACGACGATGACGGCCCAGTAGGAGTCGTACAACGTCAGTGAGTCGGACATCCACCACGGCAACGGGATCCTGTTGAACAGGACGTAGAGGGGCGTGACGATCACCTGCTGCGGAAGCAGGTTGCCCGCCGTGAAGAACATCAGCAGGACGAGGCCGCCGCGCAGTCTCAGGCGTGAGACCACGAACGCCACGAACGCCGACAGGAACAGCGTGACGATCACGGCGGGCACCGCGATGATCAGCGTGTTGGCGAAGTACCTGCCCATGCCGGACTCGGTGTAGGCCTGGCGGTAGTACCCGAAGGACAGATGGCTGGGCCAGGAGAAGTAGCCGTTCTGCGCCGTGTCCTGGTACGGGCGCAGGGAGGCGTAGACGGCGAGCAGCAGCGGCGCGACGAACGCCAGCGACACCGCCGCCAGGAAGATCTGCACGCCCCAGCGGCCCCGCCGCCGGGGCCCCGCCGGCCGTGCGGACGCCGGCGCCGGGCGGTGTACGGGCGCGGTGGTGCGGATGTCTGCCGTCATCGGTCGCGGGCCCCTCGCAGCTCTTGGACCAGGAACGTCACGATGCACCCCAGGGACACGGTGAGCAGGACCACGGCGATGGCGGAGCCGAAGCCGATGCGGCTCGCCTCGCCGATGACATTGTCGGTGATCAGCACCGACAGCAGCTCCAGGCCGTTGCGGCCCTTGTTGACCGCGTAGACGATGTCGAAGGCGCGCAGCGCCTCGATGACCGTGATGACGCCGACGACGACGTTCACCGGGCGCAGGGTCGGCAGGACCACGCGGAAGAACGTCTGGCGTTCGTTCGCCCCGTCGATCGCCGCCGCCTCCTTCAGCGCCGGGTCGACGGACTTGAGTCCGGCCAAGTAGAGGATCATGACGTAGCCGACGTGCCGCCAGCTCGCCGCGATCATCATCATCCAGATGTTGAGGCGGGAGTCGCCGAGCCAGTCGATCGGGTCGGTGTGGTTGCCGAGGAGGGTGTTGACCGCGCCCTGGTCGGTGCCCAGCAGCAGTTGGGCCATGAAGCCGACGATGGCGAGCGAGAGCACCACCGGCAGGTAGAGCACGGACTGGTAGAAGCGGCTGAAGCGGACCCCCCGGTCGATGAGGACGGCCAGGAACAGCCCGAACGGCGTCGCGATCAGCCCGAGGAAGAGCAGCCAGAGGACGTTGTGGCGGACCGCGGGCCAGAACGGCGGGTAGTTCTCCGCGAGGTTCCGGTAGTTCTCGCCGCCGGCCCAGTGGATGTCCCCGATGCCGTCCCAGGAGGTGAAGGATAGTCCGATGGAGGCCAGCGTCGGACCCCAGACGATGGCGACGTCGAGCAGCACCGGTATGCCGAGCAGCACGACGAGGACGGCGAGGTCGCGGCGGGTGAACCGGTGCAGCCGTGGCCGTCCGGCGCGCCGCGGGGAGGTGAGCGCCACGGAAGATGTCCCCCAGTGATCAGCCGACGGGCTGCGAGAAGATGGTCTTCTTCTGCCGTTCGACGCTGTTGCACAGCCCGTCGACGTCCTTCGGGTTGCCGATGAAGTCCTGGATCGCCTGGATCATCACGGTGGAGGCGAAGTCGGGGCGGGTGTCGCGGTCCAGGAACTGCGAGATCTGCCGGGCGCCGGAGACGAGTTCGGCGGACTTCTTCTGCAGGGCGCTGTACTTGGAGGTGTCGGCGCCGGAGTTGACGGCCACGTTGTTCGGGTCGTACTGGAGGTAGATGTCCTCGGCCTTCGGTGTGCCGAGCCACTTGAGCAGGTCCTTGGCGGCGGCGACGTTCTTGGACTTCTTCGCTACGAGGAAACCGTCGATGGGCGCCTCCACGGCGTCCTGGCCGTACTGCGGGTCGATCTCGGGGAACGCGAAGAAGTCGATGTCGTCGCGTTCGTTCTCCGGGAACTGGCTGCCGGGGTGCGGCATGCCGAAGACCGCCATGCCGGTCTTGCGCTGCTGAAGGCTCTGCCCGGCCTCCTCCCAGGTCCGGCCGAGGGCGCCCTTCTGGTAGTACGGCATGAGTTCGCGCCAGGTGTCGAAGACCTTCTTCACCCGGTTGTCGGTCCACGCCTCCTGGCCCGCCATCAGGGACTTGTGGAAGTCGTATCCGTTCAGGCGCAGGTTGATGTAGTCGAAGGTGCCCATGGCGGGCCAGCCGTCCTTGTCGCTGAAGGCGACCGGGGTGCCGTCCTTGGACATCTGCTTGGCCAGCGCGATGAACTCGTCCCAGTTCTTGGGCTGTTGGTAGCCCTTCTGCTGGAACAGGCTCTTACGGTGGAAGACGGCCCACGGATAGTAGTAGTACGGCACGAAGAACTGCCGGCCGTCATGCGTCGACTGCGCCTTGAGGGCGTCGGAGAACCCGGAGAAGGACGACCACACGTCGCTGATGTCGGTCAACAGCCCCTTCTCCGCGAAGTACTGCATGCGGTACCCCGCGAACCACATGAAGACGTCGTCGGGCCGGCCCTGGAGATACCGGTTGATGTTCTCCTGGAAGTCGTTGTGGTCCTTGGTGTTGACCTTGACCTTCTTGCCGGACTGCTTCCGGTAGGCGTCGAACGCCGCCGCGTACGCCTTCTTCGGCACCGCGTCCGAGGCGTTCGACCCGACGCTGACCTCGTTCTTGCCTCCGCCGGGGCCGGAGCCGCAGGCGGACAGCAGGGCGGGAAGCGTGACCATGCCCGCTCCGGCGGCCGCACCCTGCAGAACACTGCGCCGGGAGATCGGATGTCCTGCTTCATCTGTCGGCGGGACGAGCCGGTTGAACGATGACTGCGCCATGTCCCCCTCCTCGGGGTGTCACCCAACACAACCGAACGAGAGGGTTGGATCTCACCGCCAACCGGCCTTGGAGTCAAGAGGCCTGACGGGATATCGAACAACCGTTACCGCTTCTCTTCCAACAGAGTCCGACAGCTCCTACCATAACCGCGCACCGATGACGCGGACATGATGTCATCCCATCTTTCGCGAGTTCGGAGGAGCGTTCTTATGCGTCACCCGCACACGCGCACCGCCCGCCGCACAGTGGTCGGGGCTCTGGCCGCAGGACTGCTGTGCACCGCGGGACTCGCCGTCCCAGCCGTCGCCGCGCCTGCCGCGCCCACCGCCGCGGCCCCCGCTCGGGACTCCGTCACGCCCACGCGGGCGGACGGTCTCGCCCTCACCCCTCCGATGGGCTTCAACAACTGGAACTCCACGCACTGCCGGGCCGAGTTCAACGAGTCCATGGTCAAGGGCATCGCCGACCTCTTCGTCGCCAAGGGCCTGAAGGACGCCGGGTACCAGTACGTCAACCTCGACGACTGCTGGGCCCTGCCCGCCCGCGACGCGAACGGCAAGCTCGTGCCCGACCCGGTCCGGTTCCCGAACGGCATCGGGGCTGTCGCTGACTACGTGCACTCCAAGGGACTGAAACTGGGCATCTACACCAGCGCCGGCACCAAGACGTGCAACAGCGCCGGATTCCCCGGCGCGCTCGGCCACGAGTACAGCGACGCCCAGCAGTTCGCCGACTGGGGTGTGGACTACCTCAAGTACGACAACTGCAACAACCAGGGCGTGGACGCCAAACTGCGGTACACCACCATGCGGGACGCGCTGAAGGCGACCGGCCGGCCCATCGTCTACAGCCTCTGCGAATGGGGCCAGAACAAGCCCTGGGAATGGGCCTCCGACCTCGGGCACCTGTGGCGCACGACCGGTGACATCAGCGACAGCTGGGGCTCGATGCTGTCGATCCTGAAGCAGAACCTGCCGCTCGCCCCGTACGCCGGCCCGGGCCACTGGAACGACCCCGACATGCTGGAGGTCGGCAACGGCGGCATGACGGACACCGAGTACCGCACCCACTTCTCGATGTGGTCCGTGATGGCCGCGCCCCTCCTCATCGGCTCGGACCTGCGCAAGGCCTCCGACGCGACCTTCGACATCCTGGCCAACAAGGAGGTCATCGCCGTCGACCAGGACCCGCTGGGCAAGCAGGGCGCCGTCCTCTCCTCCGGGGGTGGCCGCTGGGTCGTGGCCAAGGAGATGAAGGACGGCAGCCGCGCCGTCGCCCTGTTCAACGAGACCGGCAGCCCGCAGCGCATCGCCACCACCGCGCGGGCCGTGGGCCTGCCCGACGCCGACGCCTACACCCTGCGCGATCTGTGGCGGCACCGCTCCTACAACACCGCGGGCACGATCTCGGCGACCGTTCCGGCCCACGGCACCGTCCTGGTCCGGGTCTTCCCCGACCGTCGCTGGGCCGCGAACCCGCCCGCCGTCGAACTCGGTCTGGACGAGACCCCGTTGCTGGAGGCGGGCAAGCCGACGACGCTGACCACGACCGTCACCGACCTGGGCCGTACGCCGGCCACGCAGGTCTCCGTGACCCTGACCGGCCCCGAGGGCTGGACGGTACGGCCCGAGTCCGCGACCCGCGCCGACTCGGTACCGACGGGCAAGGCGCTGCGCACCCGCTGGACGGTCACCGCACCGGCCGGCACACCGACGGGGTCGTACGACCTGACGCTCCGGGCGAGTCACCGCTCCCCCGGCGGCGCCCGCGCCGACAGCGCCCTGGCCTTCGCCGCCGGCGTGGTGGTGCGGCCGCCCGCCGGGACGTCGTACCTCAGTGACCTTCCCTGGCTCTCGGCCACCAACGGCTGGGGCCCGGTGGAGCGCGACACCAGCAACGGCGAGAGCGCCGCCCGCGACGGCCACCCGATCACCCTCGGCAAGGTGGTGTACGCCAAGGGACTCGGCGTCCACGCGGAGAGCGCCGTCGAGTTCTACACCGGCGGGACCTGCCGGACGGTCACCGCCGACGTCGGCGTCGACGACGAGAAGAACGGCAAGGGCACGGTCGCGTTCGAGATCTGGGCGGACGGCAGGAAGGCCGCCGCCACCGGGGTCCTCACCAACGCGATGGGCGCCCAGCCGCTGTCGGCCGACGTGACCGGCGCGCAGGTGGTCCGCCTCGTCGTCACGGACGGCGGCGACGGCATCGACTCCGACCACGCGGACTGGGCGGACGCCCGCCTGATGTGCTGAGCCGCCCAAGGAGGCGTTCCCCGACGAACCCGCACCGGGGAACGCCTTCTCGCACGCGCCGGGTCACGACGTTTCCAACCCCGGCCGTACTCTGCTGCGCCACCACCAGTCCCCCTCCGGCTTCCGGCGTGCACGGCCCACATGGACCGCGGCCGCCGTTTCAGACCCCGGCGGCCGTCACGCCCGTTCGCGCCGCGAGTGCTGCCGCCGCCGCTCCCACCAGTCCGGCGTCCGTGCCCATCTGGGCCGGGGCGACCGTCAGACGCCGCACGAAGGAGAGGGTGGCGTAGTCGGCCAGGGCCCGGCGCAGCGGGGCGAGGAGCACGTCGCCCGCCTTGGCCACTCCCCCGCCGATCACCGCGATGTCGATCTCGACCAGGGTCGCGGTGGCGGCGATGCCCGCGGCCAGGGCGCGGGCGGCGCGGGCGAAAGAGGCCACGGCGACCGGGTCCCCGGCGCGGGCGGCAGCGGCCACCGCGGCGGCCGAGGTGTCGCCGTCGGGGCCCGGGCGCCAGCCGCGGTCCAGGGCCCGGCGGGCGATGTTCGGGCCGCTCGCGATGCGCTCCACGCAACCCCGCGAACCGCATGGGCACGGGTCGCCGTCGAGGTCGACGCTGATGTGGCCGATGTGTCCGGAGTTGCCGGTCGGGCCGGGGTGCAGCCGCCCGTCGAGGACCAGGCCGCCGCCGACGCCGGTGGAGACGACCATGCACAGCGCGTTGTCGTGTCCGCGGGCGGCACCCTGCCAGTGCTCGGCCGCCGTGATCGCCACACCGTCGCCGATCAGCTCCACGGGCAGGCCGCCGGCCGCGACGCGGGCCCGCTCGACCAGCGGGTAGCCGCGCCAGCCGGGCACGTTGACCGGGCTGACCGTGCCCGCGGAGGCGTCCACCGGGCCCGCGCTGCCGATGCCCAGGGCCCTGGCACGCCCCCACAGCGGCGACGTGCCCAACTCGCAGAGCACCTCCTCCACGGCCCGCATCACGGTGTCCCCGTCCTCCTGCGCGGGCGTCGGGCGCTGCGCGCGCACCAGGATGCCGCCGCGGCCGTCCACCAGCGCTCCGGCGATCTTGGTGCCGCCGATGTCCAGCGCAGCCACGAGGTCGGTGTGCATCAGAGTCAGATCTCCCCGTCAACCATGAGAAAACCAAGAGGTGGGCGCAGTCCGGTACAGCTGCGTGGGGGCGCGGTCCGGAGCATGCGGTGGACAGTCTCTCGCGCATATGACAACGTTGTCCAGGCTCTATGCTCGACGCCACATCCTCATACGAACCCATGGACCGACGCATCCCCGTGGACGCGACTCGTCCCCGTGGACGACAGGACAGGACGCCGCACCGTGCCCGAGACCGCCCGTCGAGCAGACCGCCCCGCAGACCGCCCGCACCGCGCCTCCGGGAACCGCTACGGCAGCCGTCCGACCATGAAGGACGTGGCGGCACGCGCGGGCGTCGGTTTGAAGACCGTCTCCCGCGTGGTCAACGGGGAGCCCGGGGTCACGCCGGACACGGAGCGGCGCGTCCAGGACGCCATCGCCGCCCTGGGCTTCCGCCGCAACGACAGCGCGCGGGTGCTGCGCAAGGGCCGCACCGCGAGCGTGGGACTGGTCCTGGAAGACCTCGCCGACCCGTTCTACGGGCCGCTGAGCCGCGCGGTGGAGGAGGTCGCCCGCGCCCACGGCGCCCTGCTCATCAACGGCTCCAGCGCGGAGGACCCGGAGCGCGAGCAGGAACTGGCGCTGGCACTGTGCGCACGGCGGGTGGACGGGCTGGTCGTGATCCCGGCCGGTGACGACCACCGTTATCTGGAGCCGGAGATCAAGGCGGGCGTCGCGACCGTGTTCGTGGACCGTCCGGCCGGGAGCATCGAGGCCGACGTCGTACTGTCGGACAACTTCGGCGGCGCCCGCGACGGCGTCGCCCACCTGATCGCCCACGGCCACCGCCGGATCGGCTTCATCGGCGACATGCCCCGCATCCACACGGCCGCCGAGCGCCTGCGCGGCTACCGGGCGGCGATGGAGGACGCGGGCATACCGGTCGAGGACTCCTGGATGTCGCTGGGCGTCACGGACCCGGAGCGGGTGCGCCGGGCCGCCGAGACGATGCTGTCCGGGCCCGATCCGGTCACCGCGGTCTTCACGGGCAACAACCGGGTGACCGTCACCGTGATCCGCGTGCTGGCCGAGCAGACGCGCCGGGTCGCTCTCGTCGGCTTCGACGACTTCGAACTGGCCGATCTGCTCCAGCCGGGCGTCACCGTCGTCGCCCAGGACGCGGCGGCCCTCGGCCGGACCGCCGCCGAACGTCTCTTCCGCCAGCTGGACGGCACCCTCCTAGCCCCGGAACGCATCGAACTCCCGACCCGCCTGGTCACCCGCGGCTCGGGCGAACTGCCACCGTCGGACTGAACGGCCGCCGCCCACCCCGCGACCGGCGAACCGCACCACACCGCCTCGCCCGCATCCCCTGACCGAGTCCCGCCCCCCGCCCCGACCGGACGAGTCCTGGCACCCGCTTCTCCCGGCACCCCAGCGACTCTGCGCACGGCACGGCCGGACCCGCTGCCATCGCGCGGGGCGGGTGGGGCACGCGGCTGGACACCCGCGCCAGGTGAAGCACGCGGATGATCGGAGCTGGGGTCAGGGGCGACCGCGATCGACCACTCCTACGCGCTGGTCGACGATCTCGTACGACCGGTCTCCGAGGTCGGCCGGGTCCTCTCCGCGGTCTCCGAGGGC
>NZ_JBEYTS010000041.1:0-62939 GCF_040643155.1 Streptomyces sp. NPDC047453 | reverse complement strand
GCACCACCGGCCTCTTCTTCTGCGAACCCATCGCACCAGCCCTGTCCGGCAGAACGGAAGGGGAATCTGCCACACACCAGCCTCCCGACCAAACAGCCCAGAGCTAAGCAGCGACACGCTACTAGTGCCGCGGCAGGCGACGTTTGCCCGTGAAGGAGCGGCGTCCGGTGCGTGCTCTCCGCGGGCCGGCCGGAAGTCCTCGTACTGAACGTACTTGGGCTTTCGGCCGGTGCGGCGGGTGGGGGTCCCCCCTGCTCGAAGAGCCCGGGGGAGCGTGCCGGGCGTCGCGACGGGGCGAACGTCGCCTGTTGGGGCACTGGGCCTCGGTGTCACGGACGCGGACCGGCCGGTGCCGCCGGCGTCACACGTCGCCGCGGACGAGCCCGAGCAGCCGGTCCAGGACGCGGGGCCCGCCGGCCCGGACGCCGTCGTGCTCGAACTCGTCGGTGACCCAGGTGCGCAGGCCGCGGATCGCTCGGGCGGTCCCGAGGGCGTGGGCGGTGTCGACGTACATGTCGTCGTGGTAGACGGCCGCGGCGACCGGTACCTCGTTGGCGGCCAGGCGGGCGGGGTCGTACAGGGGCTGCCAGTCGGTGCGGGCGGCGAGCAGGTCGGCCGTCTCGCGCAGCGGGCGCAGCGCCGGGTCGCAGTCGAACATCCAGGGGTGCACGGTCTCGCCGGTGAACAGCACCGGCCCGTCCCCGGCGAGGGCCTTGGCGGCGTCGAACTGCGGGAACTCCGCGCGGACCCGCTCGGCCGACCAGGCGGTGGGGCGGGTGCCCTGGCCGTAGATCGCCTCGTGGACGAGGGCGTACAGCGGGTGGCCGGCGTACGACAGCAGTCCCTGGACCTCTTCCTGGAAGGCGTCGGACAGTTCCGGGCCGTTCGGGGTGCGGACGAAGGCGTGCTCCAGGAGGAAGTGGAGGCGGTGGCTGCCGTCGCCGCCGCCGAGCATGATGCCGAGCGACTGGAAGGCCTCGACGGTCAGCCGGTAGCCGTTCGGGAGCACCACATCGTGGGTGAGCAGGTGGTCGGCGATGCGGCGGGCGCGGTCGACGTCCTGCGGGTAGCGGGCGTAGTGGGCGGCGACCTTGCGCTCGATGCGCGGGTAGGCGGCCCGGTAGACGTCGTCGGCGTGGGCGTCGAGCGAGGGCAGGCCGCCGGTGATCAGGGCGGCGGCCATGCCCTCGGGGTGCGTCGACAGGTAGTTCACGGTGCAGAAGCCGCCGAAGCTCTGCCCGAGGACGGTCCAGGGCGCGCCACCGGTCACGTCGGGACGGATCGCCTCGCAGTCGCGGACGATCGAGTCGGCGCGGAAGTGCGTGAGGTAGTCGGCCTGTTCGGCGGCGCCGCCGCGCAGCGGCAGGGTCTGGCGGTTGGCGGGCGTGGAGTGGCCGGTGCCGCGCTGGTCGAGGAGCAGGACCCGGTAGTCCTCCAGGGCCCGGCCGAACCAGGCCTGCCGTCCGATGAAACGGTTCGCCCCGAAGCCGGGACCGCCCTGGAGGTACACCAGCCACGGGAGGTCCCTGTCGGCCTTGTCCCGTGCGACGGCCTCACGTGCGTAGAGCTCGATCGTCTCCCCGGCCGGGTCGTCGTGGTCGAGCGGCACGGTGAAGGTGCGATCGGTGAGAACGACGCCGGGGTGGCGGTAGCTGACGGTCAAGGGTTCTCCCGGGACGGAGGGTTTACGGCCGCGTCCCAGTTCAGCACATGTTCCTCCGCCGCCTGACCACGGGGATCAGGAATTCGTACCGCATGCGGGGTGGACGCGTCACTGGGTGGCCGGTGGGCGCCCGGGCAGGCTGGAGCTGCGCACCACCAGCTCCGGCTGGAGCACGACCCGCCGGTGCTCGTGCGCCGCCCGCGCCCCCGGCGCCTCGGTCTCCTCCAGCAGCAGCTCCGCCGCCAGGGCGCCCATGGTGACCGCGGGCTGGCGGACCGAAGTGAGCGGCACGGCCGCGGCGGCGGCGAACTCGATGTCGTCGTAGCCGACGATGGCGAGGTCGTCGGGGACGCGGACCCCGGCCGCGTACATGGCCTGCAGCACACCGAGGGCGAGCAGGTCGTTGGCGCAGAAGACGGCCGTGGGCCGGTCGGCGAGGCCGAGGAGGCGGGCGCCCGCGTCCCGTCCGGCGGCCACGTCCAGACGCTCGGTGGGCAACTCGCGCAGCGCGTCGGGGCCGAGACCGGCCTCGGCGAGCACGTTCAGGGCGCCGGTACGGCGGTCGCGGACCTGGTTCAGGCCGGGCGGGCCGCTGACGTACGCGAGGGAGCGGTGCCCCGCGTCCACCAGGTGCCGTACCGCGAGCGCCCCGCCCGCCACGTCGTCCATGGAGACCGAGCACTCGGTGGCGCCCTCGGCGACCCGGTCGACCAGTACGAAGGGGATGCCGTGGCGGCGGAAGGCCGCGATGTTGCGGCCGGTGGCGTCGGCCGGGGTGAGCAGGACGCCGCGCACCCGCTGTTCGGCGAAGAGGGACAGGTACTCGGCCTCCTCCCCTGGGCTCTGCGCGCTGTTGCAGACCATCACGCCGAGCCCGGCCGCGCGGGCCGCCCGCTCGGCGCCCCGGGCGACGTCCACGAAGAAGGGGTTGCCCATGTCGAGGACGAGCAGCCCCATGATCCGGCTGCGGCCCGCGCGCAGCTGGCGCGCGGACTCGCTGCGGACGTAGCCGAGCCGGTCGATCGCGGACTGCACCCGGACCCGGGTCTCGGTGGCGACGGTCTCCGGACGGTTGATGACGTTCGAGACCGTGCCCACGGAGACACCGGCGGCGCGTGCGACGTCCTTGATACCCACCGATGGGGCCATCGGGCGGAAACCTCCAGGGATGCGAGGGGCGGCGGGCGGGCCTTCACATTACCGTCATGGCACCGCACATCTGAGCGGGTCGGAGGGGGGTCGGATGCGGGTCGGGCGAGGGGGAAGACCTCGCCAAGGGGCTTCGTCTCCTCGGCCGGGCGGCTGCCGCCCGGACGCTAGAAGTCGAACTGGTCGATGTTCTTCGCGTCGAAGACGGTCGGCTTGCCGAGGTTGATCAGACCGTCCTTGCCGATGGTGTACGACCCCATGGCGCCGGTCTTGAAGGTCTCGCCCTCCTTGCCGGTGATCTGCCCGGAGGAGAGGGCGACCGCGGTGTACGCGGCCAGCTCGCCGAGCTTGGCCGGGTCCCACAGCTCGAAGGCCTCGACGGTGCCGTTCTTGACGTACTTGCGCATGTCGTTGGGGGTGCCGAGGCCGGTCAGCCTGACCTTGCCCTTGTACTTGGAGCCGGACAGGTACTGGGCGGCGGCCTTGATGCCGACGGTGGTCGGGGAGATGATCCCCTTCAGGTTCGGGTACTGCTGGAGCAGACCCTGGGTCTGCTGGAAGGACGCCTGCGCGTCGTCGTTGCCGTATGCGATCTTGACCAGCTTGACGTCCTTGTACTTGGGGTCCGTCAGCTCCTGCTTCATGTAGTCGATCCAGGTGTTCTGGTTCGTCGCGGTCTGCGCGGCGGACAGGATCGCGATCTCGCCCTTGTAGCCGATCTGCTCCGCGAGCAGTTGCACCTCGGTGCGGCCGAGGTCCTCGGCGGACGCCTGCGAGACGAAGGCGTTGCGGCAGTCGGGCTTGGTGTCGGAGTCGTAGGTGACGACCTTGATGCCGTTCTTCATGGCCTGCTTCAGCGCGGTGCACAGGGCGCCCGGGTCCTGCGCGGACACGGCCATCGCGTCGACCTGCTGCTGGGTGAGGGTGTTGACGTAGGAGACCTGGCCGGAGGTGTCGGTGGCGCTGGACGGTCCGACCTCCTTGTACTTCTCGCCCAGTTCCTCCAGGGCCTTCCTGCCGCCGTTGTCGGCGGAGGTGAAGTAGGGGTTGTTGACCTGCTTGGGCAGGAAGCCGACGGTCAGGCCCTTCTTGGTCGGGGCGTTCGGGTCGGCCTTGCCGGCCGGGGAGGCGGCCGCGCCGCCGTCCTTGCCGACGTCGTTCTTGGTGGTGCCGCCGCAGGCGGTGGCGGCCAGGGCGAGGGAGGTCGCGGCGGCGAGGGCCGCGCAGGTGCGGCGGATCATCGGCTTGCGCATGGTGAACGTCCTTTACGAGGGTGGCGAGGTGGGCGGAGCGGTTTACGAAGTCGGGGCGGGCGCCTTGGACTCGGGCGCCGGGGAGGCCCGGCGCCGGCCCCTGGCGACGGAGACCTGGCGTGCGACCCGCGGGCCGAGGACGGAGACGACGAGCAGGGCTCCGGTGACGACGATCTGCGACTGGGCGGAGACGTTCAGCAGGCTCATCACGTTCTGCGACGCGCCCAGCAGGAAGACCCCGGCGACGGCGCCGCCGAGCGTGCCCTTCCCGCCGTCGAAGTCGATGCCGCCGAGCAACACCGCCGCGACGACGGAGAGTTCCAGCCCGGTGGCGTTGTCGTAGCGGGCGCTGGCGTAGTGCAGGGCCCAGAAGACGCCGGTCAGGGCGGACATGAGGCCGGTGGCGACGAACAGGACCAGCTTGTCGCGCTTGACCCGGATGCCGGCGAACCGGGCCGTCTCCTCACTGGCGCCGATCGCGAACAGCGACCGACCGAAGGGCGTGGCGTGCAGGGTGACCACGGCGATCACCAGCAGGATCAGGAAGGGCAGGAACGCCTGCGGCAGGAAGGTGTTCCCGACGCGTCCGGCCGCGAAGTCCAGGTACGGGGTGGGGAAGTCGGTCACCGCGTCGGAACCGAGCACGATCTGCGCGATGCCCCGGTAGGCGGCGAGGGTGCCGATGGTCACCGCGAGGGACGGCAGTCCGAGCCTGGTCACCAGCAGGCCGTTGACCAGGCCGCACACCGCGCCGAGCAGCAGGCACAGCGGGATGATCGTCTCGATCGCCATGCCCTGGTTCCACAGGGCGCCCATCACGGCGCCGGACAGACCGGCGGTGGAGGCCACCGACAGGTCGATCTCACCGGAGATCACGAGGAGGGTCATCGGCAGGGCGATCAGCGCGATCGGCAGGGTGTTGCCGATCAGGAACGACAGGTTGAGGGCGTTGCCGAAGCCGTCGACGAAGCCGAAGGAGAACAGCAGGACCACCACGAGCAGGGCACCGACGACGGTGTCCCAGCGCACGGCACGGGAGAGGTCGAAGTCAGCCATGGCGGGCGTTCCTCTTCTTCAGGGCCGACGCCACGCGCAGCGAGACGACGCGGTCGACCGCGATGGCGAGCAGAAGCAGCAGGCCGTTGATCGCCAGCACCCAGACGGAGCTGACGCCGAGGGCGGGCAGCACACTGTTGACGGAGGTCAGCAGCAGGGCGCCGAGGGCCGCTCCGTACACGCTGCCGGAGCCGCCGGTGAAGACCACGCCGCCGACCACGACCGCGCTGACGACGGTGAGTTCGTATCCGCTGCCGGTGCCGGAGTCGACGTTGCCGAACCGGGCCAGGTACATCGCCCCGGCCAGACCGGCGAGGCCGCCGCAGAAGGTGTAGGCGGCCACGACGCGCTTGCGCACCGGGATGCCGGCGAGCCGGGCGGCCTCCGGGTTGGAGCCGAGCGCGTACAGTTCGCGGCCGCTGCCGTAGTGCTTGAGGTAGTACGCCGTCGCCACCAGGACCGCGAGGGCGATCAGCGCCAGGTACGGCACCGTCCCGATCCCGCCGGAGCCGAAGTCGACGAACCCGCCGGGCAGATCGGCCGCGGTGATCTGGCGGGAGCCGACCCAGACGGAGTCGATGCCGCGGATGATGTAGAGGGTGCCGAGGGTGACGACGAGCGCGGGCACCTGGCCGAGGCTGACGAGGAGCCCGTTCAGCAGGCCGAAGCCGGTACCGAGGAGCACCGCCAGGATCACGGCCACCACGGCGTTGCCGCCGCCCTGCAGGCAGGTGCCGGCGGCGAAGGCGCTGATGCCGAGCGTGGAGCCGACCGACAGGTCGACGTTGCGGGTGATGACGACCAGGGACTGGCCGGTGGCGACCAGCACCAGGATGGTCGCGTTCAGCAGCAGGTCCTTGACGCCCTGCTCGGACAGGAATTCGCTGTTGCCCGCCTGGGCGACGGCGATCAGCGCCAGGAAGACGACCAGGATGGCGAGTTCGCGCATCTTGAAGACGCGGTCGACCAGCCGGGTGCCACTGGACCGGTGCGCCTCGGCGGCGGAGGCGGGCTTGGGGGCGGTCGCGGTCACGCGGCCCTCCCCGTGGCTGCGGCCATCACGGTTTCCTCGGTGGCGTCGGAGCGGGGGATCTCGGCGGTCAGCCGGCCCTCGTGCATCACGAGCACACGGTCGGCCATGCCGAGGATCTCGGGCAGGTCGGAGGAGATCATCAGGACGGCGACCCCGTCGGCGGCCAGTTGGCTGAGCAGCCGGTGCACCTCGGCCTTGGTGCCGACGTCGATGCCGCGGGTCGGCTCGTCGACGATGAGCACCTTGGGGCCGGTGGCGAGCCACTTGGCGAGGACGACCTTCTGCTGGTTGCCGCCGGAGAGCGTGGAGACGGTGTCGGCGATCCGGGCGTACTTGACCCGGAGCCTGACGGCCCAGTCCAGGGAGCGGCTGCGTTCCGCGCCGCGGTCCATCAGGCCGGCCTTCACGGTCGTACGGAGTCCGGTGAGGCCGATGTTGCGCTCGATGGACATGTTCATCACCAAGCCCTGGGCGCGCCGGTCCTCGGGGACCAGGGCGAGCCCGGCGGCCATCGCGGTGGACGGGGCGCCCTTGGTGAGCCGGCGTCCGTCGACCTCGACCTCGCCGGCGTCCCAGCGGTCGATGCCGAAGACTGCGCGGGCGACCTCCGTGCGCCCGGCGCCGACCAGTCCGGCGAGGCCCACGATCTCGCCGCGCCGCACGTCGAAGGAGACATCGGTGAAGACACCCTCGCGGGTCAGCCGGCGCACGCTGAGCGCGACATCGCCCGGTGCCACGTCCTGCTTGGGGTAGAGCTCGTCGAGGTCGCGGCCGACCATGCGCCGCACGAGGTCGTCCTCGGTCATGCCGTCCAGTGGCTCGGTGGCGATCCAGGCGCCGTCGCGCAGGGTCGTCACCCGTCGGCAGATCTCGAAGATCTCCTCCAGGCGGTGCGAGATGAACAGCACCGCGGCTCCCTGGTCGCGCAGGGCACGCACGACGTTGAAGAGGCGGGCGACCTCGCTGCCGGTCAGGGCCGCGGTCGGCTCGTCCATGATCAGGACGCGGGCGTCGAAGGAGAGCGCCTTGGCGATCTCGACGATCTGCTGGTCGGCGATGGACAGTCCGCGTGCGGGACGGTCGGGGTCGAGGTCGACGCCGAGGCGCCCCATCAGGGCGCGGGTGGCCTCGTGGGTGGCCTTGTGATCGATACGGCCCAGGGCCCGCCGGGGCCTGCGGCTCATGAAGATGTTCTCGGCGATCGACAGGTCGGGGAAGAGCGTCGGTTCCTGGTAGATCACGGCGATGCCGGCGTCGCGGGCGTCGCCGGGGCCGTGGAAGACGACGGGCTCGCCGTCGAGCAGCACCTGGCCGGCGTCGGGCCGGTGCACCCCGGCAAGGGTCTTGATGAGGGTCGACTTGCCCGCGCCGTTCTCCCCGGCGAGGGCGTGCACCTGTCCCGGAAGCAGTTCCAGGGACACGTTCCTGAGGGCACGCACCGCACCGAAGGACTTCGAGATGTCCCTGAGCGCCAGCACCGGGGCCGGACCCGTGTCGGACGGGTGAGTCATGGGGGCTCCTCGACGACGCCGACGGAAGGGCCGCCCCACGTCGTGAAAGGTTTCAACCTGGTTGGCCGGGACGTTAGGCAAGGAGCCGATGGCACGTCAATGGGTGCGGATCGAAAACATCACGGTCCAGGGTCACAAAGGGATTACGGAGAGCTGCCCGCACCGGAAGGGTTGACACCCCCGTCGGTGACTCATAGCTTCCAATCCTGAATCGTTTCACAAGAGGCTGTTCAGATACCCGCCAAGGCCTGTCAGCAGACTTTCGACCCGACGTCACAGGAGCCCTGCAGTGACCGAGCTCGCCGCGGTGAAGGCCGCCCTCAAGACCCAGGCCGTCGAGACGCCGTCGTGGGCGTACGGGAACTCGGGGACCCGCTTCAAGGTGTTCGCGCAGGCGGGCGTGCCGCGTACGCCGTGGGAGAAGGTGGACGACGCGGCCCAGGTGCACGCCGTCACCGGCGTCGCGCCGGCCGTCGCCCTGCACATCCCGTGGGACAGGGTCGACGACTACGCGGCGCTCGCCCGGCACGCGGAGGACCGCGGCCTGACGCTGGGCGCGATCAACTCCAACACCTTCCAGGACGACGACTACAAGCTCGGCAGTATCTGCCATCCGGACGCGGCGGTGCGGCGCAAGGCGGTCGACCACCTGCTGGAGTGCGTCGACATCATGGACGCCACCGGATCGAGCGATCTGAAGCTCTGGTTCGCCGACGGCACGAACTACCCCGGCCAGGACGACGTGCGGGGACGGCAGGACCGGCTGGCTCAAGGGCTGGCCGAGGTGTACGAGCGGCTCGGCGAGGGGCAGCGGATGCTGCTGGAGTACAAGCTGTTCGAGCCGGCCTTCTACAGCACGGACGTCCCGGACTGGGGAACGGCGTACGCGCACTGCCTGAGGCTGGGACCGAAGGCGCGGGTCGTGGTGGACACCGGGCACCACGCCCCGGGCACGAACATCGAGTTCATCGTCGCCACCCTGCTGCGGGAGGAAAGGCTCGGCGGGTTCGACTTCAACTCCCGGTTCTACGCCGACGACGACCTGATGGCGGGCGCGGCCGATCCCTTCCAGCTGTTCCGGATCATGTACGAGGTGGTGCGCGGGGGCGGGTTCACGTCCGAGGTCGCGTTCATGCTCGACCAGTGCCACAACGTCGAGGCGAAGATCCCGGCGATCATCCGGTCCGTGATGAACGTTCAGGAGGCGACGGCCAAGGCATTGCTGGTGGACCGGAGCGCGTTGTCCGCCGCACAGGGCTCCGGGGGCGTACTCGAGGCCAACGCCGTGCTGATGGACGCGTACAACACGGACGTGCGTCCGCTGCTGCGTGAGGTGCGGGAGGAGATGGGGCTGGACCCCGAGCCTCTTGCGGCGTATCGCCGGTCGGGGTGGGCGGAGAAGATCGTCGCCGAACGGGTGGGAGGCCGGCAGGCCGGGTGGGGGGCGTAGTTCCCCACCGACACAGCCCGCGCCCCTTCTTGTCCTCCCCTCTCCTGAATGGAACCCCCTATGTCACTTCACCCCGAGGCCGCCGCCCTTCTGTTCCGGTCCCATCGGCTCGGCGCCGATCCCCGGAACACCAACTACGCGGGCGGCAACGCGTCCGCGAAGGGCACCGGCACCGATCCCGTCACCGGCGGTGACGTCGAGCTGATGTGGGTGAAGGGGTCCGGGGGCGACCTCGGGACACTCACCGAGGGCGGGCTCGCCGTGCTGCGGCTGGACCGGCTGCGGGCACTGAAGGACGTCTACCCGGGTGTCGAGCGCGAGGACGAGATGGTCGCCGCGTTCGACTACTGCCTGCACGGCAAGGGAGGGGCGGCGCCCTCCATCGACACCGCCATGCACGGGCTGGTCGGCGCCCCGCACGTGGACCATCTGCACCCCGACTCCGGTATCGCGCTCGCCTGTGCCGCCGACGGGGAGAAGCTGACCGCCGAGTGCTTCGGGGACCGCGTGGTGTGGGTGCCGTGGCGGCGGCCCGGGTTCCAGCTGGGGCTGGACATCGCGGCGGTCAGGGAAGCCAATCCGCGGGCGATCGGCTGTGTCCTCGGCGGGCACGGGATCACCGCGTGGGGCGCGGACTCCGAGGAGTGCGAGCGCAACTCGCTGCACATCATCCGCACCGCCGAGGACTTCCTCGCCGAACGCGGGAAGCCCGAGCCGTTCGGGGCGGTCGTCGAGGGGTACGAGGCGCTGCCCGAGGGCGAGCGGAAGGAGCGGGCCGCCGCCCTGGCACCCCACGTACGCGCGCTCGCCTCGCGGGACAGGGCACAGGTCGGGCACTTCAGCGATGCACACGTCGTGCTCGACTTCCTCTCCCGTGCCGGGCATCCGCGGCTCGCGGCGCTCGGCACCTCCTGCCCGGACCACTTCCTGCGGACCAAGGTGCGGCCGCTCGTGCTCGACCTGCCGCCGGCGGCTCCGCTGGAGCAGGCGATCGCCCGGCTGATGGAGTTGCATGCCGAGTACCGCGCGGAGTACGCCGCCTACTACCAGAGGCACGCGCTGCCCGACTCCCCCGCGATGCGCGGCGCGGACCCGGCGATCGTGCTCGTGCCGGGCGTCGGCATGTTCTCCTTCGGCAAGGACCAGCAGACGGCCCGGGTGGCCGGCGAGTTCTACGTGAACGCCGTCAACGTCATGCGGGGCGCGGAGGCCGTGTCGACGTATGCGCCGATCGAGGAGTCGGAGAAGTTCCGTATCGAGTACTGGGCGCTGGAGGAGGCCAAGCTCCGGCGGATGCCCGCGCCGAAGCCCCTCGCGACACGCGTCGCGCTCGTCACCGGCGCGGGCAGCGGCATCGGCAGGGCGATCGCGCGGCGGCTCGTCGACGAAGGCGCGTGCGTCGTGGTCGCCGATCTGAACGCTCACAACGCCGCCGTCGTCGCCGAGGAGCTGGGCGGGCCCGACAAGGCGGTCGCCGTGACCGTGGACGTGACGGACGAGGAGCAGATCGCGGGTGCCTTCCAGGCGGCGCTGCTCGCGTTCGGCGGGGTGGACCTGGTCGTCAACAACGCCGGCATCTCGATCTCCAAGCCGTTGCTGGAGACCTCGGCCGAGGACTGGGACCTCCAGCACGACATCATGGCGCGCGGGTCGTTCCTGGTCGCGCGGGAAGCGGCGCGGGTGATGATCGCGCAGGGGCTGGGCGGTGACATCGTCTACATCGCTTCCAAGAACGCCGTGTTCGCCGGGCCCAAGAACATCGCCTACTCGGCCACCAAGGCCGACCAGGCGCATCAAGTGCGGCTGCTGGCAGCCGAGTTGGGTGAACACGGGATCCGGGTCAACGGGGTCAACCCGGACGGGGTCGTACGCGGCTCCGGAATCTTCGCGGGTGGCTGGGGCGCGCAGCGGGCCGCCGTGTACGGAGTGCCGGAGGAGAAGCTCGGCGAGTTCTACGCCCAACGGACGCTGCTCAAGCGGGAGGTGCTGCCCGAGCACGTCGCGAACGCCGTCTTCGCGTTGACCGGCGGGGAACTGACCCACACCACGGGGCTGCACGTCCCGGTCGACGCCGGCGTCGCGGCCGCCTTCCTGCGATGAGCCCGGACGTGAGGGTGTACGCCGCCGTCGACCTCGGCGCGTCCAGCGGCCGGGTCATGGTCGGCCGGGTCGGCCGCGACCGGTTGGAGCTGACCGAGGCGCACCGCTTCCCCAACCGGCCGGTGCGGCTTCCCGAGGGGCTGCGCTGGGACGTGCTCGCCCTGTACGCCGGGGTGCTGGAAGGGCTGCGGGCGGCGGGCCGGGTGGATTCCATCGGCATCGACGGCTGGGCCGTGGACTACGGCCTGCTCGACGCGGACGGCGCCCTGCTCGGCAATCCCGTCCATTACCGCGACGCGCGCACCGAGGGCGTGGCACAGAAGATCCGGGCGACGATGCCGGCCGCCGAACTGTACGCGGCGACCGGCATCCAGGACGCGCCCTTCAACACCCTGTACCAGCTGACGGCGGCCCGCTCCTCTCCCCAACTCGCCACCGCGCGACGCCTGCTGCTGCTCCCCGACCTGCTGACGTACTGGCTCACGGGCGAGCAGGGCACCGAGCTCACCAACGCCTCGACCACCCAGCTCGTCGACCCGCGCACGCACGACTGGTCGTACGAGGTCGCGGCCCGGCTGGGCATCGACCTGGACCTGTTCGCGCCGCTGCGCCGGCCCGGGGATCCGGCGGGCGTGCTGCGGCCCGAGGTGCTGCGGGAGACCGGGCTGCGCGGGACGGTGCCGGTGACGGCCGTCGCCTCGCACGACACGGCGTCCGCGGTGGCCGCCGTGCCCGCCGGCGGGGAACGGTTCGCGTACATCTGCACGGGCACCTGGTCGCTGACCGGCCTGGAGCTGGACGCCCCGGTGCTCACCGAGGACAGCCGCGCCGCCAACTTCACCAATGAGCTGGGGCTCGACGACACGGTCCGCTACCTGCGCAACATCATGGGGCTGTGGCTGCTCCAGGAGTGCGTACGGGCCTGGGGCGACCCGGACCTGGGCGAGCTGCTGCGGGAGGCTGCCGAGGTGCCCGCGCTCCGCTCGGTCGTGGACGCGGGCGACGCCGCTTTCCTCGCACCGGGCCGGATGCCGGAGCGGATCGCGGCGGCCTGCCGGGCCTCCGGTCAACCGGTGCCCGGCTCCCCCGCCGAGACCACCCGCTGCATCCTCGACTCCCTCGCCCTCGCCCACCGCCGGGCGGTCGCCGAGGCGCAGCGGCTGGCCGACCGTCCCGTCGACGTCGTGCACATCGTGGGCGGTGGCGCCCGCAACGCCTTGTTGTGCCGGCTGACCGCCGACGCCTGCGGGCTGCCCGTGGTCGCCGGGCCGGCCGAGGCGGCGGCCCTCGGCAACGTCCTGGTGCAGGCCCGGGCGCACGGGCTCGTCGGCGACCGGGCCGACATGCGGGCCCTGCTCGCCCGGACGCAGCCGCTCGTGCGGTACGAGCCGGGCGGCGAGGGGGCGGCCTGGCGCGCGGCCGAGGCCCGGCTCGCCGCCGTCACCCCGTGAGCCGCTGCCTCGCCAGGCCGGGAGCCCGCGGTCTCCGCCGCGCCGGAAACCGGAGTCTCCCGTCGGGCCCCTCGCCTGACTACGCTTCACTCGTCCGATGACCGACCACGAGGAGCCGCGATGCGTGTCGCTCTGTTCCTGACCTGCGTCAACGACACGCTCTATCCGGACACCGGGCGTGCGGTGGTGAAACTCCTGACCAGGCTGGGCGTGGAGGTGGACTTCCCGATGGCCCAGACATGCTGCGGGCAGGCGCACTACAACACCGGGTACCGGCACGAGGCCGAGCCGCTGGCCCGGCGTTTCTCCGATGTCTTCCGGGACTACGAGGCGATCGTGACGCCGTCCGGTTCCTGTGGTGCGATGGTGCGGGAGCTGTATCCGCGCATGGGCGCGCGGGCACGGGCCGAGGGGCGCGGGGGCGGGCTCGCGGCCACCCTGGCCCCGGTGGTGCCCAGGACGTACGAACTGACGGAGTTCCTGGTGGACGTGCTGGGGGTGACGGACGTGGGCGCGTACTACCCGCACACGGTGACCTATCACCCGACCTGCCACGGGCTGCGGAGCCTGGGCCTGGGGGACCGGCCGCTGCGGCTGCTGCGCGCGGTGAAGGGGCTGGAGCTGGTGGAGCTGCCCGGGGCCGAGGAGTGCTGCGGCTTCGGCGGCACCTTCGCGGTGAAGAACCCCGACGTCTCGGCGGCGATGGGCGCCGACAAGGTGCGCAACGCCGAGTCGACGGGCGCGGAGGTGCTGTGCGCGGGCGACAACTCGTGCCTGATGCACATCGGCGGCACGATGGCCCGCCTCGGGACGCGCATGCGGCCGGTGCACATCGCGGAGATCCTGGCCGGCACGGAGGAGGAGGCCGCGGCATGAGCGCGACGTTCGTGGGAATGCCCGGCTCCTCGGCGTTCCCCGCCTTCCCCCGGGCCGCGCACGACGCCGTGCGCGACACCACTCTGCGCGGCAATCTGCGCCACGCCACCCACACCATCCGCGCCAAGCGGGCCGCGGCCGTGGCGGAGATGCCGGACTGGGCGGCGCTGCGTGAGGCGGGACGGCAGATCAAGGACCACACCCTGCGTCATCTGGACTGGTATCTGGTGCGGGTGGAGGAGGCGGTCACCGCCGCGGGCGGAACCGTCCACTGGGCCGCCGACGCCGACGAGGCCAACCGGATCGTGGCCGGACTGGTCAGGGCCACGGGCGAGAGCGAGGTCGTCAAGGTCAAGTCGATGGCCACCCAGGAGATCGGCCTCAACGAGGCCCTCGAGGCCGAGGGCATCCGGGCCTACGAGACCGATCTCGCCGAGCTGATCGTGCAGTTGGGCCACGACCGGCCCTCGCACATCCTCGTGCCCGCGATCCACCGCAACCGCGGCGAGATCCGGGACATCTTCCGCTCCGAGATGAGCCGGTGGGGCCGCCCGGCCCCCGAGGGCCTCACCGACACGCCTGCCGAACTCGCCGAGGCCGCGCGGCTGCACCTGCGGGAGAAGTTCCTGCGCGCCAAGGTCGGCATCTCCGGCGCCAACTTCGTCGTCGCCGAGACCGGCACGCTGGTGGTGGTGGAGTCCGAGGGGAACGGGCGGATGTGCCTGACCCTGCCCGAGACGCTGATCTCGGTCGTCGGCATCGAGAAGATCGTGCCCACCTGGCGCGACCTGGAAGTCTTCCTCCAGACGCTCCCCCGCTCCTCGACGGCAGAGCGGATGAACCCGTACACGTCCATGTGGACCGGCACCACCGACGGCGACGGGCCCGCGACCTTCCACCTGGTGCTGCTCGACAACGGCCGCACCGACACCCTCGCCGACGAGGTCGGCCGCCAGGCCCTACGCTGCATTCGCTGCTCGGCCTGCCTGAACGTCTGCCCGGTCTACGAGCGGGCCGGCGGGCACGCCTACGGCTCGGTCTACCCCGGCCCGATCGGCGCCATCCTCAGCCCCCAACTGCGCGGCACGGCAAGCGAGATCGACGCCTCCCTGCCGTACGCGTCCTCACTGTGCGGCGCCTGCTACGAGGTGTGCCCGGTGGCCATCGACATCCCCGAGGTACTGGTCCACCTGCGCGAACGCGTCGTCGAGGGCGGCCCGGTGACGCGCGCGGGCAACAAGGTGCTCCTCAAGCCGGCCAAGGGGCACGCCGCCGAGCGCGCGGCCATGCGCGCGGCCCGCTGGGCCCTGACCCGCCCCGGCGCGCTGCGCGGGGGCCAGCGGCTCGCCTCCCGGACCCGTCGCTTCCACCCCCGCACGCTGCCGGGCCCCGGCCGGGCCTGGAGCGGCACCCGCGATCTGCCGCCGGTGCCGGCGGAGCCGTTCCGCGACTGGTGGCAGCGCACGCACGGCGGACCCGGCGGAAAGGACGCGAAGTGAGCAGCAGGGACCGGATCCTGGGCCGGGTACGACGTGCCCTGGCGGACGTACCACCGGACGACACTCCCCCACCAGCGCCGGAACGGCCCGGCAGGCACCCTCGGTACGAGCAGGCGGTCTCCCGCGACTATCTGCGGCAGCACGGCGACCGGAGCACCGAGGAGACGGTGGACCTGCTCGCCGAGAACCTGACCGACTACCGGGCGATCGTGCACCGCTGCGACGCGGAGGGGCTGCCCCGGCTGATCGCCCACCTGCTGGGCGAACGGGGCTCGAACACCGTCCTGGTGCCGCCCGGCCTGGAGCAGGGCTGGCTGACCGCCATCGAGATCACCCTGGTCGCGGACCGGCCGGACAGCACCCCGCACGAACTCGACCGGGTCGACAGCGTCGTCACCGGCTGCGCGGTCGCCGTCGCCGAGACCGGCACCCTCGTCCTGGACGGCTCCCCCGACCAGGGCCGGCGCCGGATCACCCTCGTCCCCGACCACCACATCTGCGTGGTGCGCGTTCCGGGCCAGGTCGTCTCCTCCGTGCCGCAGGCACTGGACCGCCTCGACCCGACCCGGCCGCTGACCTGGATCTCCGGTCCCTCCGCCACCAGTGACATCGAACTGGACCGGGTGGAGGGCGTGCACGGGCCGCGCACCCTGGAGGTGGTGCTGGTGAGCGGGGAGTGACGTCGTCGGGCGGCGTCCTGTCCGCCCCGCCGCCTACACCCCGCCCGGCTTCGCGTACCGCTGTGCCATGGGGCCCGCGAAGTCGTACACCACGACCTGCTCGTCGCCCACGACCCAGGCGTCGTGTCCGGGCGAGCAGACGAAGACGTCGCCCGGTCCCACCTCGGCCTCGCCGCCGTCGTCCATGGCCAGGTGCATACGGCCCTGTACGACATAGCTGTTGTGATGGACCAGGCAGCTGCGTGTCCCGGCGATCGGGCCGACCGACTCGGACCAGCGCCAGCCCGGTTCGAAGGTGGCCACGGCGAAGTCGAGTCGCGTGAGGTGGACGGCTTCGAGGTGGCCCCGTGGGAAGTCGCGCCGCTCGTCCGGCTTCTCGACCGTCTTCACTTCCAGCATGACGGTGATCTCCCTTCCGACCGTTGATCCCTGCGGCCGGGGCCGGTCTCCGTCTCCGCGCCGACGCGCACGGTACCGGCGGGGGCCGAGCCCCGCGCTCTCATCGTCTCCCGGCCGAGGGGCCCTCGCCATTCGGCTCCCGCGGGCGGGCACGGCGCCCGGACGGGTTCCGGGCCGCCGGGCAAAACCAGTTGACCGGACCACGGGACACCTCGTTCGATGGCTGCCCATGTGTGCCGACAGCTCGCGCCCGGACCAGCCGGACTTCGACGACTCGCTCGTGTTGCGGCTGATCGCCGCTCAGTTCCCGCGGTGGGCCGGGCTTCCCGTCCGGCGGATCGGCTCCGCCGGCACCTCCAACGTCATGTACCGGCTCGGCGAGGACATGGTCGTACGGCTGCCCCGCACCGCCGGAGCCTCCGAGGACGTGGACAAGGAGCACACCTGGCTGCCCCGGCTCGCGCCGTCGCTGCCGCTCGCGGTGCCCGTACCACTGGGCATGGGGGCGCCGGACGAGGGCTGCCCCTGGCCCTGGTCCGTCTACCGGTGGATCGACGGGGAGATCCCGGCGGTCGGCGCCGTGGCCGAGCCGCGCCGGCTGGCGACGGACCTGGCGCGGTTCGTCACCGCGCTGCACCGGATCGATCCCGCGGACGGGCCGTCCTCCTACCGCGGTGAACCCCTGGCCGCGCGGGACACCGAGACCCGCGCGGCCATCGCCGCGGTGCGCGGCGCCGTCGACCCGGACGCGGCCGAGGCCGCCTGGGACGAGGCGCTGCGGGCATCGGATCCGGACGGGCCGCCGGTGTGGATCCACGCCGATCTGCAACCCGGGAACATGCTGCTGACCCGGGACCGGCTGTGTGCGGTGATCGACTTCGGCTGCCTCGGGCTGGGCGATCCCGCCGTCGACCTCCTCGCGGCGTGGTACGTGGTGCCGGACACCGCACGGCCGCTCTTCCGCACCGCCCTGAACGTGGACGACGCGACCTGGGCACGGGGCCGCGGCTGGGCCCTGTCGGTCGCGCTCATGGAGCTGTCCCACTACCGCGACACCAACCCGTTCATGGCCCGCGTCGCCCGACACGTCATCACCGAGATCCTCCACGACCACAGCACGGCGCAGGCCGGCATTCGGCGACGGTGACGACTGCGCAAGCGACGCCGAACAGACCGGCGGACGGCCGCGGCGACGGCTGCACGAGCGGAGCCGGGCAGACCAGCAGGCGGTCGCGGTGACAGCTCCACGAGCCGAGCCGGACAGGCCCGCAGACGGCCGCGGTGACCGCTGCGTGAGCGACGCCGGACAGGCCAGCAGGCGGCAGCGGTGACGGCTCCACAAGCCACACGTCGGACGGATCCGCAGACGCCGCAGTGACGGCTGCGCGAGCGGCGCCGGGCAGGTCGGCAGGCCGTAGCGGTGACGGCTGTGCGAGCCACGCCAGACAGGCCAGCGGACGGGTGCAGTGACAGCTCCACGAGCAGCCCGCAGCGGTGGCGGCAGCGCGAGCAGCCCCGGGCAGGCCAACAGGCGGCAGCGGTGACGGTTGTGCCGGCCGCGCCGGGCGGGCCGGTGGACGGCCTTGGTGGCCGCTGCGGGAGTGGCCGGATCACGGGCCGCGGGTGGGGTGGCGCGGGCCGGGTCGGCTTGTGCGGCGCCGCCAGGGCGAAGGAGTTCTCCGGAGCGGCCGTACGGAAGTCGGCGATGCGCAGGTCCGGCCGGCGGCGGTACGGGGGCGTACTCGTCGTCGGTGCCGTCCTCCAGGGCAGCGCAGACACGCCCGTAGGTTCGCGCGCCGGCGGTCCGGCCGGGACGCCGAATGCGCCGGGGCACGACGGCGCACGAGCCGGCCCCCTGGCCCTTTACGGGAGAACCGGGCCGGGTTCAGCCAGTGCCGCGCTGCCGCCTGATCCTGTCGGCCACCTCGTTCTGCTCGGTCTCCCACCAGGGGCGGACGAGCACGGGCGCGGACGCCGGGACCTGTTCGCCGGCCGGCCGGGACGGTCCGGCGACGCGGGCGAGTTCCTGGTCGAGGCGGCGGTCGAGGGCCGCGTTCTGGACGCATTCGGCGCGCGCCCACTGCACCAGGATCGCCAGGATGAAGGGAAGCGCGACCAGTTCGGCGATGCTGACCATCGCGCCGCCGCCGATCTGCTGGTCGTGGTGGACGTCCGTGACCCAGGCGGGCGCGTGGTGCAGGTACCAGGCCCCCGCGATCAGCGTCCCGTGGGTCATCACCACGACACCCGGCAACGCGTCGACGATGCCGTCCAGGAACACCAGCGCGGCCCGCACCGGATGAGTGCACCAGGACGGCAGCGCCCGCTCGTGGGTGAGCACCGGGACGACGAACAGGCAGCCCGCGGTGAGCAGATGCAGGTACATCAGCTCGTGCAGCCAGCCGACGCGCAGCGCCGTGGCGAAGTACGGCGTGAAGTACACGACGAGCTCGGTGGCGAGCACGAGGGCCGTACTGACCAGGGGAAAGGTGAGCACACGCACCAGCCGCCCGGTCATCGCCCGCCGGACCCGCTCCGCTCTGCCCTCCGGCAGCGCCTCCACCGCGAGCCGCAGCGGGTCGCCGAGGGCCAGGCCGAGGGGCGCGACCAGGTCGAGCAGGATGTTCTGCACGGCGGCGGGCCAGAACAGGACGTGGTCGTACACGGCCAGCGCCGACATCGTGGCCACCACCAGCGTGCCCAGTCCGAGCAGCGCGAAGGCGGCGGTACGGGCGGGCGACCAGCTCCTGCCGCGTCTGCGCAGCCGCAGCACGCCCCAGCCGTACAGTCCGCCCAGAACGGCCACCACGACCAGCGCCGGGACGTCGGCCTGCCACGAGGACAGCAGACGACCGAGGGTCGGCTCGGCGAGTTGCCCGGCCGACAGTTCGGTCACCGCGCCAGGAATCATGCGTTTCGCTCTCCATCCACCCACAGGGGACGAGTCGGTTCATGCCTCCTGCGGACGGTAGTCGCCGGCGGCCGCGCCCGGGACGGCAGGGTGAGAGGGCGTCCGGCGCGCCGCGTCAACACGGCACCACGCCCGGGACGGGGCCGCTCAACGGGCCGAACCGCCCGGAAGCCGGGCCTCGCGAGGGCCACGGAGGCCGAGCGAGCCTCGCCCGAAGGCGTCCCCGCGCCCCGGCCGAGCGACGACTTCTCACGGATTCCTCACCGTGGACTTACCGCGACGACCAGCTCTCGGCGTCCACGCGAATCTGTCAAAATCGCCCTGAACTGCAAGCATCCGCCAGATGGAAACCTGTCCGTAACCACGAAGTTCCTGACAACTACGCGCGTTGACTCTAGGCTGCGGCCTGCTGCCCCCACTCTTTCCAGTCACATCAGGAGCACCATGTCGCCGACCCACTCCCGCCGCCCGGCTCCGCGAAGAGCCCTCATAGCGGCTCTCGCCGCGGCCGCCACGCTGGCAACCGCCGGTGCTCTCGTCGCGGCGAACCCCGCGCAGGCCGGCCCCGACGCCGGCTCGACCCCCTTGAAGGACCTCCAGCTCCTCGCCATCAACGACTTCCACGGCAACCTGGAGCCGCCGGCCGGCTCCTCCGGCCGGGTCACCGAGCGGCAGGCCGACGGCACCACGAAGGACATCGACGCCGGCGGCGTGGAGTACCTGGCGAGCAGCCTGCGCACCGCGCGCACGGGCCACGACCGGTCGCTGACCGTCGCCGCCGGCGACATCGTCGGCGCCAGCCCGCTGCTGTCCGGCCTCTTCCACGACGAGCCGACCATCGAGGCGATGAACAAGCTCGGCCTAGACGTCACGGGCGTGGGCAACCACGAGTTCGACGAGGGCAAGGACGAGCTGCTCCGCCTCCAGAACGGCGGCTGCCACCCGGTCGACGGCTGCTACGCCGAGGGTCGCGAGTTCAAGGGCGCCGAGTACCCGATCCTGTCGGCCAACGTGATCAACGAGAAGACCGGCAAGCCGCTTCTCAAGCCGTACGTCGTCCAGAACGTCAAGGGCGCGAAGGTCGGTTTCATCGGCGTCACCCTCAAGGGCACCCCGAACGTCGTCACGGCCGCGGGCGTCAAGGGACTGAAGTTCCTCGACGAGGCCGAGACGATCAACAAGTACACCAAGGAACTCCAGCAGCAGGGCGTCCACGCGATCGTGGCGCTCGTCCACGAGGGCGGGTTCCCGGCTTCCTCGGCGTACAACTACGACTGCGACGCGGGCGGCAGCACCGGGCTGAGCGGTCCCATCGTGGACATCGCCAAGAAGGTCGCGCCGGAGGTCGACGCCCTCGTCACCGGCCACACCCACAACGCGTACGTCTGCTCCATCCCGGACCCGGCGGGCCACCCCCGCCTGGTGACCAGCGCCGCCTCCTACGGCCGGCTCTTCACCGAGCTGAACATGAAGTACGACCCGCGCACCGACGACATCGTCCGCGCCACGGTCAAGGGCTCCAACCGCGTCGTCAACCGGACCCAGTCCAAGGCGGCCGACCTGACGCAGTTGCTCAACGACTGGCAGACCCTGGCCGCGCCGGTCGCCAACAAGCCGGTCGGCTACATCACCAAGGACGTCACCCGCACCGGTGCCGTCGAGTCGCCGCTGGGTGACCTGATCGCGGACGCGCAGCTGGCGCACGCCAAGTCCCTGGACAGCCGTGCCGTCGTGGCGCTGATGAACCCGGGCGGCATCCGTGCCGACCTGGTCTACGCCGCCTCCGGCAAGGAGGGCGACGGCGTGGTGACCTTCGGCGAGGGCTTCGCGGTGCAGCCCTTCAGCAACACGGTCAACCTCAAGAACCTGACCGGCGCGCAGCTGATCACCGTATTGAAGCAGCAGGTCAGCGGCAGCAACGCCGCCGCCCCGAAGTACCTGCAGATCTCCTCCGGCCTCACCTACACCCTGGACCTGACCAAGACGGGCGCCGACCGCGTCGTCGAGGACTCCATCAGGCTGGACGGCAAGCCGATCGACCCCACCGCCACCTACCGCGTCGCCATGAACTCCTTCCTGGCCGACGGCGGTGACGGCTTCACCGAGTTCGCCAAGGGCACCGACCAGTTCGTCGGCAGCGACGACCTGGCCGCCCTGGTCGACTACCTGACGGCGAACACCTCGGCCGCCGCGCCGTACGCGCCGACCGCCGCCGACCGGGTCACCGTCGTCAAGTAAGCGACGATCCGACCGATCGGACGAGGGCGGGCCTCGTACAAGGCCCGCCCTCGCGTGTGTCCGCGGGCGGTACGGCGGACCGGCCGGCGTCGGCGGGGGCCCCGCCCGATGGTCCGGCGCCCCGCGCGGCAGGGTGTGGAGGGGCCCGGACAGTGCCGTTCGGCCCTGGCTGCGGCTGCCGGCCGGGCGGAGACTGGGAGGGACCGACGTACGGGACCGCGCGCGGCCGGGACGTGGCGTCCGGCCTGCGCCCGCAACAGGAGGTACGCCATGACGGGAGCCGTCGCCGGACCCGCCCGCCTCACCGCGTGGGCGGCCACGGTGCTCCCCCGCCGCCCCGCCCCGCTGCCGAGCCACGCGCGGCGGCTCCCGTGAGCGCTCCGGCCGGGAGCCGCGGCACGCCCGGCAGGCCGCTGCGCCGCCTGGCCAGGGCACTGACCCCGACCACCGCCGAGTTCCAGCCCGTGCTCCTGGCCGTCACCGCCGCGGCCCTGATCGCCGGAGGCGTCTCCTGGCTGGCCGGGAACACCGGCCTGGCCGACGTGTGCTGGGGGCTCGGCACCGTCGCCGCCGTCGTGCCCGCGCTGGGCTGGGTGGTGGCCGCGCTCCGCCAGGGCCGTACGGGCGTGGACCTGATCGCGGTTCTGGCGCTCGGCGGCACCCTGGCGGTCGGCGAGTTCCTCGCCGGCGCGCTCATCGCGCTGATGCTCGCCACCGGCCGCGCCCTGGAGGCCGCGGCCGAGCGACGTGCCTCCCACGACCTGGTCGCCCTGCTGGAGCACGCGCCGCGCACGGCCCGCCGCCGTACCGGCACCGTCGTCCGCACGGTGCCGCTGGCCGAGGTCGGTGTGGGCGACCTGCTGGTGGTGGGTCCGGGCGAGGTCGTCCCCGTGGACGGCAGGGTGGTGGACGCCCTGGCCGTGCTCGACGAGTCGGTGCTCACCGGGGAGGCCACGCCCGTCGAGCGGGCGCGGGGCCAGGGGGTGCGCAGCGGTGTGGTCAACGCCGGCGACGCCTTCGAGCTGCGGGCCGCGGCGACCGAGCAGGACAGCACGTACGCCGAGATCGTACGGCTGGCCCGGCAGGCGGGCGCCGAGTCGGCCCCCCTGGTCCGCCTGGCCGACCGCTACGCGGCCTGGTTCCTGCCGCTGTCCGTGGCGACCGCCGGTCTGGCCTGGCTGCTCAGCGGGTCCGCGGTGCGCGCGGTGGCGGTCCTCGTGGTCGCCACGCCGTGCCCTCTGCTGCTCGCCGCTCCGGTCGCGATCGTCTCCGGTCTGTCCCGGGCCTCCCGGCTCGGCGTGGTGGTCCGTGACGGCGGCGCCCTGGAGAACCTCGGACGGGCCCGTACGCTGCTGCTCGACAAGACCGGCACGCTCACCGGCGGCCGGCCGCGCGTGGTCGACGTGACCTCGGCGCCCGGCTGGAAGCCCGCCGACGTGCTGCACCTGGCGGCGACCCTCGACCAGTACTCTCCGCACGTCCTGGCGCGGGCCATCGTCGACGCGGCGCACGAACGCGGGCTGGACCCGGGCGTGGCGCTGGAGGTGTCGGAGGAGGCCGGCCGGGGGATCTCCGGCGTCGTCGGCGGGCGCGGGGCGACCATCGGCCGGCTGCCCGCCGGTACGGAGGCTCCCGCGTGGGCCCGGGCGGTGGAGAACCGGGCGATGCTGGACGGCGCCGCGGTGGCCTGGCTCACGGTCGAGGCCCGGCCCGTCGGTGCCGTGCTCCTGCGCGATCCGGTGCGGCACGACGCCCCCCGGACGCTGCGCCGGCTGCGTACGGCGGGCATCGAACGGATCGTCATGCTCACCGGGGACCGGCCCGAGCCCGCCCGGGAGGTCGCCGCCGTCCTCGGACTCGACGGCGTGCGCGCCGAGCTCTCCCCGGTCGGCAAGGTGGCCGCGGTCCGCGCGGAGCAGGAGCGCGCGGTCACCGTGATGGTGGGGGACGGCGTCAACGACGCACCGGCGCTCGCCGCCGCGGACGTCGGTGTGGCGATGGGAGCGCGCGGATCCACCGCCTCCTCCGAGGCCGCCGACATCGTCCTGACCACCGACCGCCTGGACCGGCTGGCCGACGCGGCCGCGGTCGCGGTGCGCGCACGGCGCATCGCGGTGCAGAGTGCACTCGGGGGCATGCTGATGTCCCTGGCCGCCATGGCCGCGGCCGCCTTCGGACTGCTGCCGCCCGCGGTGGGCGCGCTGCTCCAGGAGGGGATCGACGTCGTGGTGATCCTCAACGCGCTGCGCGCCCTGCGCACGGACCGCGCGGCCCAGCCGGCGCTCGAACCCTCCACTCAGGCCCTCATCCAGCGCTTCGCCGCCGAGCACGACGACCTTCAGGACGTCCTGGAGGCGGTGCGCTCGGCCGCGGCCCGGCTCGCCGTACGCCCCGGCCCGGACGCTCTGGCGTCGGTGCGTGAAGTGCACCGGCTGCTCACCGAACGGCTGCTGCCCCACGAGTACGCCGAGGAGCACCAGCTCTACCCGGCGCTGATGCCCGCACTCGGCGGCCCCGAGGCGACCGCCACCATGAGCCGGGCGCACGCCGAGATCGAGCGGCTCTCCCGGCGCATCGCCACGCACCTCTCGCTGGACGGCACCGAGGGCACCCTCGCACCCGAGCAGTCCGAGGACCTGCTCGCCTGCCTCTACGGCCTGCACACCGTGCTGCGCCTGCACTTCGCGCAGGAGGAGGAGAACTACTTCTCGCTCGCCCCGTGAACCCCGGCCCCGGCCCCGGCTGCCGTCCGGCGGCCGGGGGGCCTTTCGGCTCTGGCGCGGCCGCCGGCGTGCGCGCAAGGTGAGAAGTGGCGGGACAGCCACGTACGGAACTCGCACGGAAGTGGTCACGATGGAAGCCAAGCAGTGGACCGTGCAGATCTACATCACCGAGGACGGCGACGACACCCACGCACGTGCCGTCCTCAGCACCCGCGACACGTCGACGGTCACCGGTCGGGGCATGGCCCGGCGCAACCCCATCGACCGTCCCATTCCCGAGATCGGGGACGAACTCGCCGTCAGCAGGGCCCTGGAGGACCTCGCGATCCGGCTGCACGACGTGGCCTCCGACGACATCGTCGAGCTGGCCGGTCCCGCGCCCGCCTGACGGACGTACTCGCGGCGTGCGGCGACGGCTCGCCGGGCGCCATTTTGGGGCCGAAGGGCCCTCTGGCGGGCCCGAGCGGCCCGTGGTGGCGCGGGCCGTACGGGAACAGGCTGGATACAGCAGCGCAGCGGCATACCGGAGCGGGACGACCGGCATACCGGAGGGGGACGATGACGGACAGCCCCACCACCGCGGGCCTGGTCAGGAGCGGACTCGACGCCCTGTTCAGGCCCCTCGGCGGGCCCGGTCGCACGGTCGCCGGACCCACCGGGCGCGACCGCGGCCCGGTCCGGGAGTCGGCCCGTGGCCGCGTGGACCGACTGGGCCGCGCGGACCGCGGACGGTGCGCCACGCGGTACGCGGTCGGTGCCGGCCGCACCGGGGACGCCGCGGCGCCGCACGACGAACTCGCCGACCGAGCGAGGCGGCAGGAACGAGAGGAGCCGGAGCGATGACCTCCACCACCACCCGGGCCGCGGCCCTTCCGGCCGAGCACCGTGCGCGGCTCATGCGGTTCGCCCGCGAGACCTCCTTCGACATGGGCGCCCGTCTGTTCCAGGAGGGGCGGCACGCCGACCGGTTCTGGATCATCCGGACCGGCACCGTCGCCCTCGACCTGCACGTCCCGGGCCGGAGCGCCGCCGTCATCGAGTCGCTGGGCCACGGCGAACTGGTGGGCTGGTCCTGGCACTTCCCGCCCCATGTGTGGCAGCTGGGCGCCGAGGCCACGAGCCCGGTGCGGGCCTACGAGTTCGACGCCGAGGCCGTGCGCAAGCTGTGCGGGGAGGATCCCGAGTTCGGTCGCGCCGTCGCCGCCTGGGTCGGCGGTGTGGTCGCCCACCGGCTGCAGGCTGCCCGCATCCGGCTGCTCGACCTGTACGCCCCCTACGGCAGCGGGGGCCGGTGAACCCGCCCGCACCCGCATCCGACGTCCCGAGGAGGAGACCGTGCACGGCAGCCCGCACATCGTGAGCGACGTCATGACGCACACCGTCGTGGCCGTCGGTCGTGACGCCCCGTTCAAGGAGATGATCAACCTCATGGCGCAGTGGAAGGTCAGTGCCCTTCCGGTGCTGGAGGGCGAGGGACGCGTGATCGGTGTCGTGTCCGAGGCCGACCTGCTGCCCAAGGAGGAGTTCCGCGACAGCGACCCCGACCGGTTCACCCAGCTGCGCCGGCTGCCCGACCTGGCCAAGGCGGGCGCGGTGACGGCCGGGGAGCTGATGACGACTCCGGCGGTCACCGTGCACTCCGACGCCACGCTCGCCGAGGCCGCGCGCATCATGGCCCAGCGCCGGGTCAAGCGGCTGCCCGTCGTCAACGGCGAGGGGATGCTGGAGGGCATGGTCAGCCGGGGCGACCTGCTGAAGGTGTTCCTGCGGTCGGACGACGACCTCGCCGAGGAGGTCCGCCGGGAGATCGTCTCCTACCTCTTCCCCGCCCCGCTCGAACCGATCCACATCGGCGTCCGCGACGGCGTGGTCACGCTCACCGGCCGGATCCGGGACAGCTCGCTGGTGCCCGTGGCCGCCCGCCTGGTACGAGCCGTCGAGGGAGTCGTCGACGTCGAGTGCGACCTCACGAGCGGCTCGGCGCTGACCGAACCGCGCTGAGCGCATCGCGCCGGTGCCGTCGCCTCCTCGGCGGCGGCCGGTGCAGCTGGTGCTGTGACCGGAAAGGTTTGCCGGGAAGCTCGCGGCGTCCGGTGCTGGGGGTACCTCCCACGCCGTTCAGGCAGTGGGGGAGCATCGCAAGGCGGAGCATCACCCGCGTACTGGATGTACTCGGGTGATGCGACAACGCGGCGTGGGAGTACCCCCGGCCGAAGGCTGAGGGAGTGCCGTGCCGGGCGTCGCGAGCCGGTGAACCTTTCCGGTCGCAGCACCAGCGGGCCGTGGGGTCGCGGCCACGGCCCCACGGCCCGCGGGATCACATCGGTCGTGCAGGTCGTACTGGTCGTCCCGGTCCGGTCAGTCGTGGGGTACGAGCACGACCGGGCGCGTGACGTGGTGGACGAGGGCGTGCGCGACGGGACCCGCGTGCGCGATCACGGGGTACTTCCTGCGGCGGCCCACCACCAGCAGGCCCGACCCGCTCACGGCGCGCGGCAGAACGTGGGCGGGGCGCCCCTCGTGCAGGGTCTCGGCCACGTACACGGCAGGGAACTTCTGCCGCCAGGGCTCCAGCAGCGCGGCGAGTTCCCGCTCCGCCTCCTGCCGGAGCGATCCCCGGGTCCGCGCGTCCGGCAGCCCGTGGGTGAGCGGCACGTGCCAGGCGTGCACCACGCGCAGGGGCGCCCTGCGCAGTTCGGCGGCGCGGAAGGCGAAGTCCAGCAGGTCGTCGCAGGGGCCGTCGGTGTCGACGGCGACCGCCACGTCACGGTGCGCGGTCCGCGTCGAGGGACGTCCGGCGACGTCCGGCAGATGTTCGCTCTCCGCGGTCTCGCCCGCTCGTACGAGGACGACGGGCCGCTCGGCGTGCACGGCGGTCGCCATGGCCACCGAGCCCAGGACGAAGCCCCCGACCGCGCCGAGCCCCTGGCTGCCGATGACCAGCAGTTCGGCGTCCTCCGCCTCGTCGAGCAGCGCGGGACCCGGCTGCCGGTGCACCTGCTCGCCGGACAGGTCCAGCCGCGGGTACGACTCGGTGAGCTGGGCGACCGTGTCCCGCAGCATCCGCCGCGCGCGGGACTGCGGCACCCGCACCTCGGGCAGGTCCGCTCTCCCTGCGGTGTCGGGCAGGCCCTCCCAGGCGTGCACCAGCCGGAGCGGCAGCCCTCGCCGGAGGGCTTCCCTGGCCGCCCAGTGGGCCGCGGCGAAGCTCTCGCGCGAGCCGTCCAGGCCGGCCACGACGGGTCTCAGCATGACGGTCACCTTCCCTGTCCCCGGCGCTTGTCCCCCTTCTTCCCCGTTCTCCCCCGCGGGTGCGCGGTCGGCGCCACACCGGCCGCGCACCGCGGGTGCGGCAGATCGCCCCTGCTCAGACGTGCCGCACCTGGATGGTCCTGGTACCCGTCTTCTCCTCCGGGACCGGGACCTTGATGGTCAGGACGCCGTCCTCGTACTCCGCGTGCTCCGCGCCCGCCTCGTCGCCCCGGGCCCCGGCCGGAAGCCGGACCGAGCGGACGAGCGTGCGCAGCGGAGCTCCGTGCGGTGCTTCTCCTCCAGTCTCGCGCGTTCGAGCCGCGGCGGCGCTGGGCCGACCGGCCCGGTAGGTGGCGGACGGTGGGCCCGAGGTCCCGCCCCGCCAGGGACGAACGGCCGGTGTGACCGCGTCGGGCGGCCCCAGGACGGCGGCCCGCGAGGCTGTCACGCTGGGGTGGAGGAAGCCGCGCGGGCGACCGTCCGCTCGGCGCGTCGGGGGTGGCCGGAGAGCCCGGGGGGTGGTCGAAGGACCGAAGGGAGCAGCGATGAGGGCGAACAAACCCGTCCGGCGTCCGCTGTGGCGGTGGCGGAGCAACCCGATGCGCCGTCGCGAGGACGTGCTCGAGGGCTGGGTCCTGCTGGCCACGTGGGCCGTCATCGCGGTGGGGGCTCCCCTTGCGGGCGTGGTCGTCGGACAGGCGACGGCGGACGGCCTCGCCCGGCAGCAGGTGGAGCGGCACCCGGCCACCGCCGTCCTGGTCCACTCGGCGCGGCCCGGCGGCGACAGCGTGACGACGCCGGACGACCGGGTCGTGGGGACCGTCCGCTGGACGGCTCCGGACGGTACCCGGCACGAGGACCGGACCCTCGTCGCGCCCACCCTCGCGGCGGGCGACCGGATCGGGGTGTGGACCGATCGGCACCACCGGGTCACACCCCCGCCCCTGACCCCGTCCGAGGCCGCGTCGCAGGCGGCCGCCACGGGCGCGTTGGTGTCGCTCGCCCTCGCTGGTGCCGCCGGCGGCGGATGCTGTGGGGTCCGCGCCGCGCTCGACCGGTGCCGCGCCCGCGCCTGGGAAGCCGAATGGCGCAAGGTCGGACCGCAGTGGGGCCGCGCGGCACGCTGACGATCACGGCCGTCGCGCCCCCGGTGCGCCCGGGTCGTTCCGGGGCAGCGGATAGCGCAGCAGGACGCCGACGCCCTCGTGCAGCCGCAACTCCCGCTCCGGCACCAGGACCAGTTCCGCCTTCGTGCCGACCAGCGCCCGGGTCAGTGCGGCGTCGGCGCGCTCCTCGCGCACGTCCTGTACGCCGTAGGAGCGCAACTCCTCTTCGGTGAGGGCGAGTTCGCCTGATTCCGGGCCGACCCACAAGCGCAGCGGCGATTCGGGGTGGTTGTTGAGGAGCAGGGCCTTGACCCGGCCCCGTTGCAGGGCCGACACCGCGGCGGAAAGCCCCTCGGCCGTCGCTCCGCCGTGCGCCCGCTGGGCCAGGAAGGCGTCCAGCAGGCCCCGGTCGTGCGCGGCCATGCGTCCGCTGAAGAGTCCTTCGAGCCGCTGCTCCAGCAAGGCCCGCCCCGGCACCCACTCGCCCGCGCCCTCCACCGTGGTGACGTGTCCGCGCAGGGGCGGGGGAAGCCGGTTGACGAGGATGCCGCGGGCCCAGACGTCTCCCGCGACGACCACCGCCTCGCAGTCGGTGCGCCGTGCGTGGCCCTCCAGCTCCCGGCCGATCACCTGGGCCGCCCGCGGCCAGTCGCCCACCGGGATCTCCTCGTGCAGTCGGTGACCGGGCGCGACCTTGGTCAGGGGCCAGGTGCCGGCCTCGGCGTCGACGCGTACGGTGCCGGTCGCGTCCGTGGAGTGGCGTCCGCCGTAGCGGACGTGCACCGCCAGGTACGGAATCCCGGGCGCGTGCTGGACGATCAGCGGCATGGTGTCCGGCAGCGTTCCGAAGTGCGCCGTGTCCCGCGTGGGCGGGAGCGGCAGCTCGTCCAGCAGGGCCGCGCGGCCGCGCGCGGTGAACACCGCCTGTCCGTGCGGGCCGGGTACCTCCGTGTCGCTGCCCACCAGGTCGGCCACCGCGGTGATGGTGCTCCGGTCCGCCCCCTCGGACATCAGGGCGTCCCGCAGATGCCGCCACCGCAGTGCTATGGCCGTGTCGGGGTCCGCGACGGCGCTGTCTCGGGAGGTGTCCAGATACACCGACGCGAACGGACCGGACTGCTTGTACAGAGGTTCGAGAAAGGAAAGTCTCATGGTCGCTCCCGACTGCCCCGTCGCCCCGCGCCCGCCCGTGCGGACGACGCGGGTCTACAGTCCCTGGGCGAGCAGGAGCTCGTGGGCGAGGCGCGCTCCCTGGGCCGCCTCCCCGGGCGGGGTGTCCTGTGACGGGATGTTCTCCAGACCGCGGGCGAGCGCCCGTACGGCCTCCGCCAGCGTCGCCGTCTGTGCTTCCAGCCGACTCAGCCGGGCCTCCAGCTCGGGCACGGCACTGGCTGCTGCGGCTGTGTGATTCTGCGTCATGTCCCGGGTCCTCACGGGTGCGGCAGGCCGGGGTCGGTGTCGGGCTTGGGCCGCGGAGCGGCAGGCCGGGCCTCTTCGCCGACGGCCCGACGTTCGAAGTCGCTCACGGCAACCTCCTGGCAAGCTCCCGGCCGGCTCGCCAGTCACCCACCTGGTCAGTCTCGCACCGATCCGACCGGCCCGCCGCCCCGCACAGGGGACCGGGCTGCCCGGGCTGCACCGCCCGGCGGACCACACGACAATGGTCTCGGCGCACGATCCGCCCCGACGCGCAGGGGAAGGCGGTGACCTGTGATGACGTACGTCGCTGTGAGTGCGCTGAGCCATCCCGGACTGGTCCGCGAGCACAACGAGGACAGCCTGGTCGCCGGGCCGTGGACCCTGTGCTCCACGGTGACCGAGAATCCGCAGACGCTGGTGTTCCCCCTCGGGACGCCGCTCGTCGTCGCGGTCGCCGACGGGATCGGCGGCCAGCCCGGCGGTCATGTGGCCAGTGCCCTGGTGGTCCGGCAGCTGGCTCTGGCCGGGCCCGGCCTGAGCGACGAGGACGACGTCCGCGAGGTCCTGCACGCCTGCAACCGCCGGGTGTACGCGGCCGCGGAAGGCGACGGACCGGCCACGATGGGCACCACCGTCGCGGGCGCCGTCGTACTGCCCGGGTCGCTGCTGGCGTTCAACGTGGGCGACAGCCGGATCTTCGCCGCACCCCGGGACGGGCTGCTCCAGGTCAGCGTGGACGACAATCCGCCGACCCCGCCGGGGCAGCGCACGACGTCGCTCCTGACCCAGGCCCTGGGCGGCGGCCGGAAGTACCACGCGGTCACCCCCCATGTGAGGGCCTGTCCCCTCGCCGCGGGCGACCGGTACCTGATCTGCACCGACGGCCTGACCGACCCGGTGCCGAACGACGTCCTGGACGACCTGCTGCGGGAGTTCGACGACGGCCGGGCGGCCTTCGAACTGTGGAAAGCCGCCATCGAAGCCGGCGGGCCCGACAACATCACGCTCGCCGTGGTGCGGGTGGTGGAGCAGTGACCTCCCGTCGGCCCCGCGGTCCGAGGGCTCAGGAGGAGAAGCCGTACCGCCCTCGCAGGCGTACGAAGCACGCGGGCGTGAGTGTCCGCCACGGCTCCAGTCCCCGCTCGGTCCGCAGGAAGGAGACGACCTGCTCCCGGCCGCCGGGCCCGATGGGCTGCACGAGGCGGCCGCCCGGACGCAGCTGCGCGGCCAGCGGCGCCGGTACCTCCGGGAAGGCGGCGGACACGACGACCGCGTCGTAGGGAGCGCGGTCCGGCACCCCGCCGCTGCCGTCCCCGACGCGCAGTTCGATGTTCCGCAGGCCCTGAGCGGCGAGGTTGCGCCGTGCCCGCTCCGCGATGTCCGGCCGCATCTCGACGGTCACGACGTCGGCGGCCAGTGCGGCGAGCAGCGCGGTCTGGAAACCGAGTCCCGTACCGATCTCCAGGACGTGCTCGTCCCCGCTCAGGCCGAGGCCGTCGATCATCATGGCGGAGAGCGAGGGCTGGGTGGTCACCTGTCCGTGGCCGATCGGAAGCGGCACGTCGCGGTAGGCGTCCGCGCAATGGGCGGCGGGCACGAACGCCGCCCGGGGCGTCGCGCGCACCGCCCGGAGCAGCCGCTCGTCACCGACTCCGGCCGCGCGAACGGCCCGCACGAGAGCCTCGGCCGGCTGGGCGGCTTCGGACATGGCGCTTCTTTCCCTGCGGGGCCGGAGGGTGAGCATGCCGTCGGGCTCGCCCCCTGCAGTCATCGTCGCACCTGGCCCGCCGGACGGGTCGTTTCCTAGACTGTGAGACGTGGTTCGGGCCAACGAGGAGGTCGAGGCGCTCCTCCAGGAGTACGCGGACCTCATCGCCATCACCGGAGGCGACGCGTTCAAGGCGCGCGCCTACGAGAAGGCCGCCCGCGCGATCGGCGGCCACCCCGCCGACGTCTCCCACCTCGATGTCGCGGGTCTGAAGGAGATCCCGGGCGTGGGCAGGTCGATCGCCGAGAAGGTCGTCGAGTACCTCCGCACCGGCAACGTCACGGTGGTGGAGGAGACGCGGGCCAGGATTCCGGCGGGGGTACGGCAGTTGATCACCATCCCCACCCTCGGGCCCAAGAAGGCGATGGCCCTCTACGAGGACCTGCACATCTCCTCGGTGGCCGAGCTGGCCGACGCGATCAAGGCGGAGAAGCTGCGCGACCTGAAGGGCTTCGGGAAGAGGACCGAGGAGAACATCCTGCACGGCATCGCCCTGATGCAGCAGGCCGGGGAGCGGATCCTGCTGGGCACCGCCATGGAGTCCGCCGAGGACGTCGTCGCCGAACTCTCCCGGATCGCCGGGTGCGCGCAGTGCGCGTACGCGGGGTCGCTGCGCCGCATGAGGGAGACCATCGGGGACATCGACGTCCTCGTCGCCGCCGACCGGTCGGCGCCCTTCATGGGCGCGCTCACCGAACTGCCCTCCACCGCCGAGGTCATCGCACACGGCGCGAAGAAGACCTCGATCCGTACCGTCACGGGTGTCCAGGTCGACCTGCGCGTGGTGCGACCGGACTCCTGGGGTGCCGGGATGCAGTACTTCACCGGCTCCAAGGCGCACAACATCCGCACCCGGACGATCGCCGTCCACCTGGGGTTGAAGCTCTCCGAGTACGGCCTGTTCGACGCCGAGAACGGAGAGCGGGTCGCCTCCCGCTCGGAGGACGAGGTGTACGCGAGGCTCGGCCTGCCGTGGATCCCGCCCACGCTGCGCGAGGACCGGGGCGAGATCGAGGCCG
This sequence comes from Streptomyces sp. NPDC047453, assembly GCF_040643155.1. Lineage (NCBI taxonomy): Bacteria > Bacillati > Actinomycetota > Actinomycetes > Kitasatosporales > Streptomycetaceae > Streptomyces > Streptomyces sp. NPDC047453. The sequence continues at coordinate 30,383 of NZ_JBEYTS010000041.1, read as the reverse complement.
GCCTGCGCGGTGAGCTGCCCGAGGTGGTGACGGAGGACGACGTCCGGGGTGATCTGCACACCCACACCGACCTCACCGACGGTCTCGCCCCGCTGGAGGAGATGGTGGCCGCGGCCGCCGACCGGGGCTACGCGTACTACGCGGTGACCGACCACGCGCCCGGCCTCGCCATGCAGCGCATGACCGAGGAGAAGGTCCTCGCCCAGCGCGAGCGGGTGCGGTCACTGGACGGCCGGCACCACGGGATGCGGCTGCTGCACGGCACCGAACTCAACATCGGCCCGGACGGGGACGTGGACTGGCCCGGCGAGTTCCTCGCGGGCTTCGACATCTGCGTGGCCTCGGTGCACTCCCACTTCGGCCTCGGCCGCGAGGCGATGACCCGGCGGCTCGTGCGCGCCTGCGAGAACCCCCACGTCCATGTCATCGGCCACCCCACCACCCGTCTGATCGGCAGGCGGCCGGGCATCGACGCCGACCTCGACGAGGTCTTCGCCGCCTGCGCCCGCACCGGCACGGCCCTGGAGATCAACGCCCAGCCGGACCGCCTCGACCTGGGCGACGAGGACATCCTGCGGGCCAGGAGCCACGGCGCGAAGTTCGCCGTCGACTCCGACGCCCACTCCCTCCTCCACCTCGCCTACCTGCGCTACGGAATCGGCACGGCCCAGCGCGGATGGCTGACCCCGGACGATGTGATCAACACCTGGCCGCTGCGGCGACTGCGCCGCTTCCTGCGCAAGGACCGGGCCGCCTGACGGGCACACCCGTGCCGGCGCTCCGGGCCCTGGTCGCCCCGGGCGGCCCAACGGCAGCGGCCGTGACCGAACCGCCGGTGCGGTGCTCCGGTCACGGCCGCGGGACGGCTCGTACGGGTGTCACGGCTTGCGCGCGAGGCCCCCGTGCTCGGCGACGGGCGCCGCGGCGGGGGCTTCGGGGTCCGGACGCCAGTGCGGAACCGAGACGACCCCGGGCTCCACGAGCTCCAGTCCGTCGAAGAACGCCGTGATCTGGTCGACGGTGCGCAGGTTGTACGGGATGGCGCCGCTCTTGTTGTAGCCCTCCTGGGCCTCTTCGAAGTCCGGGTCGGTGCCCAGGGACCCGTCGTTGATGGAGAGGTAGCTGCCGGACGGCAGTGCGTCCAGCAGCCGGGAGACGATGGAGCGCGCCTGGTCGTAATCGGCAACGTGACCAAGGATGTTGCTGAGGATGAGGCCGATGGGACGGCTGAAGTCCAGCGTGTCGGCGGCGGCCGCGAGGATGCGGTCCGGGTCCAGCACGTTGGCGTCGACGTAGGCGGTCGCCCCCTCCGGAGTGGAGTAGAGCAGGGCGCGGGCGTGGGCCAGGACCATCGGGTCGTTGTCGACGTAGACGATCCGGGCCTCGGGGGCGATGCGCTGGGCGACCTCGTGCGTGTTGTCGGCCGTCGGCAGGCCGGTGCCGATGTCCAGGAACTGCCGGATGCCCGCCTCGGCGACCAGGTAGGTGATGTTGCGGCGCAGGAAGCCGCGGCTGCTGCGGGCGATGGTGACGATGCCGGGGAAGACGGCGGTGTAGGCGTCGCCGGCCTCCTCGTCGACGGCGTAGTTGTCCTTGCCACCCAGCCAGTAGTTCCAGATCCGAGCCGAGTGCGGCACCGTCGTGTCTATCTTCTGGTGCGCCGCTGGGTCGGGGCTCGTCGCGGGGTGGGTCATGGGTACCGTCCGTTCTCCGTCGCGCGGGTTGTCCAACGACAAACTACGTTCCGAAGGCCCTGCTGTGCACGCCAGTTCGCGTTTCCGTCAGTGGTTTTCCCGAAAGATCGCGACCTCGGCACCAGGCGGGCACCCGTGACCGCGCCCGGCGCGCCCCGGCCCTCCCCTACACCATCCCCCGGCGGCGCAGAAGCAGCCACAGTTCCGCGGTGACGTCCGGGTCGGTGAGATCCACGCCGAGCAGCGTCTGGCAGCGCGAGACGCGGTGCCGGAGCGTGTTGCGGTGGACGCCGAGCGCGCGGGAGGCCGCCTCCCACTGGCCGTGATGGCGCAGGTAGCCGACGAGGGCCTGGCGCAGGACATCGGTCAGCCGGTCGCAGGCGGCGGCCATGCGCGCGACCGGATCATCGCCGTACGGCCTCGCCGACGGGTGGGCGAGCAGCCGGGTTCCCGGGGCGAGGTCCGCCAGCGTCGCGGCGGCGACCGCGCGGACGGCCGGTGCCCGCCCGACCGGGACCACCTCCGTCAGGACGGCCGCGGCGTCGGCGTCCGCCCGCCGTACCGCGTCCTCCAGGCACGCGGTCGGGGGATGGTCCGCGGGGACCAGGAACCAGGCCGCCCGGTCGTCCGTCCGGACGGCGATCGCCTCCGGGCACCAGCGGCGGACCACTCCGGTGAGGATGTCGCTCGCCCGGCCCCTCACCACCAGGACGCGGACGTGGTCCGGCGGGCTCGGTGCCCGCACCGCGCCCGCGAGCCGCCGCGCGGCGTCCAGGTGCCCGAAGCCGACCAGCAGTCCGACGCAGCGCTGCCCTTCGTCGGCCACGGATTCGGCGCGCGAACCGCGCACCGCGTCCAGGCTCAGCAACGCCGACGCCGTCAGCACGGCTCTGCGCCTCGTGGGATCCAGCGGCGTCGAGGTGCCGACCGCGAGGAACCCCGCGGCGCGCTCGTGCCCGGCCAGCGGGAACACGATCACCGCTCCCGACCCGGTGGCGAACGAGGCGGCGGAGTGCGCTCCGGCGCCCTCCAGCCGGACGATCTCCCCGCGTACCCGCTCGGCCTGCTCGGCGGCTCCTGCGGGGAAGACCTGGTCCACCTCGCCCGCCGGTGTGTAGGCCGCCGCCCAGGCGTCGAGCGACCGGCCGAGGGTGCGCAGGACCGTGGCGACCGGATCGGCGGACGCGGCCGCGTCGACGAGCGCCCGTTGCGTCGCCAGGACGTCCTTGAGGTGCTGCTCGGCCGTGCGGGAGACGGCGGCCCAGTAGGCCTTCGTGATGCGCAGGAACGGCGTGGGGGGCGGGACGGTGAGCAGGCACAGCCCCAGCTTCCGGCAGGCCGCCAGGAGCGGCGCCGGAACCTCCGCGTGCACCGGGCCGAGGCCGAGGGCCAGCGCGGTCAGTTCCGCCTCGACCAGGCGGCCGACGTACCGTTCGCAGCCGAGCTTGTTCCGGGGCAGGGAAAGGCCCGTCGTCAGCAGCAGTTCTCCGCCGCTGAGATAGCCGGTCGGATCGAGCAGTTCGCTGATGTGCACGGCCGACACCTCCCGCCCCGAGGCGGCGAACCCCTCGGCCGGCGTGAGATCCGTACCGAGCACCCGGCACAGCGAGGTCACCGTCGGAACCGTCACGGGTGCTCCTGCGCGAGATCCGTCACGAGTACTCCTGTGCGATCTGTCCAATGCGGGCTCTGCGAAGTGCATTTTATCCAATGAGAGATCCGCGCCTTCTCCGTACGGTCGTCCCGTCCCGAACGGTCGTCCCGTCCCGAACGAACGGAGAATGGTCATGCCCGTCGATCCGCCCGCGGCGCCGCTCGACGGCCTGCTCGTCGCGGACTTCAGCCGCGTCCTGGCCGGCCCGCTGGCCTCGGTGATGCTGGCGGACCTGGGGGCCACCGTCATCAAGGTGGAGCGCCCGGGCTCCGGCGACGACACCCGCGCCTGGGGTCCGCCGTGGACGGACGACTCCAGCAGCTACTTCGAGTGCGCCAACCGCTCGAAGCGGTCCGTGACCCTCGACCTGTCCGACCCGGAGGACCTCCGGCTGGCCCGGACGCTGGCCACGCGGGCCGACGTCCTGGTGGAGAACTTCAAGGACGGCGCACTCGCCGCACGAGGACTCGACTACGCATCCGTCCGCCGCACGAACCCGGGCGTCGTGTACTGCTCGGTGACCGGCTTCGGCCGCCACGGCGGCGCGGCACTGGCGGGCTACGACTTCCTCGTCCAGGCGCTGGGCGGCCTGATGAGCATCACCGGCGACCCCGGCGGCGACCCGCAGAAGGTGGGCGTGGCCCTGGTCGACGTACTGACCGCCAAGGACGCGGCCATCGGCATCCTGGCGGCGCTGCGGGCCCGCGAGCAGGGCGGGCAGGGCCAGCGGGTCGAGGTCAACCTCCTGTCCAGCCTGCTGGGTTCGCTGGCGAACCAGGCCTCGGCGTACCTGGCCACCGGCCGCGCCCCGGGACGGATGGGCAACGCGCACCCGTCCATCGCCCCGTACGAGACGCTGCGCTGCGCGGACGGCCTGCTGGCCATGGCGTGCGGGAACGACGGGCAGTTCCGCCGGCTGGCCGAGGTGCTGCACGCGCCGGACCTGGCCGACGACGAACGCTTCGCGACCAACCCGGCCCGGGTGCGCAACCGCCGCGAACTCGTCCGGGCGCTCGAGGAACACCTGGCGCGCGACACGGTCGAGACCTGGATCGAGCGGTGCACCGCGGTCGGTGTTCCGGCCGGAAGGGTCGGCACCATCGCCGACGGCATCGCCCTGGCCGAGTCGCTCGGCCTCGAACCGACCGTCCGGGTCGGCCCCTCGTCTCCGCCTCAGATCCGGCACCCGGTCACGTACTCGGCCACCCCGGTCACCGGCTACCGGCCACCGCCCCGTCTCGGCGAGCACAGCGACGACGTACGCCGCTGGCTCACCGACCCCACCCACTGATCCGCCACAGGAGAAGACTCCATGAACGCACCGGCCGAACTGCCCCCGCTCGACCCCCGCGACCCCGCCGGACTGCACGACCTGCTCACCCCGGAGGAGAAGGCGGTGGCCGCCTCGGTGCGCCAGCTCTGCGGCCAGCACGTCGACCCGTTCGTGGCGGACTGGTTCGAGCAGGGCACCATCCCCGACATCCGCGGCCTGGCCAAGGAACTCGGCGCGCTGGGCGTGCTCGGCATGCACCTGGAGGGCTACGGCTGTGCGGGCATGTCGGCCACCGAGTACGGCGTGGCCTGCCTCGAACTGGAGGCCTCCGACTCCGGCATCCGCTCGCTGGTCTCCGTGCAGGGCTCGCTGGCGATGTTCGCCATCTGGAAGTGGGGCACCGAGGAGCAGAAGCGGCAGTGGCTGCCGTCCATGGCCGCCGGTGAGGCGATCGGCTGCTTCGGCCTCACCGAGCCCGACGCCGGCTCCGACCCCGGCAGTATGCGCACCCGGGCGCGGCGCGACGGTGACGACTGGATCCTCGACGGCCGCAAGATGTGGATCACCAACGGCAGCGTGGCCGACGTGGCCGTGGTCTGGGCCCGGACCGACGAGGGGGTGCGCGGCTTCGTGGTGCCCACCGACACCCCGGGCTTCTCCGCCCCGGAGATCAAGCACAAGCTGTCCCTGCGCGCCTCGGTCACCAGCGAGCTGGTCCTGGACGGGGTGCGCCTTCCCGCGGACGCCGTGCTCCCCGAGGTCCGCGGTCTGAAGGGCCCGCTCAGCTGCCTCAACGAGGCCCGCTACGGCATCGTCTGGGGAGCGATGGGCGCGGCCCGGTCGTCGCTGTACGCCGCCCAGTCCTACGCGGTGGAGCGGACCCAGTTCGGCAAGCCGATCGGGGCGTTCCAGCTGACCCAGCAGAAGCTGGCCGACATGCACCTCGAGTACACCAAGGGCGTGCTCCTGGCGCTGCACCTGGGCCGGCGCAAGGACGCCGGCACGCTCCGGCCCGAGCAGGTGAGCCTGGGCAAGCTCAACAACGCCCGCGAGGCACTGGACATCTGCCGCACCGCCCGCACGGTCCTCGGGGCGAACGGCATCTCCCTGGAGTATCCCGTCATCCGGCACATGAACAACCTGGAGTCGGTGCTGACCTACGAGGGCACCGTCGAGATGCACGCGCTCGTGGTCGGGCAGGCGGTCACGGGACACGCGGCGTTCCGGTGAGCGAGGGCGGGGGACGGGGGCGGGGGCGGTCTTTCAGCCCGCGTCCGGCCGTACGACCCGCCGGGGCCCGCCCCACCGGCGACCGGTCCGGCAGCCACCCGCGCGGTTCCGCGCGACGGAGGGGGCCGGCCGCCTCGGTGACCTGCTGACCCGCACGTGGGGGCCGGGGTACCGTCCAGCGAGACGACCACACCGCACCGCCGAGGCCCGGTCCGCCCGGGCGAGGGGAGCACCGCATGAGCGAGTCCACCCACCAGGCAGCCGCCGAGCCCGACGACGGCGGCCGGACCGATCCGCTCGTCCAGCTGTCCCTGGAGCAGTTGCGGCAGCGCTCCAGCATGAAGTGGCGCGCGCACCCGGAGGACGTCCTGCCGCTGTGGGTGGCGGAGATGGACGTCCCCCTGGCACCCGCCGTCGCCGACGCCCTGCACCGGGCCGTTGCGCTGGGAGACACCGGATACCCCCACGGCACCGGCTACGCCGAGGCCCTCGCCGCCTTCGCCGCCACGCGCTGGGGGTGGGACGGCCTGCGCGTGGAGAACACGGGCCTCGTGCCCGACGTGATGCTGGGCATCGTCGAGGTCCTCCGTCTGATCACCGGCCCCGGCGACGCGATCGTCGTCTGCTCGCCCGTCTACCCCCCGTTCTACGCGTTCGTCACGCACGACGGCCGGGAGGTCGTCGAGGCCCGTCTCGGCCCCGACCTGAGGATCGACCTCGCCGGCCTCGAGGACGCCTTCATACGCGCACGGCGCCACGGCCGCCGCGCGGCGTTCCTGATGAGCAACCCGCACAACCCGACCGGTGTCGTCCACACCCGCGCGGAACTCGAGGCGATCGCCGCGCTCGCCCGCCGACACGGTGTCCGGGTGGTCTCCGACGAGATCCACGCCCCGCTGGCGCTGCCCGGCGCCGTCTTCACACCCTTCCTCAGCGTTCCCGGATCGGAGGACGGCTTCGCGCTGACCTCCGCGTCCAAGGCATGGAACCTGGCCGGTCTCAAGGCCGCCGTGGCCATCGCCGGCACCGAGGCCGCGGACGACCTGCGCCGGATGCCCGAAGAGGTCGGCCACGGCCCCAGCCATCTGGGCATCCTCGCCCACACGGCGGCGTTCCGCGACGCGGCCGACTGGCTCGACGAACTGCTGCTCGGGCTCGACGCCAACCGGAGCCTGCTGGGCGAACTGGTGAAGGAGCACCTCCCGGACGTGGGGTACGTCCCGCCGCAGGGCACCTACCTCGCCTGGCTGGACTGTACCGGGCTGGGACTGCACGACGACGGTCCCACCGACGGACCCGGCATCGTGAGCGACCTCGCCGGACCGGCGAAGCTGTTCCTGGACGAAGCTCGCGTCGCCCTCAGCTCCGGACACGTCTTCGGCAGCGGCGGCGCGGGATGCGTACGCCTCAACTTCGCGACCTCACCGGCGATCCTGCGTGAAGCGCTCACGCGCATGGGCCGCGCGGTCGCCGGCCTCGGGCAGGCACCCCGCCCCTGACGCTCGGGGCGGGCCCCGACGGACGCGTCGAGTCGGCCGGCCACGCGGCCCTCGACGCGTCCGGACGTCACGCCCCAGCACTCGTACCAGCCGGCTCGGCCTCCTCCCCGGATCGCCGCTCCGGGGCGCGGCGCCCGTCCGGGCGGTCCATCTCTCGCCATTCCGGCCGCAGTCCGGTCAGGCTCGTGGTGAGGAAGTACGCGGCCCCGCCGGCGAGCAGCACCGGTACGAGTCCGGCGGAGGCCACCGCCGCCCCCGCGACCAGTCCGCCGAGGGGGATACCGGCGTAGCCCAGGGAATTACTGAGCGCCTTGACCCGGCCCAGCATCCGGCGCGGGACCCGTTCGAAGAAGACGGCTCCCAGCACCGGGTTGACGAAGCCCGCGCCGAACCCACTGAGGGCGAACACGGCCAGCACCGCCGCCAACGGCGCGTCGGAGGCGAGGATCAGGAATCTCGGCGCGCCCGCCAGCAGGAACCCGGTGAAGAACACCAGTCGGCGCCGCAACCGCCGCGCGGCCACCGAGGCGATCAGGCTCCCGAGGACGGCCGCGCCTCCCATGACGCTGCCCACCAGGCCGATCACACCCGGCCCGTTGCCGGACTCCTTCGCCCAGACGGGTACGAGCACCGAGGTGAACGCCGCGTCCAGCAGATTGGTGACAGCGACCATGACGATGACGCTCAGCAGCAGCAACTCGCCGCGCAGGAAGGTGAAGCCCTCCGCGAACCTCCGCCAGTAGCCCGGTTCGGCCGCCCCGGCGGCCTGCGACGGCGGCTCCTCTGCGGCACGCCCCATGCCGGGCGGCAGCGACAGCCCGATGATCACCGATCCGAGGGCGAAGCAGCCGGCGTTGACGACCAGTCCGGTCAGGGGGCCGAGCAGCCCCACGAGCGCGCCGCCGGCCGCCAGGCCCAGGGTGGAGGCGAGCCGTTCGGTCACACCGGCCAGACCGGTGGCCCGCTCCAGTGGCACCCGGCCGCGCTCGGCCGCCTCGGGGACCATCACCTCCTTGGCCAGGTCGCCGGGTCCCCGGGCCGCGCCGATCAGCGCGACCAGGGCCAGCAGGAGCGGAAAGGACAGCACGTCCAGGGTGTGGAACAGGGGAACCGCGGCGGCCGCGGCCGCGCTCGCCAGATCGGTGGTCCAGGAAACGGCCCGCGGGCCGATCCGGTCCACCAGCGGTCCGGTGAAGGCCTTGACCAGCACGTAGGGGGTCATCTCGCAGAAGGCGGCGAGTCCGGTCTGGGTGGCACTGCCGGTTGTGACGAGGACGAACCAGGGCAGTGCCACAACGGAGACCCGGGTACCGGTCAGCGACACGGCCATGGCCGCCAGCACCCCGACGAGCGGCCGTAAGGACCTCTTCGTGGGTATGCCGCCGGCCTCCGAGGCGTCGTGGGTCATGACGTCGGGCTTCCTTCCGCTTCCTGAGGGCCGGAAGGGGGCGACGACGCGGCAGGCGCATCCAGTTCGGGCAGGATCTGTGTGATCACGGCTACCCGTTCGGCTCCCTCGGGGGCACTTGCCGCCGTCTCCGGAGCGTCTCGTCGGTAGCGCGCGATGACTTCCGTCAACTCCCGGTACAGGGCGGCGGCTTCCTCGGGCGTGAGCCGCAGGGCCCAGTCGCTCATGTCGAAGGTGTTCCGCCATGCGCGGGGCATCGTCTGAAGCCCGTTCAGGGTCTGCTGACTGCGCAGGGTGTAGATGGCGGCGACAGACTGCTGGTAGGCCAGTGCGGCCTCGGGCTCACGCTCGGCCAGTTCCCGGTCGTTGAACCAGGTCGTCCGGTGCACCGAACGCCACCAGCGCTCGCGCGCGTTGCCGCGTTCGGAGTCCTCCTCGACGAAGCCGGCCGCGGCGAGCTGCCGGAGGTGGTAGCTGGCCGTACCGGAATTCACGCCCAGCCGCTCCGCCAGGCGGGTGGCCGTCGACGGGCCGTACTTCCGCAGCAGCCCGACCACCTGCACACGCACCGGATGCGCCAGGGCACGCAGCCCCTTGGCATCCAGAACCACCTCGTCCGCTTCGATGTGCGGCCCCTCCGGGCCCGCTCCTGTTCCGGTCATGCCACGCACGGTAGACCACAAACAGTTCTTCGCAAAGACCTCTTCGCGAAGAACTGTTTGCGACTACAGCTGAGATGCGAGCGGCGGGCCACCAACCCATTGCCCCTTGTGGATGCGATGTATACGGTGTGTTCACTACATCCAAGAGGCGCGAGGAACACGGACGGCCGCGGTGGCACACACGAAAGGGGCCCCATGCACGCTTCCGGCACAGCCGACCACTATGACGTCCTCGTCGTCGGCGGGGGTGCCGCCGGCTCCGCCGCCGCCTGGCAGCTGACGAAGCGCGGCCACCGCGTCTGCCTGCTGGAGCGGTTCGCACCCGGCCATCGGGCCGGCAGCTCGCACGGCAGGTCGCGGCTGCTGCGGCTGACCTACACGGATCCCCTGTACGTGCGCATGGCTACCGAGGCGCTGAGCATGTGGCACCGGCTCGAGTCCGAGAGCGACAGCGATCTGATCTCCACCGTGGGGGCCGTGGACGGCGGCCGCGCGGAGCGCCTGGAGCAGGCCGCCGCCGCGCTGACCGGTGCGGGAGCCGACTTCGAGGTGCTCACCGAGCACCAGGCGCGGTCGCGCTGGCCGCAGCTCGCCCTCCCGGGTGACGTGCTGTTCCACCCGGACGCCGCCCGCGTCGATCCCGACGCGACACTCCCGGCGCTCCAGGGCCTTGCCGCCCGTTCCGGCTGCCGGATCCTGTACCACACACCGGTGACCGCGCTGGAGACCCACGCGGACGGAGTCCGTGCCCGCACGCCCGCGGGCACGTTCACCGCACCGGTCGCGGTCGTCACCGTCGGCCCGTGGACGAGCCGGCTGCTCGACGGTCTCGTCACACTGCCGGAGCTGACGGTGACTCAAGAGCAGGTCTTCCACCTGCCGCGGCGCGATCCGGACGCCGCCTGGCCCGCCTTCAGCTTTCAGCACGAGGACGGAGGCATCGTCTACGGCATGCCCACGGCCGACGAGGGCGTCAAGGTCGCCGAACACCTCGGCGGGCGGGTCGTGGACCCGGAGACCCGGGACGGGATCGTGGACGCCGCCGCCCGCGGCCGGGTCCTGGCGTTCGCGGCGGAGCGGCTGCCCGGTCTGGAACCGGTCGTCTCCACGGAGACGACCTGCCTCTACACCAGCACGGCCGACGAGGACTTCCTGCTGGACCGGGTGGGCCCGCTGGTCGTCGGCACGGCCTGCTCCGGGCACGGCTTCAAGTTCACGCCGCTGCTGGGCCGTATGCTCGCCGACCTCGCGGAGGGCGGCACCGAGCCCCACCCGCGCTTCCGGCTCCCCTCCCCCGCACCGGCCGACCGCGCCTGACCGTCACGAGGAGCCGGAGGCGGGCCACCGGCCCCCGGCTCCTGGCGAGTTGCGAGTTGCGACTTGCGACTTGCGACCGCGTACGGCGTCAGGAGGGCCGCGAGTCGTCCCGGATCAGCTCTTGCCGAGGAGCTTGTTCATCTCCTCGATCTCGGTGTTCTGCGCGGTCATGATGTCGTCGGCCGTCTTCCTGGCCGGCGCGTAACGGCCGTTGGCCTTCTCGGTCGTGGCCATGCGTAGGCGTGACGAGCACCGACCGCTGCCGCACAGCCCGGCGCGAGGGTGTGCATGCCCAACAGCCCGGCCAGCAGGCCGAGCACGAGCAGCGCCCGCCACCGCCCCACCGACGGTCACTCACGGCGCTGTTGTGCACGGGTTGTCACGTCACTCACCCTACGGACACCCCGCAGCCGCACTGAGGCGGCCGTGCTCCCGAGGGCTCCGTCCGGCCGATGTGCGCGGTCAGGGCCTGAAGCAGGGCCACAGCGGCCATACGCGTCACCGGATGGGCAACTCCCTTGCGAAGCACGGCCCATGAAGCCGACGGAGCGGACGGGGCCGGCGGATGCGTCATCATCGGATCCCTTCGATCGATGAGGGGTGAGCCGAGGGCGCCCGCCGCCCCTGGAGGAACGGCGGAGGCCCTGCCGCGATGCCCGCGCACCGCTCACGGCTCCCGGCGGGAGGTCAGTGGCCGACGGCCCGGAAACGGCGCAGGCGCAGGCTGTTGCCGACCACGAAGACCGAGGAGAAGGCCATCGCCGCGCCCGCGATCATCGGGTTGAGCAGTCCGGCCGCGGCCAGCGGAAGCGCGGCGACGTTGTAGGCGAAGGCCCAGAAGAGGTTGGAGCGGATGGTACCCAGCGTCCTGCGGGCGAGCCGTATGGCGTCGGCCGCGACCCGGAGGTCCCCGCGGACCAGGGTCAGGTCGCCGGCCTCGATCGCGGCGTCCGTTCCGGTGCCCATCGCCAGGCCCAGATCGGCCTGGGCGAGCGCCGCCGCGTCGTTGACGCCGTCACCGACCATGGCGACCGAACGCCCCTCGCTCTGAAGGCGCTTGACGACGTCGACCTTGTCCTGCGGCAGGACCTCGGCGATGACGTGCTCGGGTGCGATGCCCGTCTCCGCCGCGACGGCCTCGGCGACGGCCCGGTTGTCGCCGGTGAGCAGCATGGGGGTCAGGCCGAGGGCACGCAGCCGGCGGATGGCCTCGGGGCTGGTCTCCTTGACCGCGTCGGCGACTTCGAGTACGGCTCGCGCCTCGCCGTCCCAGGCGACCGCGACGGCCGTACGACCGGCCGCCTCGGCGGCCTCCTTGGCCCGCCGCAGGTCGTCGGGCAGGGACATCGCCCACTCGGCCAGCAACTGCTCGCGCCCGACGAGGACGGCGTGGCCCTCGACGACTCCCTGGACACCGAGTCCGGCGATGTTGGCGAAGTCCTCCGGGACCGGCAGGGTGCCCACGCGGTTCGCGGCTCCGGTGGCGACCGCCTGGGCGATCGGGTGCTCGGAGGAATGTTCCAGGGCGCCGGCGAGCCGCAGGACGTCCGTCTCGTCGGTGCCGTCGGCCGGGTGCACGGCCAGCAGGGTCATGCGGCCGGTGGTGATGGTGCCGGTCTTGTCCAGGACGACGGTGTCGACTTTGCGTGTGCTCTCCAGGACCTCGGGGCCCTTGATGAGGATGCCCAGTTGCGCGCCGCGCCCGGTGCCGACCATGAGGGCGGTCGGTGTGGCGAGCCCCAGGGCGCACGGGCAGGCGATGATCAGGACGGCGACCGCGGCGGTGAAGGCGGCGGTCAGTCCCGCGCCGTCGACGAGCCAGAAGCCGAGTGTGGCCAGGGCCAGTGCGATGACGACGGGAACGAAGACTCCGGAGATCCTGTCGGCGAGCCGCTGCGCCGCGGCCTTGCCGTTCTGGGCGTCCTCCACCAGCTTGGCCATCCGGGCGAGTTGGGTGTCGGAACCGACCCGGGTGGCCTCGACGACCAGCCGCCCGCCCGCGTTCAGGGTGGCACCGGTGACGGCGTCCCCGACGGTGACCTCGACCGGGACGGACTCGCCGGTGAGCATCGAGGCGTCCACGGCGGAGGCGCCCTCGACGACGGTGCCGTCGGTGGCGATCTTCTCGCCGGGGCGGACGAGGAAGCGGTCGCCGACCTTCAACTCCGCTACGGGTATGCGTTCTTCACGCTCGCCGCGGAGAACGGTGACTTCCTTCGCGCCCAGTTCCAGCAGGGCCCTGAGCGCCGCGCCGGCCTTGCGCTTCGACCGGGCTTCGAAGTAGCGGCCGGCGAGGATGAACGCGGTCACGCCGGCCGCGGCCTCCAGGTAGATGTTCCCGGCGCCGTCGCTGCGGGCGATGGTCAGCTCGAAGGGGTGGGTCATGCCGGGCATGCCGGCGGTGCCGAAGAACAGCGCCCACACCGACCACAGGAACGCGGCCGAGGTGCCGACGGAGATCAGGGTGTCCATGGTCGCCGCACCATGGCGGGCGTTGGTCCAGGCGGCCTTGTGGAACGGCCAGGCGGCGTACGTCACCACGGGCGCCGCCAGGGTCAGGGACAGCCACTGCCAGTACTCGAACTGGAGCGGCGGGATCATCGCCATCGCGATCACCGGCACGGCGAGCACGATCGCGGTTGTCAACCGTTGCCGGAGCGGCTGGAGTTCGTCGGGGCCCTCCCCCGCCGGGCCTGCCGAGCGGTCGGCCCGCTCCGGCTCGGCACGCAGGGGCTCGGGTTCGCGCGCGGTGTAACCGGTGGCCTCGACCGTGGCGATCAGGTCGGTCACGGCGACGTCCTCGCGGAAGGTGACTTTCGCCTTCTCGGTGGCGTAGTTGACGGTCGCCTCGACGCCGTCCATGCGGTTGAGCTTCTTCTCGATGCGGGCGGCGCACGAGGCGCAGGTCATGCCGCCGATGGCCAGTTCTACCTCGGCGGCACCGGACGTGGTGGTGGTCATGTCTGTTCCTCGCAGCTCACGATCACGGCGGGTGTGGATGGCGGGTGGGGCGGGGGCGGCGGCTGGGACGCCCCCGCCCGGTGACGTGCGGTCAGGTGTCGGCGCGGCCGGCGTAGTCGTAGCCGGCCTCGTCCACGGTCTCGGCGAACAGCGACTCGAACGCCGCGTCAGGGGCGGCGGGGGTCGTCACCGTGACGAGTCCCGTGCCGATCTCGACCTCGACGGCGATGACGTCGTCGAGCGCGCCCACGGCCTTGGCGACGACGCCCTGGCAGTGGGCGCTGCCGACCCCGTCCACCTTGTAGACGGTCTTGATCCGGGCGTCGGTGTGGCAGCTTCCCTCGGGCGTGCAGCAGCCGGACATCGTTTCCTCCTCGTCTCATCGGATACCCCAGGGGGGTACCTGGCATGGATACATGTATACCCCCCACCCGTATTCGACGCAAGCGCTCATCCCTCTTGAATCGATACCCCATGGGGGTATCTGACGTGCGTCGAGCCACCTATGAACATCAGCAGGCGAGCCCGACGACAGGGCGCGGCGACAGGGTGCGGTGAAAGCGCGGTAGGAGAAGGAGACGGTGAGGCACCAGGCCCGTCCGCCCCGGGAGTGGACGTGGCCGTCCGGCGCGGGAATGGACGTGGACGTCCGGCGCACCCCCGCCGGACGGCCGGGGCCGGGCGGCGGGCCGCCTACTCAGTCACTCAGCGCGCGCCGCGCCCGCCCAGAAGGCCGGCGATCTGTGAGCGGACGACTTCCCACGAGGCGGCGGGCAGCTCACCGAGGGCCGTCGCGCGCAACCCGCTCAGAACCTCTTCCACGTCGGTGACGCGCAGGGCACTTCCGCTGAGCACCTCATAGCCGTCGCGGACGGCGACCCGCAGCCGGTCGCCCTCGTCGTCGGCGTGCACCGCCGAGGCGACCACGAGGGGCGGCGGTCCGCCGGCCTCGCCATCCAGCTTGCGGTAGGCACAGGCGACCGGCTCGCGCCAACGGAGGCTGAGCAGGACGGGCCGCTTGGCCACCACCTCGGACAGATCCGCCTCACGGACGCCCTCGGGCTCCAGCACCATGGCCCGGGCGTCCAGGACGAGCGCGGCGGGCAGCAGGCAGCGCAACGTGCTGCCGACGAGGTTGCCGCCGACCGTCGCCGTCCTCCGCACTGCCCCGGTGCCCACCGTGGCGGCCGCCAGCCGCAGCACGTCGGGAACCCGCTCGTCGATCCGGTTCAGGACCACGGCGCCGCCCAGGGTCCGCCGCCCCACGACGTTGGCCTCCGGCAATTCGCGCAGGGACATGGCCAGTTCGGGGAATCCGTCGCGCTGCCAGGTGGCCCAGACAAGGGTCGCCCCGCCGATCGGGACGGCGCCCTCGGCCAGGCACTTCCGTGCTTCGGACACGGACGTGGGCAGACGCAACAGCACAGCGACCGACCTGCCTTCCTGGGACGCCGGACGAAGGCGGTGGGCAGTGCCGAGGCTCCCTGCCCGTCGGCAGGCAGTCTTACCGCCCGGGCGGGGGCGCGCACAGGGCTCACACGAGCACGCGCGCACCGGCAGCCGAGCCGCGCAGCGCATCCGCCCCACACCCACCGCCTTTTGCCGCGATCGATGGGCGCACGATGTGCAACTCGCCCCCTCAGCCCTCCACACCACCGCCGAAACCCTCACCCGCTACCTCGGCGCCGACACCTGGCAGGTCGACGAGCTGATCACCGGCGGCATCGTCAACCTCGAAGGCCCCCACGACCGCCAGATCGGCATGCGCCTGATCGGCGACGGCAGGAACATCCATCTGTGGGCCCCCGGCGGCACCCAGCCCACGCTGACCTTGAGAAGCGGCTCCGGCCGGTTTCGGGTCAGCGGCGAAGACCGCGTGGCGTCAGCGCATGCCGCCGGAGACGGGGATGGTGCCCCCGGTGATCCAGCGCGCGTCATTGGACGCCAGGAAGGCCACGAGCGTGCCGCAGTCGTCGGCGGTGCCCGTACGGCCCCGCGTCTACGGCGGCGCTACGCGTGGCCGTTTTCAACGAGCCTCATCAAGATGAGCTCCCTCGGAGCGATGTCGCCCATAGCTGCCCCTTCATCGGCGAGTACCGGGAGATCGTCGCTCTTCCAGGAGTGCACTTGCCACCCCATTTCGTTAATACTCCAGCCGTAGTTGTGGATCTTGGCGGGCTGCCACCGACAAGCAGCCGAGTACGGGAAATGTGAGCGGAGTGAGGACTCACTCATTGACGGAGTGAGCCCTCACTCCGTACTCTCGCGGTCATGACAGCACCTAAGGAGAACCAGACCACCCGCCGCCGCGCCCCCGCCATGTCGCCGGAGCAGCGCCGCGAAATGATCATCCAGACCGCGATCCCGCTGATCGCCGAGTACGGCGCCGCGGTGACGACCGCGAAGATCGCCCGCGCCGCGGGCATCGGCGAGGGCACGATCTTCCGGGTCTTCGCCGACAAGGACGAGCTGCTGCAGGCCTGCATGGTCGAGGCGCTCTCCCCCGAGCACGCGGTCCGCGAGCTCGACGCGATCGACGTATCCCAGCCGCTGCCCGACCGGCTCGCGGAGGCGGCCGAGGCGCTGCAGGCGCACATGTCCAGGATGGGCGCGATCGCCGGCTCGCTGGGGCATCGCGGCGGCAAGCACCCCGGCACGGTGCGCGGCGCGGGCCGCGACGAGTCGACGACCCGTATCCGCGCGGCCCTCGCGGAGCTGCTGGAGCCCGACAAGGCCGCCCTGCGCCGGTCGCCGGAACAGATCGCGGCCCTTTTCTTCGGGCTGCTCTTCACCCAGCCGCGTACGGAGGACGAGCCCGACCTGACCCCGCAGGAGCTGGTGGAGGTCTTCCTGCACGGGGCGCTCTCGGGGGGCGCCAAATGAGCGCGCGGAGAAAGCGCCTGGGGGTTACGGCCCTGACCGTCCTGGCCCCCGTCCTGGTGTGGCTGGTCGCGGACCCACTGCTGGGGCACCGGCTGCAGATCGCCGACAGCGAGCAGACACTCGACATCAGCGCCGTGCCCGTGGCGGTCGTCGCACTGCTCGCGTCGCTCTCCGGCTGGGGACTGCTGGCCGCCCTGGAGCGGTTCGGGGCGCGGCGCGCCCGCACCATCTGGACCGGGGTGGCCGGCGCCGTACTGGCCGTGTCCTTCCTGCCGTTCATCGGCGACAGCATGGACGGCGGCACCCGGGTCTCCCTCGCTCTGATGCACCTGGCGGTGGCGGCGGTGCTGATTCCGGGGCTGGGCGGCAGGTCCCCCGGGGCGGGAGCCGGTGCCGCTAGGGGGTGACCGCCAGCACCAAGTGCGCCGCGAACAGCACCAGATGGAGGCAGCCCTGCTAGAGCGTCGCGCGGCCGGGGATGATCGTCAGCGTGCCCACCACGATCGAGATGAAGAGCGATACCTGGTGGGTCGGGCCGAGGCCCGGCAAGAGCGGACCCTCGTGCCAGATCGCTGCGATGGCCACCGCCGGGATGGGCAGGCCGATGTCGGCGATGTCGGAGCCGTAGGCGAGGTCGGGGGAGGTCTGGCGTGCGGTCGGAGACGGGTGCGGCCACCGATGATCATCGGTGTGTGAAGACTGAAGATCAGGCGGTGGCCGCTGGTCACAGCGTGGACCCTGGCCGTTGGGACGATGACTTCGCAGGGCTGATGCGCGCATAGCCGGACGGTTCGCGCGTGCCGAACCCCGCCGTCGGGTGGGGAAGTTCGTCCGAGGGCTGCTGGCGGACCTGCCGCGGAAGAACTGCTGGACGATCGCGGAGTGGGCCGGTGAGGCCACACCGGATGGGATGCAGCATCTGCTGGAGCGGGCGAAGTGGGACGCGCACGCAGTCCGTGACGATCTGCGTCGCTCGCCTACCCGCCACCGCAGTTCCCACGGCTTCGGGCGGCCCGCGCGCTTGCGGATGGACCAGATGTCGACGTCGACGCCAAGGACCCTCACGTTCTGGTGAACTTGCGGCCGGCGGGTGCCATGCCCCGCCACCGCTTACCGCCAAGTCCTAGACCTTCACTCGCGACAGCGCGGCAGTGAAGCACATTGGCCTCCACTCGCAGCTTCGGATTCGGCGTGACGCCCACCTCGCCGGATTCGACGATGCGGTGTTCGTCGAGCCGGACCGGCCTTGTCTCCGAAGGTGGAACTTGGAATCTCGGTTTCGTCGACCAGGACGGGACAGTTATTTGGCCTGACACCCCCGTGCTCCCCGGTACGACGATGCTCTTGCTTCAAAGCCTTGGCACACCGAAGCAGATCACTGCCCCGGTTCGTATCGACGACGTCCCGAACATGGCCGCTGCATTCGCCACGAACACGACGATTGGCGTGCGCTCCGTGTGCGCGCTCGGTTGGAGCACACAACGTCCGCAACGTGTGGGAACGGCTCGCAACGGCGACCACACGCGGGCAGTGCCATCCCTGCTGGCCCGCCCAGGAAGTGCGCCCGGCTATCTACGTGCGTGTGCAAGTCAGTTAGGAGAGCCCGCGCTCACGCGGCAGGCTCCGCCAGCCGAGCGGCGGAGCCTGGTCTTTGAGGCTTGGGACATCCGGCACATCCTGCCGGACTTCGCGAAGTCCCTATTCTACTCCTCCTCAGTGCAAAGCTTGTCGTAGTTCCTTTCGTAAGCGGCCGTGTAAGCCTGCATGTACTTCGAGTTCTTCGTCTTCGGCGCCCAGGACTGCTTGTATGCGCAGTCTGGGCCGTCGGCCTGCCCGGCTATCCGTCCATCGCGATTGCCCTCCTTCGCCCCCAGGGGCGGCTTCGGGGCCTGAGTCACAGACACCGGCGCGGCGTGGGTGGTGTTGGCCGAGCCCTGTGCCATGGCTGCGGGCGAGAACGCCAGGGCCACGGCTGCGACGAGGGGGCTCGCCACGAGTGCGACGGTTCGCTTCGCGCGCATAGTCAGCCTCTTCCTTGAAGCGGTACGACACATGGTGCCTCGACCTGGCCAAGCACATCCTTCGTACGGTTGCTGATCAGGGAGCGGCATCTATACTCTCTGGCACCATGAGGCCGGTGGATTCCGGCTTCCGACGCCAACTTCCCTGCGGACCGACTACTACTCGCAGTTGTGGCGTCTCTAATTCGACCGTAGCGAGCGCCAGCCAGTATGTCCACTTATGGCCTAATCCCCGTGATTGACGTGCCAACTGCCGCCGACTCCGCGGTGACTAGTTGTGCTTCGTTACCTCAGCCGACCTTGCCTGTTCGGGGACATGGTGGCGAGTATGTCTGAGCGGACATAAAATTCCGCACGATCTCCATGATCAGCATCACGTAATTCCCCACCTCAGTTGCCTGCGCGCCACGATCGTCTCCCTACCGGATCCGCCTCCCAGACAGACCCGGACTGGCAAGACTGATCACAACATCACACAGACATTAGTTACCCGGAGTGGAAGCTCGCCGCCCCGCGCGGCGTACGGGAGCACGCCCGGTTCAATCGCCCTCGTGCCCACGCCCGTGACGCGTATGTCTCGGTGGGGTCCCGGCCGACCCACCCTTCTCCACCACCACGAACTGGCCCATCATTCCTTCGTCCTCGTGGTACAGCAAATGGCAGTGGTACATGTACGGAGTGTCCGGATCGGCCGGCGCCGTGAAGCTCAGCGCCAGCTTCATCGTGGTGTCGTGCGGGACGAACACCGTGTCCTTCGGCCCGCGCAGGGCGAGCGGTGGAGCGGATCCGTTCACCTCCACCACGCGGAACTGCACGTCGTGCACATGGAAGTTGTGCGGCATGCCGTTCGTGTTGCGTATCGTCCAGACCTCCGTCGTCCCGCGGGTGACCGTCTCGTCGATGCGTCCCATGTCCATGGCCCTGCCGTTGATCCCAGACCGCTTCAGGTCGAAGTGCCGCCCACGCACGGCCGCTTCCTCGTGGGGCAGCTCCAAACTGGTGAGTTCGGCCGGCAGTTCCGGCGACGGCCGCAGCCGCTGGGCCACCCGCAGCTCAAGTACGTCGAAGGAGTCGTCGCCTCCGCCGAACCGCCGCTGCCAGGAGTCCCCGTAGTTGCCCTGTGCGAAGCTCTGGAGCATCACCCGCTCACCCGCTCCGACCCGCACGACGATCTCGGCGCGCTCACCGGGCGACAACTGCACCCGGTCCATGACGGCAGGCCGTTCCAGCAGCCCGCCGTCCGTGCCTATAAGTGAGAAGTGACGATCGTCCGGGAAACCGAAGGCGTAGGTGCGGGCGGTGGAGGCGTTGAGCAGCCGCAGCCGGATCAGCTCGTCGTGCACCTGCCGATACGGGCGCAGCGTGCCGTTGACCATGGTCCGGTCCCCCAGGAAGCCCACGCTCTGCATCAGCCCACGGTCCCCGGACAGCCGTGAGCCGTCGAAGCGGACGTCCTGCACGACGACCGGCAGGTCGTCGACGCCGTACCGCTTCGGCAGGGGCAGGCGCGCCGACTTCTCGTCGTCGAGGAGGAACAGGCCGGCCAGACCCCGCCGGACGTGTTCCTCGGTCCGGCCGTGCGGATGCGGGTGGTACCAGAGCGTCGCCGCTGGCTGATCGACCGTCCAGTGCGGCGTCCAGGTGGCCCCTGCCCCGATCATCTGGTGCGGGCCGCCGTCCATGCGCGCCGGCAGATGCATACCGTGCCAGTGTACGGAGGAGGCCTCCTCCAGGTTGTTCCTGATCCGCACGCGCACCTTCTCGCCGCGCTCTGCCCGCAGTGTCGGTCCGAGATAGGAGCCGTTGAACCCCCAGGTCGGGGTCTTCACCCCGTCCTGGAACTCCGTTGCTCCCCCCTGCATGCGCAGGTCGAAGACCCGGGTGCCGTCCTTCTCGACGATCGACTCGGCCAGGGGCGGTATCGCCAGGGCGTTGTCGAATGAGGCCTTGCCCACCGTGCTGACCTTGGCATCGGTCCACAACCAGGCGAACAGAGCACCGATGGCCACGGCAAGCACGGTGATCAGCGAACCGAGCACGACGACAAGGCGCTTCCAGCGGAACACGCGACGGATGGCGCCGGACGGGCTTCCCCCGTCCGACGCTGCGCTTCGGGACTTGTGGCGAGACATGCTCCGAGCGTCGTCGACCACGACGTGCCGGACATCGGGAGCCTGCCGGACCCGCCCCCTGAGTCAACCCTTGCCCCGGGGCCGGGGTTTCCTTTCCTAGGAGCGTGGGTCGGTAACGAGCAAGCCGTCGAGGGTTGGTGGTCGGATCTCTGGCGGTCTGGGGTTTGTCGGCGGTGTCGGGGCGGGTGCGGGGTGTGGTTGCTGTGGAGGGTGATGCTGCCGCCTGGGCGCTCAGGCTCGGGCCGCGGCCAGTCCGGGGGTTCCGACCTGCCCGAAGACCTTTCGCAGGTTGTGGCATGCGGCGAGTAGCCGCCATTCGGCGCGGGCGCCTGCTTCGCCGCGTAGCAGGAATCTGCGGCCGTCTTGGCAGGTCATGATCTGCCCGAAGACGGGTTCGACGATGGCTTTGCGTTGGGCGTAGGCGGCGCGTCCGGGTTTGGTGTGCAGTGTGCGGGCCATGCGCTCGCGCGCCGTGGCGTCGGCCGGGATGCGTCCGCGCGGGGCGGGGCTGACGCGTTCGTCGTGGGACAGGCGGCCGGTGGCCATGAAGGTGTCGGTGTCGTGTTCTTCCTTGCGCTCGGCTGCGGCCTGAAGGTTCGCCTCGGAGCAGTAGCCCGCGTCGAGGAGCGCCTGACGTGCGTGGATTCCGGTGTTCGCGGCGGATTGGTCGAGCATGCCGGTGTAGTTGAGTGCGTCGGCGGGGTTGGTCGTGACGTCGGCGGCGGTGATGATCTGGTGCGCGTCGTCCACCACGGCCTGGGCGTTGTAGGCCTGGATGAACGCGCCGGCCCCGTTCTTCATGATGCGCGATTCGGGGTCGGTGAAGTTGGCCTGCGCCTTGTCCTTCGGCCGCGCGGTTTCGGCCGCCAGGTCGCCGATTTCGGCCACCGCCTCGGGTTCGTCGGTCCCGGCACGCTTTTGGCGTCGCCGCTCCTTGTTCTCGGCGTGCTTGCGGGCCTTCTCGGCGGCCTCGGCCTCGATCTGCGCGCGGGCGGTCTGCAACCTGGCCAGGCGCTTTTCCCTGCGGTCGAGTTCGCGGGCAGGTCTGTGTCCTTGCCGTCGGGCCCGAACCGCTCGTCCTCGGCGGCATCGAGAGCCTCGGCATCGGCCAGCAGGCCGGCGGCCGCCGCCTCGAGGCCGGCGATCTCGGCTTCGAGGCGTTCTTCCTTCTCCACCAGCCGGTTGTAGCTCATCGCCTTGTGCTCGGAGGCGTTGGCCTGCAGTTTCGTGCCATCGAGTGCGACCCGCCCCATCTTGACCATGCCCAGTCGCTGCGCCAGGCGCAGCGACTGGGTGAAGATCCCGGCCAGGGCGTCCAGGTGCCGGGCCCTGAACCGGGATATCGACCGGTAGTCCGGCCCCGCCTCCGCAGCCGGATAGCGGAAGGCCACATCATCGGTGCACTTGCGCTCGATCGCCCGCGACGAGCGCACCCCGGTGGTGTACCCGTAGATCAGCAGCCGGACCATCAACCGCGGGTCATACGGCGGGAACCCGCGCTTCTCGGTGTAGGACGCCAGGATCGGGCCCAGGTCGAGCACCTCGTCGACCAGTTCGGCCACAAATCGGGCCAGATGCCCCTCGGGCAGCCACTCATCCAGGACGGCGGCAGCATCAGCATCTGATCGGGGACGAACGCCCGGAAGGTCTTCTTCACCGCCACCGTCGGCGCGATCTCCGACTTCACCACCGCCGCCGGATCCACCTCGAACAGGCCATGCCCACCAGACATACCAGGATTCTCCCATATGGAAGATCACGAACAGGAGGCGGCGTCGGGCTCAATCGCCTGATCGACTGCCAAGATCCGCGGACAGCGCCGCGTAGATGTACTCGCTGCCCCAGCGATCCCCGTCGAGGTCGTTCTCGACCAGGTGCGCCTCCCGGCGCATCCCGAGGCGCTCACAGACCCGCACAGACCCGGTGTTCTCCACATCCAGCCGTGCGTAGAGCCGGTGCACGCCCAGCGTGTCGAAGGCAAACCCGGCCAGCGCCGCGGCCGCCTCGGCCGCGTAGCCGTGCCCCTGGTGACCTGGGTCGAGAGTCCAGCCGATCTCGGCCTGGGCGGCGCGGGCATCGGCCAGGGTGAGGCTCACCTCGCCAAGGACGCCGGGCTCATCGCGTCGGCAGACAGCGAGCGCCAGCTTGTCCCCGTCGGCGCGCCAGGCCGTCTGCGCCGCGCGCTCGGCGGCAACCTGCTCGCTGCGCTCACGCGTGTGCGCCGGCCGGTACAAGTAACGCGCCACGCTCGGCAGGCTCTGGTAGGCGTACAGGTCGTCGGCGTCGCCGGGAGTGAACAGACGCAGCGACAACCGGGACGTGGTCATCGGCAGCAGCGAGGCGACGTCCATGCGGACCTCCGGGACGCGGATGTGGATCAAGTTGCGGACTGATTGTCGCATCACGACTGCCCGGCAGCCACGCCTTTTCAAGAGCAGCGCTCGGCAGCCGCACTTCACCACGAGGCGCGGCATTCCAGGAGTTGTTTACTGACCCACGCTCCTGGTGTCTGTGTGATGTTGTGATCAGTC
This sequence comes from Streptomyces sp. NPDC047453, assembly GCF_040643155.1. Taxonomy (NCBI): domain Bacteria; kingdom Bacillati; phylum Actinomycetota; class Actinomycetes; order Kitasatosporales; family Streptomycetaceae; genus Streptomyces; species Streptomyces sp. NPDC047453. The sequence continues at coordinate 7,118 of NZ_JBEYTS010000041.1, read as the reverse complement.
TTGCCGGTCCGGGTCTGTCTGGGAGGCAGATCCGGTAGGAAGACGATCGTGGCGCGCAGGCAACTGAGCGATGAGCAGTGGAAGTTGATCGAGCCGTTCCTGCCGATAGGGGAACTGCCAGGTGTCCATGGCTTACGGATTCATGATCGGTCCCGAGGGCGCCTTCGGGATCGACGCCCAGGACTCGCTCATTGCCCTCTACCGGGGCAAGGTCGTCGGCCTTGACGCCCCGCAATGCCTTGAGGCTCACGTTTACGGTGGTCTCGACGAGTGGGGTCTCCACGGCGGCTGACCGCTCGCCGGCACCATCGGATCAGAGCACCTACTTGGCCGGACGGGCCAGCCAACGCGCTCAGTCACATCACAAATATGTTCGATAATCTGCCGCCTGATCTGGAAAGACTGCGCACCCTCGGGTCTGGCATGAGATGTGGCTGCGCCGCATCGAGCGCAAGATCACCGCATCGGCGAGTTTGTCAGTAACGGTGCAGGCCGCATCCGGTTGGTTGAGGAGGGCGAGCATCTGCTCGCCGAGCGCGTCCTCGACGAGCGGCGGCTGGTGGGCCCACTCTCCCCGGAAGACCAAGCTGGCCGGAGTCGGCGTCGTAGCCGACGGCCGCGACGTGCCTGGCCGGCTCGGGCGCGACGTCCGCCCACCGGTCGATGGCGCTGCCGGCCGCGGCCGGGGCCTGCCAGGCCCGCTCGGTCACCAGGTTGTCGATCACCGCGGCGAACGTGATCGGATCACGACCACTGGTGCGCTGCGACGGCGTCACGCACCGGGTGCTGGCACCGCCTCCTGCCGCGTCGGCCGGCCGGGTCTTCGCTGCAGCCCGAGCGACCTGCAGGACCACCGGGCCAGGTCGACACCGGACAGCGCGGGGGCCAGGCCCTCGCTCATGCGTACTCCTCCCAGGGACGGTCGATCACCACGCACGCTGCCAGGGCCTGACACCCCCTACCAGCTGACCTGCACAGACGAGGAAAACGGGGACGCTCAGGGAAGTCCGGGGCACCGTTCTGGCGAGGTGCGCCTACGATGGGCACATCGGCTCGTAGGGCTTGAACGAGGGCCTTGAACCTTGGACAAGGACTCATTTCCCAGGGCCCGGACGTTCAGTGACACCGGCGCTTGCCGGCCGGGCGCCCTACGCCGCTCGGCATGCGTGTCTCCGCATGCGCTTCCCAGCATCGCCAAGGAGCATTGCCATGGCTGCGAAGTCCGCCTCAATCGTCCTGGAGCGCCCGGCGCAGGAACTCGCCGACGCGACCTCGAAGCACCCCTTCCTGTACGAGATGGAACCCGCCCAAGCACGCAGGGTCCTCGACGACCTTCAGGCCGCGCCGATCGACAAACTGCCGGTCGACGAGGAGTGGATCACCGTACCGGCCACGGTGGGCGACGTACGGGTGCGCATCGTCAAGCCGCAGGGCGTCACCGGGACGCTGCCCGTCGTGGTGTACATGCACGGCGGCGGCTGGGTGCTGGGCAACGCCGGCACCCACGACCGGCTGGTGCGGGAGCTGGCGGTCGGCGCCCGTACCGCCGTGGCCTTCGTGGAGTACACGCCCTCCCCGGAGGCGCGCTACCCCGTGGCCATCGAACAGGGCTACGCCACGGCGCAGTGGATCACGCGTGAGGGAGAGTCCATGGGGCTGGACGCCCGACGCATGGCGGTGGCCGGCGAGTCGGTCGGCGGGAACATGACCGCGGCACTCGCCCTGATGGCCAAGGAGCGCGGCGACGTCAGGTTCGTGCACCAGTCGATGTACTACCCGGTCACGGACGCGGCGATGGACACCGACTCCTACGACCAGTTCGCCACCGGCTACTACCTCAGCCGCAAGCTGATGGAGTGGTTCTGGGACGCCTACACCACCGACCCGGAACAGCGCGCGGAGATCACCGCGTCCCCGAACCGGGCCACCCCCGAGCAGCTCGCCGACCTGCCGCCCGCGCTGCTGGTCGTCGACGAGGCCGATGTGCTGCGCGACGAGGGCGAGGCGTACGCCGCCAAGCTGCGCGCCGCCGGCGTGCCGGTCACCACGGTGCGCTACGACGGCACGGTGCACGACTTCATGATGCTCAACTCGCTCAGCCAGTCCAAGGCCGCCCGAGCGGCCATCGACCAAGCCGTCACGTTCCTGCGCGAAGCCCTCGGAACGACTGACACCCCCGGAACGGCTTAGGGCCTTTCGTCTGGGTGCCCTATCTGATCGGCGCGGGTGAGGAGCAGGGCGACGTCGTCGGGTTCGTCGGGGCTGCGCAAGGCGTCCAGCAGGTGGTCGCAGGTCTCTTCCAGGGGACCCGGTGGTCTCGCGAGGAGCCGCAGCAGCGTGGCCAGTTGAGCGTCGAGGGAGTGGCTGCGGGTTTCGACGAGCCCGTCGGTGTAGAGCAGCAGCCCGTCCCCGGGCTCGATCCGCAGCCGGGTGGTCTCGAAGGGGACGCTTCCCACGCCGAGCGGTGCTCCGGTCGGGAGATCGAGGAGCCGCGGACCACCGCCGGCCGGCATCAGCACCGGCGGCAGATGGCCGGCCATGGCGACGTGGCAGCAGGCGCGGCGCGGGTCGTACACGGCGTACGTGCAGGTGGCGAACCGCTGATCAAGCTCGCCGGCGATGCGGTCGAGGTGCCACAGGACCGCGGCGGGGTCCAGGTCGAGCGCGGCCAGGGTCCGGGTCGCCGTACGCAGCTGGCCCATGGTGGTGGCGGCGCCGCTGCCGCTGCCCATCACGTCGCCGATGACCAGGGCGGTCCTGTCGTCGGACAGCGCGATCGCGTCGTACCAGTCGCCACCGATCCCGCAGATGGTCGAGGCGGGCTGGTAGCGGCAGGCGATGTCCAGGCCCGGCCGCTGCGACGGTTTCCGGGGCAGGAGGCTGCGCTGGAAGTTCTCGGCGGTCCGGCGCTGGTTCTGGTACCAGCGGGCGTGTTCGATGCTGACGGCCGCGCGGGAGGCCAGTTCGAGGGCCAGGGTGGCGTCGTCGTCGCCGAACGGCAGTGAGTTGCGGCCGCGGGCGAGGCCAAGCGCACCGAGTACGCGGCCGTGGGCGACGAGCGGGACGGCCAGGCAGGAGTGTGCGTCGATCGCGGCGAGGGCGGCGGCAGCGTGGGCCGGGGCGAGGTGGACGAGGTCCCGGCCGGTGACGGGGGAGGCGAAGACCGGGCGGCCGGTGGTGACACACCGGGTGATCATCTGATGGCGCGCGTACCGGGCGACGTTCCCGACGGGGAGGGAGACGTCCGGGGCCGGGTGGGCGACGGTGGCCATGGTGCGCATGGCCACCGGTCCGTCCGGTACCCGGTCGCGGTCGCCGCCCTTGAGTAAGGCGTCCACGAGAACGACTGCGGCGAGGTCCGCCACTTCCGGCACGCAGACGCGGGCGAGTTCGTCGGCGGTGGTACCCGGATCGAGGGTCGTGCCGATGCGCGCCGAGGCATCGGCGATCAGGGCGAGGCGCTGCCGGGCGGCGGCGGCCTCGGCGGACGCGCGGTGCTGCTGGGTGACGTCCACGAGTTGGACCGCGACTCCGAGTACCTGCCCCACACTGTCCTCGAGCCGGTAGTACGAGACCGACCACGCGTGCTCGTGGCCCGGGTCCGAGGGGGTGGGGGCGAGGATGAGCTGGTTCAGCAGCGGGTCGCCGCTGTCCAGTACGCGGCGCATCGCGGTCTCGACCCAGATGGCGTCCATGAAGTCCAGCACCTCGCGGACGGTTCGGCCGATCTGCAGGTCGGCGGGCCGGCCGTTCATGCGCTCCAGCGCGGGATTGACCACCAGGTACCGCAGGTCGGGGTCCAGGATGCCCAGCCCGACCGGGGACTGTGAGACCAGCCGGGCGGAGAGCGCGAGGTCGCGTTCCATGTTCCGCAGGACGTCCCGGTCGGCGGCGATGCTCAACACGTAGTAGTCCCCGTGCTCGCCTTCCAGTCGCATGTTGCGGAACTCCACCAGGCGAGAACTGCCGTCCTTGTGGCGGACGGGGAAGGTACCCGCCCACCCCGTGCCCTCCGTCATCACCTGGGCGAACAGCGCGGTGACGAGGTTCCGGTGCCGGTCGTCGACCATCAGCCGGGCGGCGTGCCGGCCCAGGGCCTCCCGGGCGGTGTAGCCGAAGATCTGCTGCGCCTGCGGGCTCCAGAAGACCACGCGCCCCCGCCCGTCCAGCACCACCGCCGAGACGCTCAGCAGGTCCAGCAGGCCACCGGACGGCGTGACCGGCTCGTCCCCGCCATCCATGAAGGCTTCGGCAGACTCCACCGTCGACGCCTCCTCTCGCCTCGCCCCCGCGTTCCCGGCCGAGACCGCTGCCTCACGCCACCATGGTCTCGCGCCCCGGCCGGGTCGGCAGGTCCGCCGCGGCGCCCACGGCCACGGCCACGGCCACGTCGCGAACTGCGGAGGTCGGGACCGGACATCTCGCGGGCCACGGCCCGCACGTGGCCGCGCCGCCGGCGACCCACCGCCCGACGGGCCGTCCTCAGCCGATTCCGTACCGCGTGGCGATACCGGCGATCGCGAGTTCCAGTCCCTCCGCGAAGTGCTGCTCGTAGTCCGCGAAGATCTCGGTGCCCGCGGCGGCGGACAGCGGGAAGTCGGCCATCATCCGGGCGCGTTCGCCGATGTCGAAGCCCTCGCGCCGCTCGTCGGGCAGCGGCTCGACGCCCTGCTCCTCGGTGACGAAGCCGAGCGTGTAGAGATACGTGGTCGTGGTCGCGCGCACCGCCTGGGCGAGCGTGAAGCCGGCGGCCGTGAACAGGCGCAGGTTGTCCTCCATCTGCTCGGCGTGCTCCATGCCGGTGAAGCGTGAGCCGCTGAAGACCTTCGCGCCGTCGCGGTAGCCGCGCAGCGCCTCGCGCAGACCGTGATTGGACTTGCGCAGCCGTTCCTGCCAGGTGTCCGCGGGGTCGAGGGGGGTCCCGGCGACCATCCGGCGGTACATCTCCGTGGCCATCTCGTCGAGCAGGGCCTGCTTGTCCTTGAAGTGCCAGTACAGGGCCGGTGCCTTGACGCCCAGCTCGCGGCCGATGGCGCTCAGCGTCAGGCCCGCCAGGCCCACCTCGTTCAGGAGGGTCAGGGCGGCGTCCGCGACCCGCTTGCGGTCGAGAGGCACGCGTTGTTCCGAGTTCACGCTTGACAGCTTAACGGCGTTAAGTCCATCGTCGTGACAGACCGCACTTAACGGCGTTAAGGAGTATCGGCGCATGACCGCACAGGTGGACGTACTGATCGTGGGCGCGGGCCCCAGCGGACTGACCCTCGGTATCGATCTGGCCCGGCGCGGGGTGGACGCGCTCGTCGTCGAGCGGGCCGACGGACTGTTTCCCGGCTCGCGGGGCAAGGGGATCCAGCCGCGCACCCTGGAAGTCTTCGACGACCTCGGCGTCCTGGACGCGATCCGCGCGGCCGGCGGCACCTACCCGGTCGGGATGATCTGGCAGAACGGGCGGCGGACGGGCGAACACCGGATGTTCGACCTGGTGGAGGCGACCGAGGACTCGCCGTACGCGGAAGGGTGGATGGTGCCGCAGTGGCGCACCCAGCGGATCCTGCTGGCACGGCTGGAGGAGTTGGGCGGGCGGGTCGACTTCGGCCGGGAGGTCGTCGGCCTCGCTCAGAACGAGGAAGGCGTGACCGTGCGCTTCGCCTCCGGCGCCGCTCCGACGGCAAGGTACGTGGTGGCCGCCGACGGAGGCCGCTCGACGGTGCGCCGGGCGCTCGGCATCGGCATGACCGGCGAGACGGTCGATCCGAGCCCGATGCTGGTGGCGGACGTCCGCATCACCGGTCTGGACCGCGACAATTGGCACATCTTCCCGACCAGTGCGGAGGGTGACGGCTTCATGGCGATCTGCCCGCTCGCGGGTACGGAGGACTTCCAGGTCGTGGCCGGGTTCCCGGAAGGCACCGCGGTGGACCTGTCCCTCGACGGGGTACGCAAGGTCGTCGCCGCCCGTTCGCATCTCGCCCCGGAGGACGTGACCGAGGTGCGGTGGGCCTCGGACTTCCGCCCGCGGGCGGCCCTCGCGGACCGCTTCCGCACGGGCCGGGTCTTCCTCGCCGGGGACGCCGCACACATCCACTCGCCGGCCGGCGGCCAGGGCCTCAACACCGGCGTGCAGGACGCCTGCAACCTGGGCTGGAAGCTGGGCGCCGTGCTGCGCGACGGTGTACCCGACTCCCTCCTCGACACCTACGAGGAGGAACGGCGCCCGATCGCGGCCGACATGCTCGCGCTGTCGACGAGCGTTCACCGCGGCGAGACCCGCCGCGGCGGGGCGACCCGCCAACTCGGCCTCGGGTACCGGACCTCCTCCCTCACCGAGGAGACCCGCCGGTCCCCGGGCCCGGTGCGGGCGGGCGACCGCGCGCCGGACGGGACGGTGGGCGGGATCCGGCTGTTCGACGCCTTCCGGGGACCGCACTGGACCCTGCTGACGACGGACGGGGACTCGGCGCACAAGGGGTACGGCGCGGGGGTGTTCCTGATCCGCCCGGACGGTTACGTGGGCTGGGCGGGAGAGACCGCGCAGGGGCTCGCGGAGTACGCGGGGCGCGTGGGGGCCGAGGGCGCGCACCGGATCCCATACCGATCAAGGCCGGCCGCCTGTCCCGGCTCGCCATCCGAATGATGGACATGATCGGCCGCGATCCCGGCCGGCGACATCTCCCGTCCGGAGCCGATGACGGTGCGCTGGACGACGTACGCGCAGTCCTTGTCCGACCGGCGTGTCAAGGGCATGCTCACCGGCCCGGTCACCATGCTCGTCCGGTCGTTCGTCCGTGACGACCAGCCCCTCGCCGACACCGCCCGCCAGGTCGCCCTCGCCCTGCGCGAGGAGGTGAACGGCCTGGAGGCGGCGGGACTTCGGTGATCCAGGTGGACGAGCCCGCCCGGCGCGAGACCCTGCCGCTGCGCGCCGCCGACCGCCCGAAGTACCTGGCATGGGCCACGGAGGCGTTCCGGCTCTCCACCAGCGGCGTACGCCCGGACACCCAGATCCACACCCACATGTGCTAGTACTGCAACCGCATCTGGGGGTTGTGGCCTCGACGTTTGTAGTGGGAGCGGCGGGCTCGGGCCTGGCTGTGTCTACGGAAGTGTGACCAGTGCAG
>NZ_JBEYTS010000040.1:0-69412 GCF_040643155.1 Streptomyces sp. NPDC047453 | reverse complement strand
CGGTTACATTCCGAACCCGGAAGCTAAGCCTTACAGCGCCGATGGTACTGCAGGGGGGACCCTGTGGGAGAGTAGGACGCCGCCGAACAAATTTTAAAGAAAGGGCCCACACCGAAAAGGTGTGGGCCCTTTTGTTTTGGTGCATTACCGTTGCCCCATGAGCAGCCCCAGCAGCACTGAGCAGTACGTCGTCCGTGCCGTGCGCACCGAGGAGTGGCCCGCCGCGAAGGCGCTGCGGCTGGTCGCGCTCCAGGACCCGGTGGCCCACCTCGCCTTTCTGGAGACGTACGACGACGCCGTGGCCAGGCCGGACTCGTTCTGGCAGGAGCGGACGGCCGGGGCCTCCGCGGGGTCGAGCGACGCCCAGCAGTTCATCGTGGCGGGGCCGGACGGCGAGTGGGTCGGAAGCGTGACCGTGCTCGTGGAGGAGGCCGGCACGACGGACTGGGCCGGGTTCCCGATCGAGCGGCGGCAGGGACACGTCGTCGGTGTCTATGTGCGGCCCGAGCACCGCGGATGCGGGCTGACCGAGGTGCTGTTCGACGAGGCCCTGCAATGGGCCTGGGACATCGGCGTGGAGCGGGTGCGGCTGATCGTGCACGAGGACAACGGGCGGGCCCTGCGCTTCTACCGCAGGATCGGGTTCCTGCCGAGCGGGGTCACCGTGCCGCTGACGGCCGGTTCGGCGGAGTCCGAGCTGGAGTACGTCCTCGAACGCCCCTGAAAGCCCTGGTCACGCCGGGAGTTCGTCATGCGGCCAGCGGGCGCGTGCCTGTTCGCGGGAGCGGAGCAGCGCCAGCGTGGGCAGCCCCTGGTCGGCTCCGTCGGCCAGCAGCCCCGGGAGCTGGGGCAGCGGGGCGACGGCGGCCACGTCGTCCAGGACGAGCGTGAGTGGTGGGTCGAGGCGACCGGAGGATGACCGTTCGGCCATGCGCCGGCCGCGCTCGACCACGCTTGAGGCGAGTGCCGTCAGGAGGGGCATCGCACCCGGGTTGGTCCGGGGATCCTCGAGGGATTCGCCGACCACATAAAGCGTGCCCCCTTCGTTCACGAAGGAATCCAAGGCGACGGCATCAGTTCGGTTTGGAGTGCAGGCCTCGCGGATGTTCACAGTGAACAAGGAGGCCAGTGCGCGACCGGTCAACTCCTGGGCGAGGTCGCGCCGTTCGGGGTACGAGGTGAGCGAGGCCTCCAGCTCGCCGGCCGATCCGGCGGCGGCCTTGGGGTTCGTACGGAGGATCCGCACGGCGTCCTGGACCTGTGTGCCCTGCGCCCAGCGGTGGACGTGGCGGACAGCGCGGCCGTCTATGGCGGCGGCGTGCAGGAAGCTGCGCAGAAGGGTTTCCGCGGTGTCGCCCGTCGCCTGGTCGACCTTGGCGGTGGGGCGGACCGGGGCGAGTAGTGCGGCGGCCCTGGCGGCCGCCGTCGCCTTGTCCTCGCAGCCCTCCGTGGGGGACCAGTGGAGGCGGGCCGGGGTGTCGCAGAGGTGGGCGGGGTCGTAGAGGAGGACCGGGCCCAGCTTGGCCCGGGAGTCCTTCGTGTCCTGCCACAGGGCGGGGTTCGACGTGATGACGAGGGCCGGGCCTGCCGCGTCCAGGATCGCCTGCGCCGCGGCCGCCTGCCGGGCCTCTCGCGGCGCGATCAGGACCTTCTTCCGCCCGCCGACCGGTCCGCCACGGCTGCCGGCGGCGAAGGGCACGAGGGGCTGTGCGAGGGGCGTCGCGGGTGCCGTCCGGTCCGCGGGCCGCGGTGCCTCGACCGGCTGCTGGGCTGCCACGGGCTGTGGGGCCTCCGCGGGCTGCTGGGCGGCCACGAGCGGCCGTCCGGGCTCCGGTGCCGTCCGCTGGGTGGGGACCTCCTGGGGAACCGGCGCAGGCACCTCCTGGGGTTCCGGCGCCGCCGCCCGTTCCCGGGCCGCCGCTCTCTCCGCCCGTCTGCGCACTCTCCCGGCTCTCCACCGGGCCACCGTGCCCAGCACGAACACGGTCAGCACGAACAGCACCATCAACTGTCCGATGAACAGGCCCCAGAACAGCCCGTATCCCGACAGCCGCTCCGGCGCGGCGTCCGGCCAGGCGCCGGGGATGTCGTGCGGGTCGGCGATGAGGTGGCGCATCGCCAGCGGCGTACGGGCGAAGGCGACCCCGGAGGGCCAGGAGCCGTTGGCGAACAGGCCGGCGAGTCCGGTGGCCGTCCACACCAGCAGGGTCATGCCGAGCAGGAAGGCCAGGACACCGACCAGCAGGCCGTCGGGAACGCCGCCCTGGCCGTCCCGCCGGCCCTGGCGGCCTTGTCCCTGGTCGCGGTCGTCCGGTCTCACGCGTGCGTCCCCTCTAGGCCACCGTCGACTCCGAGGAGCCGTCCAGGTCGGCGATGTGCTGTCCCATGAAGGCCGCCGCCCGCTCCTCGGCCTCCAACTCCGCGGCGCGCAGCGTGTCGTCGGAGAGGCGGTCGCTGGAGGACTCCGTCATGGCGCGGTCGGTGAACACCAGCGGCCGTTCGGTCTCGGTGACCAGGTGTTTGACCACCTGGACATTGCCGTTGACGTCCCAGACCGCGATACCGGGCGTCAGGGTCGGGATGATCTCGACCGCCCACCTGGGCAGGCCGAGCACCCGTCCCGTCGCCCTCGCCTCGTCCGCCTTCTGGGCGTAGATCGTCCTGGTGGAGGCCATCTTCAGGATCGCGGCGGCCTCCTTGGCCGCCGCTCCGTCCACCACGTCGGACAGGTGGTGGACGACGGCCACGAACGACAGGCCCAGCCTGCGGCCGAACTTCAGCAGCCGCTGGAACAGCTGGGCCACGAACGGGCTGTTGATGATGTGCCAGGCCTCCTCGACCAGGAAGATGCGCTTCTTCCGGTCGGGGCGGATCCAGGTGTGCTCCAGCCACACGCCGACGATCGCCATCAGGATCGGCATGGCGATGGAGTTGCGGTCGATGTGGGACAGGTCGAAGACGATCAGGGGCGCGTCCAGGTCGATGCCGACCGTGGTGGGGCCGTCGAACATGCCGCGCAGGTCGCCGTCGACCAGGCGGTCCAGGACCAGGGCCACGTCCAGGCCCCAGGCCCGTACGTCGTCTATGGCGACGTTCATCGCCTCGGCCGACTCCGGTTCGGGGTGCCGGAGTTGCTCGACGATGTCCGACAGCACCGGCTGGCGTTCCACGATCGTCTCGTTGACGTACGCGTGGGCGACCTTCAGCGCGAAGCCGGAGCGCTCGTCCAGGCCATGGCCCATCGCGACCTCGATGATGGTCCGCAGCAGCGCAAGCTGGCCCGTGGTCGTGATCGAGGGGTCCAGGGGGTTGAGCCGGATGCCGTGGTCGAGGGCCGCCGTCGGGTCCAGCCGGATCGGCGTTATCCCCAGCTCCTCCGCGATGAGGTTCCACTCGCCCACCCCGTCCTCGCCCTGGGCGTCCAGGACGACGACCTGGCGGTCGCGGAAGCGGAGCTGGCGCAGGACGTAGGTCTTCTCCAGCGCCGACTTGCCGTTGCCGGACTCGCCGAGGACCAGCCAGTGCGGCGCGGGGAGTTGCTGGCCGTACAGCTGGAAGGGGTCGTAGATGTAGCCCTTCCCGGAGTACACCTCGCGGCCGATGATGACGCCCGAGTCGCCGAGGCCGGGCGCGGCGGTGGGCAGGTAGACCGCCTGGGCCTGGCCCGTGGACGTTCTCACCGGCAGCCGGGTCGTCTCCACCTTCCCGAACAGGAAGGATGTGAAGGCGTCGGTGAGTGCGGTCAGCGGGTCCCGCATCAGAGCATCAGCCCCTACCGTCGGATTCCGGTGGCGAACGGAAGCGTGTTCACGAAGGCGCGGTGGTGCTCGCGGTCGCACCACTCCAGTTTCAGGTAGGACTTCCCGGCCGAGGCTCTGATCGTCCGCTTGTCGCGGGCCAGGGACTCGGGGGAGCGGGAGGACACGGTGATGTAGCCGACCAGGTTGACGCCGGCCGCGCCGCTCGCGAGGTCCTCGCCGCGCTGGTCGAGGCGGCTGTGGGCGGCCACGTCGCGCGGGTCCACGGTGCGGTTCATCTTCGCGGCGCGGCTGGCCTCGGCGACGTCGTTGGTCTTCTCGGTGAGCATGCGCTCGATGGCGACCTCGGTGGGTTCGAGGTCCATCGTGACGGCGACGGTGCGGATGACGTCCGGGGTGTGGACGAGAAGGGGCGCGAGGAAGTTCACGCCGACCGGGGTCATCGGCCACTCCTTGACCCAGGCGGTGGCGTGGCACCAGGGTGCGCGGGTCGCCGACTCGCGGGTCTTGGCCTGGAGGTACGTCGGCTCCATGGCGTCCAGTTCGGCCGGCCAGGCGTTGCGCTTGGTCATCGCCTGGATGTGGTCGATGGAGTGGTCCGGGTCGTACATGGAGTGGATCAGCGAGGCCAGCCGCCCCTGACCGAGCGGCTGCCGTACGCGGATGTCGGCTTCCTGGAGCCGGGAGCAGATGTCGGTCAGCTCGCGGGCCATGACGACCGCGAGTCCGGCGTCCCGGTCCAGTTTGCGGCCCGCCTGGGGCCGGGCGGCCCGCGCCATGGCGTGGGCCTCGGCGGCGAGTTCGCGGGTGTAGTGCATGCAGGCGACGAGGTAGGCGCGGTGCTGCTCGCTGCTGGTGGACACCATGGACTGGAGCTGATCGTAGGACTGCTGGAGCCACTGCGGTGCCCGCTCGTCCCCGCGTACGACGACGTCCTTGGCGTGGGCGTCGGGGTCGGCGGGCAGGGTGCGGGCGAGCATCTGGAGGCGGGTGACGAAGCCGTCGCCGTTGGCCACGTGTTTGAGCAGGGTGCCGAAGCGGTCGACGAGGGCTTCCTGGTCCTCGGAGTCGCGCAGGCCGACGCCGGGGCCCTCGATCTCGATGGCGGCGGTGACCGTCTTGCGGTCGGCGTGCAGCAGTACGGCGATCTCGTCCGGTCCGAACGGCGCGGCGAGCCAGGTGATCCGGCCGATGCCGGGCGGCGGCCCGATCTCGACCTCCCGGCCGTCCAGGTCCGTTCCGGCCTCCATCACGCCCGAGCGGTAGACGGCGGCGCTCTTGACGGTGCGCTTGTAACTGCGGTTGATCTCGAACCACTTGTAGAACGTGCGGTGCCGGTACGGCACGTAGACCGCGGCCAGCGACAGCAGCGGGAAGCCGGTCAGCAGCACGATGCGCAGGGGCAGCACCGGGACCAGCAGCCCGCACATCATGCCGATGAACGCGCCCGCGATGATCAGGGCGATCTCGCCGGTCTCGCGGTTGCGGCCGACGATCGCGTTCGGCCGGGCGCGGCCGATCAGATATGTACGGCGGGGCGTGACCGTGTGGGACACATGGGAATCGGTCGTCAACGCCCTTCACCTCCCGTGCGGTTGGTACTGCTCTTGCGGGTGCTTCCGGCGTGGGGGGTGTTCACCGGGCTGGGTGCGCGGGGAGCGGGTGCGGAGGAGGGGACGGAACCGCCGCCACCGTCCGGGACGCGGGCGCTGTGCGCGGCGACGCCGCCGGAGACCGGGTTGGCCGGGCGCGCGGACGACTGGCCGCCGCCACCGCCGTTGCTGTCGGCCCGGGTGCTGTGGGTCTTGATGCCCTGTGCGACCAGGCTGGCCGGGGAGCTGATGACCGCGGCGGCCTTGCTCTCGGCGCCCTGCATGATGCGGTTGTTGCGGCCGGCCGCGATCTCGTCGCCGAAGCCCGGGACGAACCGGTAGATCATGGCGCTGGCGAAGATGGCCAGCAGGATGATCGCGAGGCCGGAGACGACCGCGGAGAAGGCGCCGGGTCCGTTGTCGCCCGAGGACAGCGCCCCGGCGAGCCCGAGCACGATCACGATGACCGGCTTCACCAGGATCACCGCGATCATGATTCCGGCCCAGCGGCGTACGTGCCCCCACAGGTTCTTGTCGACCAGTCCGGCGTAGACGACGGTGCCGAGGAGGGCGCCGACGTACAGCAGGGCGGCGCGGATGACGAGTTCCAGCCAGAGCACGCCGGCGGCGAGGATGGAGACCAGGGAGACGACTATCAGCATGATCGGCCCGCCGCCGATGTCCTCGCCCTTGGCGAGCGCGGCGGAGAACGTGCCGAAGAAGGTGCCGGCCTGGTCGCCGGTCGCCTTGGCGAGGACGTCGGAGACGCCGTCGGTGGCCGAGACGACCGTGTAGAGGATCAGCGGGGTGAAGGCCGAGGCGAGCACGGTCAGCCAAAGGAAGCCGACCGCCTCGGAGATGGCGGTGGACAGCGGTACGCCGCGCACGGCCCGCTTGGCCACGGCCAGCAGCCAGAGAACCAGCGTGAGCACGGTCGACGCGGCGAACACGACCGCGTACTGCTGGAGGAACTTCTGGTTGGTGAAGTCGACGTTCGCGGTCTCCTGCACGGCCTTGCTGAGCTTGGTGACGGTCCAGGAGGCGGCGTCGGCACAGCCCTTGGCGAGGGAGGAGAGGGGGTCGAGGGTGGAGGTGGGGTCGGTGGTGAGGCCGTTGGACCTCCGTACGCCGCTGCCCTTTTCGCAGTACTCCTTGGCAGGGCCCCGGATCAGCCCACACGGGTCCTTGCTGCCCGTCGGCGAGGGGCTCGGGTCGGGCGAGGGGTCGGCGGCGGCGCGGGTTGCCAGCAGCACGGCAGCGGCCTGTACGGCGGCGACGGCGGCCGTCACCTTGACCAAGCGGTGGTTAGCGCGCATACGTGAACCCTCCGTACTCCTCGACGGCCTTCGTCATGTCGTCGGCGGTGGAGGCCTTTTGGTCGCGGCCGACCGGCACGGGGCCGTCCTCCTGCTGGAAGTCGGTGATCTTCCAGTCGTTGTCGACCCACGTCAGCCGGTACGTGGTGGTGTACCAGCTCTCGGTGACGGGGTTGGTCGACGCCTCGCCGGACAGGCCGAAGAGCGAGGTGTACCAGACCGCTACGGTCGCCTCTCTCGAACTCACCGATGTGATCTTGGTGCCTACCGGGACGACGCGGGAGATGAACGTCTGGCCGGCCGGTGCGTGGCCGTCCTTGTTGAGGCCGATGTTGCTGAGGAACTTCTCGCTCGAGTACGCGCTGTCCAGGTCCGATTGGCGACGGGCAGCGACCTCGGGGGCGTAGACGGCATTCACGATCCGGTGCCGCTGATCGGCTTGGAACATGTCCGCCGAGCCGAGTGCCACCGAGTAGTTCGCGGCAGCGCTCTGCGCCCCCTGTTCGTCGTGTGCGAACCCCGAGGGGATTCCGCCCGACTTCGTGTGCACCGGCTGCTTGCCGGTCGCCGCGGTGGCCGCCGCCTTCGGCTTGTCGGCGTTGCCGCCGGCGGCGGGGGAGCGGCCTCCCGAGCGGTTCGCGAAGGCGATCGCGGCGATGAGGAGGACGACCACGGCGACCACCGTGATCAGGCTGCGTGAGGACGAGCGGCCGCCGCGCCGCGCGCCGCCGTAGGGGTCGCCGGGCCGGTCCGGGAGCCGGGTGCGGGTCTGCCCGTCCGCGTACGGCCCGTCGTCGGCGCGTGCCGAATCGCCGTACCCGTGCCCGTCTGAGCGACTCATGCCCCGTACGCCCCCTCGACCTCGTACCGGAATGCGTGGAAGTACGACGGTAGCCGTGCTGGTTCCCGCGTGGACGCGGTGTGGTGACTCGACATCAGGGAAACGCAACCTCAGCCGGTGGGCACGGTGGGTGGGTAGGGGCAGCGGGGGCACCGGGCGCGCCCGGAGGGTCCGACCGGCGGTGCGCACGGAGCACCGTGCGCGGCATGCGCGGGTGTGCGCCGGTTACACGGCCATGCCGTACACGATGGTGAAGAGCGTGCCGAGCGAGCCGATGATGAACACGCCCGTCAGTCCGGCGATGATCAGGCCCTTGCCCTGCTCGGCGCTGAACGTGTCGCGCAGGGCCGTGGCGCCGATGCGCTGCTTGGCGGCGCCCCAGACGGCGATGCCGAGGCAGAGCAGGATGGCCACGGCCATCACCACCTCGATCATCACCTTCGCCTCGTTGCCCAGGCTGCCGAAGGGGCCCCAGTTCGGAGCGATCCCGCCGATGATGGTGTTGATGTCTCCCTTGTCGGCCGCAAAGAGCATGTAAGTCACCGCCCCTGTTGGGTAGTTCCGCGCCCTCTGCCCTTGTGCAGAGGTCAGGCCCATTCTCGCCGACAATGACGCCGCCGTATGTCGACTTGGCGGCATTGCCTGGTGGGTTTCGTACGTATGGTCACTCTGTGTATCACGGCAGGTCACGCCGGGCAATGAAGTCCGACCGCAACCCGTGGTGTGGTTCCGTCGTTGACGTTTCTTCCGTGCCGGTACGGTTTCTGACGACCAGTCGGGTGAGCGGCCGCCCGTGGCCGATGGTCTCACGCTTTTCCGCGGCGGCACCGCGTTCGCACGTCCGCCGGCTCCGGCGTCGAGCGGGATGCGTCGTGAGGAACGCGTCGTGAGAGGTGTGAGGCCGGTCATACGATGAACGGGCGTTTCACAGGAGAATCTCAGGGAAGTCGGGGTCCGATTCTCACCCTCGTCCAGCACAGTGGAGCCTGATGAAGCGCACCACAGGTATCGAGAGCACCGCTGATCGCGCACGTCCCGCGCACCGCCGGGCCGGTGTGCGGGCGTTGTTCGCCCTTCTGGTGCTGCTGGCCGTGACCTCGGTCTCCGTCGCTGCCGCGCACGACGGGCCCGGCCGGCTCGGGGTGACCGGACCGCTCGGGGTGACCGCCGTCACGTCGAAGACCCCGCAGAGCGCCCGGGTCGGGGCACTGTTCGGCGCGGACAAGGCCGGCGACCTCGCCGGCAACCACTTCTGCACGGCCTCGGTGGTGCACAGTCCCCATCGGAACCTCCTCGTCACCGCCGCCCACTGCCTGGGCGGGGACTCCGACCTGGTGTTCGTGCCGGGGTACCGCAACGGCCGGGCGCCCTACGGGGTGTGGACGGTGAAGCGGCGCTTCCTGCCCGACGACTGGTCCGCGCACCAGGACGAGGACAGCGACATGGCCTTCGCCGCGCTCGCTTCGCGGGCCGGCAAGGGCGTCGAGGACGTCGTCGGCGCCAACCGCTTGGTCACCGGGGCGTCGACCGGGGCGACCGCCGTCACCGTCACCGGCTACCCGAACTCCAGCGAGGTGCCCATCAGCTGCACCAACAGGCCGCGGGTCCACAGCGGCACCCAGCAGCGCATCGACTGCCCGAAGTTCACCGGCGGCACCAGCGGCAGTCCGTGGGTCAACCGTGGCCAGGAGGTCCTCGGCGTGATCGGCGGCCACGAGGCGGGCGGCTCGACGGCGGACACCTCGTACAGCGTGGTCCTCGGGGCCACCGCGGCGGAGCTCTACAAGGACGCGTCCGCCGATCCCTGATCCGCACCGCGCTCCCGGCGGGGTCGCACGGCGGCCGGTCGCCGTGCTGCCCTGCGCCCGTGTGTGATCACCTCGAAAGCGCGGCGGGCGCCTCTACACTGTCGACGGCGGACTCCCGTGGGACGAGGGGCGGTTGACGGTGCGCAAGGCATGGATCGTGGCGGCCGCCGCCGTCGCTTCCGGGCTCGGCTTCGTCACCCTGCTCGTCGTCGGCGTGTACGTCGTCGCGGGGAACATCGCGGGCGGGGTGGGCGGCGGGGCCGTGGGGCTCGCCAAGGGCGCCGTGCCGGCCGCGTACCAGCCCCTCGTGCAGAAGTGGGGCAACCTCTGCCCCGCGATCAACCCGGCTTTGCTGGCTGCCCAGTTGTACCAGGAGAGCGGGTTCAACCCGAACGCCAGGAGCCCCGCCGCGGCGCAGGGGATAGCGCAGTTCATCCCGGGCACCTGGGCCACGCACGGCATCGACGGCGACGGCGACGGGAAGGCGGACGTCTGGAACCCGGGTGACGCGATTCCGTCGGCCGCGTCCTACGACTGCGAACTCGCGTCGTACGTCAAGGACGTGCCGGGCAACGCGACCCACAACATGCTCGCCGCCTACAACGCCGGGGCCTACGCGGTGATCAAGTACGGCGGCGTGCCACCGTACGCGGAGACCCGGAACTACGTGAAGACGATCACGACCCTGGAGAAGAGCTTCGCGGCCCCCGTCACCCGCGTCGATCCCTCCAAACAGGCCGCCGTGGCCATCTCCTTCGCGCAGAGCAAGCTCGGCACGCGTTATCTGTGGGGCGGGAACGGCACCGCCGAGCAGGGCGGACGGTTCGACTGCTCGGGGCTGACCAAGGCCGCCTACGAGAGCGTGGGGGTCACGCTGCCGCGGGTCGCCAACGACCAGTACAACGCCGGGCCTCACCCCAAGCGGGACGAACTGCTGCCGGGTGACCTGGTGTTCTTCTCCGACGATCCGACCAACTCGCGGGCCATCCGGCACGTCGGCATCTACGTCGGCGGCGGGTACATGATCGACGCGCCGAGACCGGGCGCCGTGATCCGCTTCGATCCCATCGACACACCCGACTACTTCGGAGCCACCAGGGTCACCGAGGATGGCGCGAAAGCGCTCCCCACCACGGTGTGAACGGGCGGTGAGCCAACGTCCTGAACTGCGGGGACGAGTCTCTCTTCGATAACGTCTGCGTGATCATTCGGTGGAGTGCGGAACGCATCCATCAGGGTCGTGCGTTGGTGTTGACGTAGCCAAGAGTGCGACCGGTGGCGTGTGTGCCCTACGCGCGCGCAGCGGAAGCGGATCTACGACCACGGGGGTGGGCAGGGGCGGCGCACGCCGGGTGCGCCCGCGACGACACGACGAAGGGGCCTCAGCAGGATGGCTGGACTCGCCGAATCCGGGTCGAACCCCGACGTCGACCTGCTCTACAACATCAACAGCCTGGCCAAGGACGCGCCGCGCTGGTTCGACCGGGGCATGGAGTACGTCGGTGAGTACGGGCTGCTGCTCGCCATGGTGCTGCTCGTGCTGTGGTGCTGGTGGTCCGTGCGGCGCCGGGGCGGCGAAGGGGCGGCGTCCGCCGTCGCCGCGCTGGTGTGGGCGCCGCTGGCGGCCGGTCTCGCGGTGCTCGTGAACGTGCCGATAAGGGGCTTCGTGCAGCGGCCCCGGCCCTTCCTGGACCATCAGGGGCTGGACGTCCTGGTGCAGGGGAAGACCGACTACTCCTTCGTGAGCGATCACGCGACGATCACCATGGCGATGGCGGTCGCGCTGTTCGTCGTCGACCGGCGTTTCGGCCTGGTGGGCATCGGGCTGGCGCTGCTCGAGGGGTTCTGCCGGGTGTACATGGGCGTGCACTATCCGACGGACGTGGTGGGCGGGTTCGCGCTGGGTACGGCTGTCGCGCTGCTGCTCTCCCCCCTGGCCACGGCTCTGCTCACGCCGCTGCTCAAGGCGGTCGAGGGGTCGGCGTGGGGCGGCCGGCTGGTGCGTGCGCGGGGTGCCGGCCCGGGCGACGCGGTGGTCTCCGACCGCTCCGCGGAGGAGCGGGCGTCGGCGGAGGAGCGGGACCTGGCGGCGTAGCCGGGCGCCCCCGGGCCCACCGCGGCACCTCGGCGGTACGGCCGTCCGCGGCCGGGTCTCACAGGCCCTGTGGGTACGAGAAGAAGTTCTGCGGGTCGTACTGGCGCTTCAGCTTGGTCAGGCGGGTCGCCGCGTCGCCGTAGTAGGCCGTGCGCCAGTTCCTGAGGGTGGGGTCGCTGTAGTTCTGGTAGGCCGCGCCGGAGACGTGGGGCCGCATGGCGTTGTGCGCCGACGTCAGCCAGGACTGGGCCGCCGAGCCGGTGGTGCCCGGGCGCCAGGAGGCGACGTACTGGGCCAGCATGCGTGAGCGGCGGTGGACGAAGGCCGTCGCCGTCGGGGAGACTCGGTTGACCGCCCCGCCGAGCGCGGTGAACGCGATGCTGCCCGCGCCGCCCCGCACCGAGCGCAGCTGGGCCAGCAGCGTCTGGATGCCGGCCGAGGACAGGGAGCGGTCGAAGAAGTCCGAGCGGGCCGCGTACGTCTCGCGGCCGAGCCTGCCCTGCGGGGAGCGGCCGGGGGTCGTACCCGGCAGGTGGCACTGGGCGTCCACCGGGAAGGACGAGCAGCCGGCGTAGGCCTCCATGGCCTGCTCGAAGGAGTGGCGCCTGAGCGACACGCTCGACGCCGGGGCGCCGACCGCCGCGGCCAGGCGGTCCACCGCGTTCTGCAACGCGCCGTAGGTGCCCAGGGAGAAGGCCGCCACGGACACGGTGGGCGTGCCGCCGGCCGAGCTCTCCAGGTGCAGGGACGACCAGATCTCGTCCGGCTGTCCGGGCCCCCAGCCCTGCCAGGCCTTCACGACCGCCGCCGCCTTCGCCCACGGCCACCTCAGGTACGCCGACACGGCCTGCGGTGCGGAGTGGGTCCTGAACCCCAGTTCGGTGACGACGCCGAAGTTGCCGTTGCCCGCGCCGCGCAGCGCCCAGAACAGGTCCTTGTTCTGGGTGGCGTCGGCGGTCAGCTGCCTGCCGTCCGCCGTGATGAGGGTGGCCCGGGTCAGGCTGTCGCAGGTCAGACCGTAGGCGCGGGCGACGACTCCGTGGCCGCCGCCGAGGACCAGGCCGGAGATGCCCACGGTCGGGCAGGAGCCGCCGGGGATCGTCACGCCCTTCGCGGTGAGCGTGCGGTAGATGTCGATGAGCTTGGCGCCGGCGCCGATCACCGCCGAGGAGCCGCTCGCCCGGACCTGGCTGAGCCTGGAGACGTCGATGATCAGCCGGCCGTCGCCGGAGGACCAGCCTCCGTAGGAGTGGCCGCCGTTGCGGACGGCGACGCGGACGTGGTGGGCGTGGGCGTAGGACAGGACGGTCCGGATGTCCTCGGCATGGGCCACGTACGCGACCGCGGCGGGCTTGAGGCTGTCGAAGCGGGTGTTGTAGAGCTGCTTGGCGGTCGTCCAGGAGGCGTCGCCGGGGCGGACCAGGGTGCCGTCCAGGGAGCGGGCGAGTGCGGCCCAGCCGGCGGCGGCCGGGGGGCTGGTGGTTCTCGGCGCCGTACTCGCGGAGGGGGTGCCGGAAACCGCCGACATCCCCGTGGTGGTGGTCCGGACCGTAGCTGCCCGGGCCGTCATCCCGCCCCTGCCGCCCCTGCCGCCGCTGCACGCGGTCGTCGCGATCGCGGCGACCGCTGCCGCGCCGCCCCCCAGGAAAGCCCGTCGTTCCATGCCCGCACCTCCTGTCGTTCCTGCGGAACGAGACGACGGGGCGGCCCGGAGGGTTCCGGGGAACCACGCCGCAGGATTGCCACAGTACGGCGGTCGGGGCGCCACCGACACGCGAGCGCGGGCCGCTTCGGTCGCGCGGGCCGCCGACGCGGTGCAGTCTGCGTGGTGGGGAACACGGCGGACTCTTCGGTGTCCGGCGCGCCCCCGTGTCCGTGGCGACCGGCTTCCGCCGGCCATGTCTCCGCCGTGCCCTCGCCGTAAGCATTCCGTGACCTCACCGCACTTTCGACAGGGGTTCACCCCTCGTTCACTTCCGGCAATCGGCGGCTTCACCTGTTCTGCCTAATTTCAGGCTTACCCGGTGCTGATGCGCAGGTCGGTGCATCGGTGTCGCCAAAACCCTCGCACGCCGCCGGACAGGACGGCGGCTCCCGGAAGGAACTCAAGTGAAGCTTCAGCGCAAGACCCGGCGGGCACTCGCTCTCGGCGCACTCGCCGTCTCCGGCGCCCTGGCCCTCACGGCGTGCGGCTCTGACGACACCGGCGCCAAGAACAACGCCGGCAACGACAGCAGCACCGCGGCGGCCACCAACAGCTCCATCAAGTGCGACGACGCCAAGGGCCAGCTGCTCGCCGACGGCTCCTCGGCGCAGAAGAACGCGATCGACGCCTGGGTGAAGCAGTTCAGCCAGGCCTGTGGCGTGCAGATCAACTACAAGGGCGGCGGCTCCGGCGCCGGTGTCACGGCGTTCACCCAGGGCCAGGTCGCCTTCGCGGGTTCCGACTCGGCGCTGAAGCCCGAAGAGGTCACCGCCTCCCAGAAGGTCTGCACCGGTGGCGGTCAGGGCATCGACCTGCCGATGGTCGGCGGCCCGATCGCGCTCGGCTACAACGTCCCGGGCGTGGACAACCTGGTCCTCGACGCTCCGACCCTGGCGAAGATCTTCGACAGCAAGATCAAGAACTGGGACGACGCGGCGATCAAGAAGCTGAACCCCGGCGCCAAGCTGCCCAACCTCAAGATCCAGGCGTTCCACCGCTCGGACGAGTCCGGCACCACGGACAACTTCACCAAGTACCTGAAGGCCGCCACCCCCGAGAACTGGAAGTACGAGGGCGGCAAGGCCTGGCAGGCCAAGGGCGGCCAGGCTGCTCCGCAGTCCTCCGGTGTGGCCCAGCAGGTGAAGCAGACCGACGGCGCGATCGGCTACTTCGAGCTGTCGTACGCCAAGGACATGCCCACGGTCGACATCAACACGGGCGCCGCCGCTCCGGTCAAGGCCACCGTCGAGAACGCCACCAAGGCCATCGCGGACGCCAAGGTCGTCGGCACCGGCAGCGACCTGGCGCTGCAGCTGAACTACAACACCAAGGCCGAGGGTGCCTACCCGATGGTCCTGGTCACGTACGAGATCGTCTGCGACAAGGGCAACAAGGCCGACACCCTGCCGGCCACCAAGGCGTTCCTGCGCTACATCGCCAGCGAGGAGGGCCAGAACATCCTCACCGAGAACGACTACGCGCCGATCCCTGACGCGATCATCAGCAAGGTCCGCACCACCATCGACGGCCTGAGCTGATCCGAGTGCGGCCCGGACCCCCAGCGGGGTCCGGGCCGCACCGTCCGGTGCACCGCCGCCAGGAGCCGTACGCGCGTACGGCTCCGCAGACCGGAGATCCCGATGGACATATCAACGCATACGACAGGCGCCGACGCGCCTTCCCCCCAGCCGTCCGAGGCCGAGCAGAAGCGTGCCTCCCGCGGCGCCACCCGTCCCGGAGACCGGATCTTCCTCGGTCTCACCCGTGGGTCGGGCATTCTGCTGCTGGTCGTCATGGCCGCGATCGCGGTCTTCCTCACCTACCGTGCCTCGCTGGCGATCAGCAAGGACCACGGCAACTTCCTGACCACCTTCGAGTGGAACACCGGCCTTCAGCCGCCGGTCTTCGGCATCGCCGTGCTGGCCTTCGGCACGGTGGTCTCCTCGATCATCGCCATGGTCATCGCCGTTCCCGTCGCGGTCGCCATCGCGCTCTTCCTCACGCACTACGCCCCGCGCCGGCTGAGCGGCCCCATCGCGTACGTGGTCGATCTGCTCGCCGCCGTGCCGTCCATCGTGTTCGGTCTGTGGGGCGCGCTGGTCCTGGTCCCGCACCTGGACGGCCTGTTCGGCTGGCTGAACGACTACCTCGGCTGGACCGGGATCTTCTCCTGGGAGGGCGGCGCCCCCCGCTCGCTGCTCACCGTCGGCATCCTGCTGGCGATCATGATCCTGCCGATCATCACCAACGTCAGCCGCGAGGTGTTCCGCCAGGTCCCGCGGATGCACGAGGAGGCGGCTCTGGCCCTCGGCGCCACGCGCTGGGAGGTCATCCGCATGTCGGTGCTGCCCTTCGGGCGGTCCGGCGTGATCTCCGCCTCGATGCTGGGTCTGGGCCGCGCGCTCGGCGAGACGATGGCCGTCGCCACCGTGCTGTCGCCGACCTTCACCATCCGGGCCAGCCTGCTCGACCCGGGCGGCGGCACCTTCGCCCAGAACATCGCCAGCAAGTTCAGCGAGGCGACGGAGTACGGCCGTGACGCGCTGATCGCCTCCGGCCTGGTCCTGTTCGTCATCACTCTGCTGGTCAACGGCGCGGCCCGTCTGATCATCGCCCGCCGCAAGGACTACTCGGGGGCCAACGCATGAGCCACGCAGCCATCGCCGACAAGCGCTCCAGCAGTCTGCGCGGCGCCAGCCTGCCCAAGTGGTCCCCGTGGGCCATCGCCCTCGGCTCCCTGGTCGCCGCGGTCGCCATCGGCCTGGCCGGCGGCCTCCACAGCCGCGTCCAGTGGGGTCTGATCGCCGCGGTCCTCTTCGTCCTCGGCACTTACGGCGTGGCCGCCCGCGTCGAGGGCCGCCGCCAGGCCAAGGACCGCGTCGCCACCAGCCTCGTCTGGGTCGCCTTCCTGCTCGCCCTGGTGCCGCTGGTCTCCCTGGTCTGGACGACCGTCCAGCGCGGTGTGAAGGTCCTGGACGGCTACTTCCTGACCCACTCGATGGGCCTGGTCGCCGACACCGAGCCGGGCGGCGGCATCTACCACGCCATCATCGGCAGCCTGGAGCAGGTCGGCCTCGCCACCCTGATCGGCGCGCCGGTCGGCGTGCTCACCGCGATCTACCTGGTGGAGTACGGGCGCGGCAGCCTCGCCCGGGCCGTGACCTTCTTCGTCGACGTCATGACCGGTATCCCGTCGATCGTCGCGGGCCTGTTCATCCTCAGCCTGATGCTGATCTTCAAGATGCAGCCGTTCGGGTTCGCCGGTTCGCTGGCCCTGGCCATCCTGATGATGCCCGTCGTGGTCCGCTCCACGGAGGAGATGCTCAAGCTCGTTCCGAACGAGCTGCGTGAGGCGTCCCTCGCCCTGGGCGTGCCGAAGTGGCGCACCATCCTGCGGGTGGTCCTGCCGACCTCCATCGGCGGCATCACGACCGGCATCGTGCTGGCCATCGCCCGTATCGCCGGTGAGACCGCCCCCGTGCTGCTGCTGGTCTTCGGCAACCCCTTCATCAACACGAACCCCTTCGAGGGGGCGCAGTCCTCGCTGCCGCTGTACATCTACCAGCAGTACACGAACAGCGCGGGCTCCGGCGCGGCGTACGACCGTGCGTGGGCGGCCTCGCTCACCCTCATCGCCTTCGTGATGATCCTCAACCTCGCGGCCCGCGGCATCGCCCGCTGGAAGGCCCCCCGTTAACGATCTGCGGCTGCTGCCGCGCGGGGCCTGTCAGCGACCCCCGGACTTTTGGAAGTGAAGTAGTCATGGCCAAGCGAATCGATGTGAGCGGGCTCACCGCCTACTACGGCGCCCACAAGGCGATCGAGGACATCTCGATGACGATCGAGCCGCGCTCGGTGACGGCGTTCATCGGCCCCTCCGGCTGCGGCAAGTCGACGTTCCTGCGCACCCTCAACCGCATGCACGAGGTCACCCCGGGCGGCCGGGTCGAGGGCAAGGTGCTCCTGGACGAGGAAGACCTCTACGGCGCCGGGGTCGACCCGGTGGCCGTGCGCCGCGAGGTGGGCATGGTCTTCCAGCGCCCGAACCCGTTCCCCACCATGTCGATCTTCGACAACGTGGCGGCGGGACTGCGGCTGAACGGCAACTACCGCAAGAGCGAGCTGAGCGACATCGTCGAGAAGTCGCTCAAGGGCGCCAACCTCTGGAACGAGGTCAAGGACCGTCTGAACAAGCCCGGCTCGGGCCTCTCCGGCGGTCAGCAGCAGCGTCTGTGCATCGCCCGCGCCATCGCGGTCGAGCCGAAGGTGCTGCTCATGGACGAGCCCTGCTCCGCCCTCGACCCGATCTCCACGCTCGCCATCGAGGACCTGATCGGCGAGTTGAAGGAACGCTTCACGATCGTCATCGTGACGCACAACATGCAGCAGGCGGCGCGCGTCTCGGACCGTACGGCGTTCTTCAACCTGGCGGCCGTGGGCAAGCCGGGCCGGCTGATCGAGATCGACGAGACCGAGCGGATCTTCTCCAACCCGTCCGTGCAGGCGACCGAGGACTACATCTCCGGCCGCTTCGGCTAGACCGCCGGTCCTCTCCCAGATCCCTCGCGGTGCTGCATGGCGGTGCCACCGCGAGGTCGCAGAAGGGCCCGCCCCTGGCTCCCGGGGGCGGGCCCGCGCGTTTCACCGGCCGGGGTGCGCGCCCGGCCGCTCACTCGGCGACTTCGGTGCGCTCCCACCACTGGTAGACGGTGACCTGTCCTTCCTTGCTGTCCTCGTGGCGCGAGGTGACCTTGTAGTGCTCGTATCCCCCGAGGTGCGGGATCTTCAGTTCCTGTCCGGGAGGGACCACCGGCACCACGGTGCCCGCGAGGTCCTCCGGCCCGCCTTCGAGGAGTGCCTTGCTCGTCATGGTTCCAGTGTGACCACACCGGGCCCGGCTGCTACAGGAACGCCAGCCTGATCAGCCAGAAGGCGCAGGCCGCCACGATCGCCGCGGCCGGCATGGTGATGAACCAGCCCAGGACGATGTTCTTCGCCACGCCCCAGCGGACGGCGTTGACCCGCTTCGTCGCGCCCACACCCATGATCGCCGAGGTGATCACATGGGTGGTGGAGATCGGCGCCTTGAACAGGAACGCGGTGGCGAACATGATCGACGCGCCGGTGGTCTCGGCGGCGAAACCCTGCGGCGGGTCCAGTTCGATGATCTTGCGGCCCAGGGTGCGCATGATGCGCCAGCCGCCCGCGTAGGTGCCCAGGGACAGCATGAGCGCGGAGACCAGCTTCACCCATACCGGGATCGGGTCTCCGTAGTTCTCCACATCGGCGATGACCAGGGCCATCACTACGACACCCATGGTCTTCTGGGCGTCCTGGAGGCCGTGTCCGAGCGCCATGCCGGCCGCCGACACGGTCTGCGCTATGCGGAAGCCGCGCTTGGCCTTGTGCGGGTTGGTCCGGCGGAAGATCCACATGATCGCCGTCATGACCAGGTAGCCGACGATCAGGCCGACCACCGGGGACAGGAACATGGGGGTGACGATCTTGTCCAGCACGCCGGACCAGTACACGGTCGTACCGCCCGCCAGGGCCGCGCCCACCATGCCGCCGAACAGCGCGTGCGAGGAGGACGAGGGAAGGCCGAAGTACCAGGTGACCAGGTTCCAGACGATGGCCCCGAGGAGGGCGGAGAAGAGGATGCCCATCCCCTTGCCGCCGGTGGGCGTCTGGATCAGGCCCTCGCTGACGGTCTTGGCGACCCCGCTGCCGAGGAAGGCGCCGGCGAGGTTCATCACCGCGGCCATCGCCAGCGCGGCGCGCGGGGTGAGCGCCCGGGTCGACACGGAGGTCGCGATGGCGTTGGCGGAGTCGTGGAAGCCGTTGGTGTAGGCGAAGCCGAGAGCGACCAGGATGGTCAGGATCAGAGCGAAGGTGTCCATGGACGCCTCAGGACTCCTTGACCGCGATGGTCTCCACCGTGTTCGCCACGTGCTCGAAGGCGTCCGCGGCTTCCTCCAGCACGTCCACGATCTGCTTGAGCTTCAGCACCTCGATCGCGTCGTACTTTCCGTTGAACAGGTGGGCGAGCAGCTTGCGGTGGATCTGGTCCGCCTGGTTCTCCAGGCGGTTCACCTCGATCCAGTACTCGGTGAGGTTGTCCATGGTCCGCAGATGCGGCATGGCCTCGGCCGTCAGTTCCGCCGCCCTGGACAGAACCTCGATCTGCTGCTCGACGCCCTTGGGCAGTTCCTCGACGTTGTAGAGGACGACCAGGTCGACGGCCTCCTCCATGAAGTCCATGATGTCGTCGAGGGACGACGCGAGGGAGTAGATGTCCTCGCGGTCGAAGGGCGTGATGAACGAGGAGTTCAGCTGGTGGAAGATCGCATGCGTGGCGTCGTCACCTGCGTGTTCCGCGGCCCGCATACGCTCTGCGATCTCGGCCCGGGCGGAAGCGTCCGCCCCGAGCAGTTCCATCAGGAGTTTCGAGCCCGTGACGATGTTGTCCGCGGACGCGGCGAACATGTCGTAGAAGCTCGTCTCCCTGGGGGTCAGACGAAAGCGCACGTGGGGTCCTCGGGGTGCTTCGGTTCGGGTCAGGGTGATGTTAAGCGCATCATCCGGCCACGGCTAAGGGGCCGTCCCCCAGTGTCGCCCATGAGCCCTCGTGCTCGGCACGGGGGCATGCCAAGGCTGCCGCTGCCCGGCAGGATTCGTTACCATATACCCGCCAGGGGTATGTCTCCTCGGTGTGTGCCGAGAATTCCGAGAGCGAGGACGCGATGACGACCACCGAGGCCGGAGCGACGGCGCCCTCCGAGAACGTGAGCGGAATCACCGAGCACGAGCCCGTCACGCACGGTTACCACAAGCAGAAGGACGAGCACCTCAAGCGGCTCCGCCGGATCGAGG
Source organism: Streptomyces sp. NPDC047453 (assembly GCF_040643155.1). Classification (NCBI taxonomy): domain Bacteria; kingdom Bacillati; phylum Actinomycetota; class Actinomycetes; order Kitasatosporales; family Streptomycetaceae; genus Streptomyces; species Streptomyces sp. NPDC047453. The sequence continues at coordinate 49,424 of NZ_JBEYTS010000040.1, read as the reverse complement.
GCCAGATCCGCGGGCTGCAGCGGATGGTCGAGGAGGACGTCTACTGCATCGACATACTCACCCAGGTGTCCGCCTCCACGAAGGCCCTCCAGTCCTTCGCCCTGCAACTGCTGGAGGAGCACCTGCGGCACTGCGTCGCCGACGCGGCCCTCAAGGGCGGGTCGGAGATCGACGCGAAGGTGGAGGAGGCCACGAAGGCGATCGGTCGGCTGCTGCGCACCTGAGGCTCACCGGTCCGGCGGGCTGCGGGGGTGCGAGGCTCACCGGTCCGGGCCGGCTGCCGGGGTACGTGAGGCTCACCGGCCGGGGGGCTGCCGCCAGGCCCCCGGCGTTCTCCGGCACGTGCCGGCCTCGGGCTCCTCGGTCACCCGCAGCACCTCGTCGATGCTCTCCAGGCTGAGCCGCTCCTCGGCGGCCGAGGCCGCGATGATCAGCTCGCCGCACAGCTCTATCTCGGCGAGGGCCACGTGGTCCTGAACTGCCCTACCGCTGAGCGGAGCCACGCGCGTCACCTCTTCTCTGCCGTCTGCCGCTGCCGACTTCCTAGGGTAGGGAGCGGCCTACGCGCGGCGCATGGCACCAAAGGGCTAGTTCGCCGGTCATTTCTCGGCCCATTCGGGTCCGTCCCGGCTCACTGCTCGGCGATCCGCCCGGTGTAGATGTCCTGCGGCCGCGGCAGCGCCACGGTCACCGGCGTCCCGAAGGCGTACAGCAGCGTGGTGGAGAAGACGGCGACGGTGCGTCCCAGCTGCCCGTTGACGAAGGCGAAGCTCTGCCGGAGCTTGCGGATGCGGCCGTGGTCGTCGAGGTAGACGTCGAACGGGACCGCGCTCGTGGCGAACCCTTTCGCCGCCGCATTCAGCGCCGCCTCGTCGGCCGCCGTGGCGCTCTTCGCCGCCAGGGCGAGATCGGCGGTGCCCCGGTAGTGGCGGACCGGGACCCCCGCGACCTCGGTCCTCTCCACGAATGTTGCCGTGCGCGTGCCGCGCAGCACCTCGGCGGCGGCGAACGGGTCGGTGGCGCCGCCGGTGACCAGGTTGCCGTCGACGAGCGTGGCCGTGTCCACCCGCACCCACTTGTCGGCCGGCACGCCCGCTCCCCGGTTCTTCATGAACAGGGCGCCCGGTGCGAGGAGCTCGGTGATCGGCACGTGCTCGGCGGCCCCCGACGGGTCCTGCGGCAGCACCAGCGTCAGCCGCCCGCGCTGCCCGCGGAAGTCGTAGCCGCCCTCGCCGCGGATCGTCACACGGGTCCCGCCGGTGGCCATCTCCATCGACGTACGGGTCTGCGCGCTGCCCGCCTCCAGCAGCACGTCCGGCGCCTGGCGCAGGGTCTGCACCGGATCGGTCGCGGCGCGCGCGTCGTCGGCGGCCACGCCGCCGCCGGAGCATCCTGTGGCGCACGCGGCGGCCAGGACGGCCGCCGCGAGTACCGCGCCGCCCGTTCCTGCCCGCGCGCCCGGCCTCACCCGAGCACGAGCACGAGGGACACCCAGCCGCCGCCGCACCGCCATCGCCCTGCCTACCCCCAGCTGCTACGTCCGTCACGGGCCCCTGTCGTCCGGTCAACGACGAGTGGGTGGCCCCCGTCACGCACGCACCCGATCCACAGGACCCCGTAACGCCCCGTTCACCTGGCGTGGGTACGTTTGTCAGCGTGGTGCAGCATGAGGGCCTGAGCCCCGTCCAGGAGGACCGCAGGAGCCGGGACGCCGTGGGACACCGTGCGACGACCGTCGAACAAGGCCGTTTCTGCCTGGCCCGCTGCACCTGCGGCTGGCGTGGGCCGGCCCGCCGGGCCCGCAGCCTGGCCCGCACGGACGCGCTGGGACACGAGGGCGGCGCCTGACCGCACCGGCGTGCTCAGCCGGGCCGCAGGGCCGCCGGCAGTTCGTCCGCCAGGTCGCGGTCGCGGAACTGGGTCAGCCGGTTCCGGGCTTCGGCCGGGGACAGCCACAGGACGCGGTCCACCTCCTTGTTGGGGGTGAAGCGTCCCGCGACGGCCTCGGCGGCCCAGTAGCGGACCTGTTTGGGCCGGCCACCCGCCATGTAGGTCACGGTGCTCAGCTCGACGCCGGGAACGGCGACGTAGCCCGTCTCCTCCGCCACCTCGCGCACGGCGCCCGCCAGCGGGTCCTCACCGCGCTTGAGCTTGCCCTTGGGGTGGGACCAGTCGTCGTACTTCGGCCGGTGAACCAGGCACAGCTGGAGCGTGCCGTCCAGCGGCGAGCGGCGCCACAGCACGCAGCCGGCCGCCAGGACGGGCGTGTCGTTCAGGCCGAGGTCGGTCACCGCTGCTCACCCGTCCTGTCAGCCGGCGCCGACGGCCTGCTTCAGCCACGACTGCTGGAAGGCGAACCTGGCCGCCTCCACCTCGTGCCGCTGGTCCGCGTGCAGCACGCCGAGCGCGTACGCCGTCGCCGGGGCGATGCGCGGGGTGCGGGCCGCCGAGGCCGCGGCGGCCGCCGCCTCCGAGGCGTCGCGGTGCCGGTCGAGGGCCTGGCCGGCCGCCAGCAGCCGCGCGATCACGGGCGAGTCGGCCCCGTCGAGGACCTCGCGGGCGTACCGGTGCAGGCGCAGCAGCAGGCGGACCTGGTGCCAGGGGGCGTCCTGCGGGTGCGGGGACGGGTCCGGGGACAGGCCGTGGACCAGGGCCTCCGCGTTGTACGGGCTGCCGGCGGTGACGAGCGGGAGGGCGGCGACGGCGTCCGTCAGGCGCTCCCGGGCGGCGGCGGCCAGGGGAGTCAGGTCCGCGGTGGCGGCGGCCGGGGTGAGGGGGACGTCGCTGGCGAGTACGGCCACCTTGTCCGCGACGGCGTGGAAGCGCGCGGAGCCCAGCGCCTGGAGGGCGGTCGAGTGTGCCCTGGTCCGGGCCAGGGTGAGCTGGCGCTCCAGCAGGGCGCCCGCTTTCGCCGCGCCCACGGTGAGGTTGCCGCGGTCCACGGCGCGGCCGCCCGGGACCTCCTCGGTGGGCTGGGCCGGGAGGACCGCTGTTCCGGAGAGCCGGTGCAGGGCCAGCAGCAGCCGTTCCAGGCAGGCCTGGCAGGCGTGTTCCCGGGCCAGGGTGCCGGACAGCCAGGCCAGTTCCGGGCACAGCTCCGCCGACCAGGCCTCCTCGAGCAGGGGGCGGAAGGTGTGCACGCTGCCGCTGATGCGGCGGGCCGAGCGGCGCAGGGCGCGCGCGGCGTCGACGGACTCCTCCGTGCCGTGCCCCGAGCCGCCGGTCTCGCGGTGCAGGCGCAGTGCGCGGAGGAACTCCGTGGCCTGGGCCCGCAGATAGCACGCGAGAGCATCGGCGGTGGGGGCACCGCCCTGCTCCAGCGCGGTCGGCAACTCGGGGGAACCCCCGGCCGTGGAGTCCGTCGGGTCAAGGTGTTGCTGTGCCACGCCGGCGCCTCCGGGCGTCTATGAGCATCTCCTGGACGTTGCGCAGGGGCTGGCCGTCCGAGTCGGTCGCGTGCCGGGTCCACTCGCCGTCCGCGCCGAGGTGCCAGGACGAGGTGGTGTCGGACATGCCGGTCTCCAGCAGCCGGTTGAGGGCCGCCCGGTGGGCCGGGTCGGTGACCCGGACCAGGGCCTCGATACGGCGGTCGAGATTGCGGTGCATCATGTCGGCGCTGCCGATCCACACCTCGGGCTCGCCGCCGTTGCCGAAGACGAAGACCCGGGAGTGTTCGAGGAAGCGGCCGAGGATCGAGCGCACGCGGATGTTCTCCGACAGGCCGGGCACGCCGGGGCGCAGGGCGCAGATGCCGCGCACCCACACGTCGACCGGTACGCCGGCCTGGGAGGCACGGTAGAGCGCGTCGACGACCGCCTCGTCGACCATCGAGTTCACCTTGATGCGGATGGCGGCGGGGCGTCCGGAGCGGTGGTGCTGGGTCTCCTTGTTGATCCGGGAGATCAGCCCGTCGCGCAGGGACTTGGGGGCCACCAGGAGCCGGCGGTAGGTCTCTCGGCGGGAGTAGCCGGAGAGGCGGTTGAACAGGTCGGAGAGGTCCGCGCCGACCTGCGGGTCGGCGGTGAGCAGGCCGAGGTCCTCGTAGAGGCGGGCCGTCTTCGGGTGGTAGTTGCCGGTGCCGACGTGGCTGTAGCGCCGCAGGGTGTCGTCGCCTTCTTGGCGCACCACCAGGGACAGCTTGCAGTGGGTCTTCAGGCCGACCAGTCCGTAGACGACGTGGCAGCCGGCCTCCTCCAGCTTGCGCGCCCACTTGATGTTGGCCTGCTCGTCGAAGCGGGCCTTGATCTCGACCAGGACGAGGACCTGCTTGCCCGACTCGGCGGCGTCGATGAGCGCGTCGACTATGGGGGAGTCGCCCGAGGTCCGGTACAGGGTCTGCTTGATCGCAAGGACGTCCGGGTCGGCGGCGGCCTGCTCCAGGAAGGCCTGGACCGAGGTCGAGAAGGAGTCGTAGGGGTGGTGCAGGAGCACGTCCCGGCTGCGCAGCGCCGCGAAGATGTCGGGGGCCGAGGCGGACTCCACCTCCGCCAGTTCCCGGTTGATTCCGGCCACGAACTTGGGGTATTTCAGCTCGGGCCGGTCGAGGCCGTGGATGCGGAAGAGGCCGGTGAGGTCCAGGGGGCCGGGCAGCGGGTACACCTCGGCCTCGCTGATCTTCAGCTCGCGCACCAGCAGGTCGAGCACCTCGCGGTCGATGGACTCCTCGACCTCCAGGCGCACCGGCGGCCCGAAGCGGCGCCGCATGAGTTCCTTCTCCAGGGCCTGGAGCAGGTTCTCGGCGTCGTCCTCCTCGACCTCCAGGTCCTCGTTGCGGGTGAGCCGGAAGGCGTGGTGCTCCAGGATCTCCATGCCCGGGAACAGCTCCTCCAGGTGGGCCGCGATGACGTCCTCGAGAGGGACGTAGCGGCCCGGGGAGCTCTCCAGGAAGCGGGACAGCAGCGGCGGCACCTTGACGCGGGCGAAGTGGCGGTGGCCGGTTACCGGGTTGCGTACGACGACGGCCAGGTTCAGGGACAGGCCGGAGATGTACGGGAAGGGGTGCGCGGGGTCGACCGCCAACGGGGTCAGCACGGGGAAGATGCGGTGCCGGAACAGCGTGAACAGGCGGGCCTGCTCCTTCTCCGTGAGCTCGCTCCAGCGGACCAGGTGGATGCCCTCCTCCGCGAGTGCGGGGGCGACGTCCTCGTGGTAGCAGGCGGCGTGCCGGGCCATGAGCTCGCGCGAGCGGGCCCAGATCATCTCCAGCACCTCGCGCGGCTGCAGCCCGGAGGCGGACTGGGTGGCGACGCCGGTGGCGATACGGCGTTTCAGGCCGGCGACCCGGACCATGAAGAACTCGTCCAGGTTGCTGGCGAAGATCGCGAGGAAGTTCGCGCGCTCCAGCAGGGGTGTGTTGGGGTCCTCGGCGAGTTCGAGGACGCGCTCGTTGAAGGCGAGCCAGCTGCGCTCCCGGTCAAGGAAACGGCCCTGCGGCAGCTGCTCCCCCTCTGCCGGTGCCTCCACGTACCCGTCGAGGTCGGCGTCGATGTCCGGTTCCAGGTCGGAGACCGTGGCCGCCACGGTGTGCGGGCGGTGCGCGGCGATGGAGCCCACGGAGGGCTGCGGGTTCTGCGCGGTGGCGGGGCCCGCGGGGCCTCCCACGAGGGTGGTGGGAGCCTGTGAGGTCTGCGCTGCCTGGGTGTCTGGCTGGCTCATGACCCTATTCTTCCGCGCGTGCGGCGGGACAGGCGCGTCGAAAGGCACGCGCGGGAGCGCGACGGCGGTCCCCACACGGGGAGGCTCGGGCTCAGGCGCGGCGGGCTTCACCGCCCGAGCGTCGCAAGACCGTCTGAACCAACGGTTACGGACACATGACGTGCGGGACACTGTGGAGCGGCCCACCGGGAACAATGTAAGCCGGGGGACGCCGGAAACCGGCTCGGGGACGGCGGGTAACTGCGCGCAGGCGCACGGGTGGTGCGCCGGGCGCGCGGTTCCTCGGCGACGGGTGCACGGGTGTGCGTGGCGCGCCATGGGGGAGGTGGGTGGCCGGCCGATGGGAAGCGGGTGGCGGGTCACGGGCCGGGAGGACGGATACGGCGGGTGGCCCGTCGGCGGATGGCCCGTCGGCGGATGGCTGGGTGGCGGGCGCGCGGGTGGTGGTCGGTCCGCGGGTGGTTCGGGCCCGTGGCCGGCGGTGGCGTCCACGCGGGACCTGGGCTCACGGTCGGCGGGCGGCGGGGCCGCCTCGGCGGCGGGACGACGGGCGTGGTGCGCAGTGGGCCCGCAGGTGGTGGTGGCCCCGCCGGCCGGTGGATGCGGGCGCGTCAGCGGTCGGCGGTCGGTCCGTGAACGGTGGGTGGCAGCGTGTGCCGGGCCGCACGCAGATCGGGAGGACTCACCCGGCGGGTGCGGGGGCGCGCGGGTGGTGGTCGGCCGGTCCGTGGGTGGCGGCGCGCGGTTGCTCCGCGGCGGGTGCGGGGGCGGCGGGCCGCCCCCGGGCCGGAGGACGGACATGGTGGGCGGCGGGCCCGTGGGTGGCGGGCCGGCCATGGGGCGGGAGCCGCGGGGCCCGGGGCGGTCAGGTCTCCGTGCGGTACATGAGGTCGGTCTCGTATGTGGTGAAGCCGAGGCGTTCGTAGACGGAGACCGCCGCCTTGTTGTCGGCGTCGACGTACAGCATCGCCGTCGGGAGGCCCTGCGCGGCCAGGTGGCGCAGGCCGATCAGAGTGAGGGCCTTGCCGAGACCGCCGCCCTGGGCGCCGGGGCGGACGCCGAGGACGTACACCTCGCCGAGGTGTTCCTCCCGGTGCACCTTGGTCCAGTGGAAGCCGACCAGCCGGCCCTCGCGCTCGGCGAGGAAGAACCCCTGAGGGTCGAACCACGGCTGGGCCTCGCGGTCGTCGAGGTCGCGCTGGGTGAGGGAGCCCTGCTCGGGGTGGTGGGCGAACGCCTCCGCGTTCACGGCGAGCCATGCGGCGTCGTCCCGACCGGGCACGAAGGTCCGTACCGTCACGCCCTCCGGCAGCGCCGGCTCGGGCAGGTCGAGGTCCGTCAACGGCCGCCGCATCTGCCGCAGTTCGCGGAACAGGGTGAGCCCGAGGACCTGTGCCAGATGCCGCGCGGCGGACTGCCCCCCGTGCGCCCACACCCGCAGTCGCTTGCCGGACGTGGCCAGCAGCGCGGCCCCGAGCGCCCGCCCGTGCCCGTACCCGCGGTGCTCCGGATGGACGACCAGCTCGGCGGCGGGCGCCTCCACCGGATCGGTGTCCTCCAGTTGCGCGTAGCCGACGAGTTCGCCGTCGACGGCCAGCAGCAGATGGGACACCCCCTGGCGGGCCCCGCCCCGCAACTGGAGCCGGCCCTGCTCGGACACCGCCTGCCGTCCGTCGGCGCGGGCGGCCGCCTCCAGCAGTCCGAGCACGGCTTCGGCCTGGTCCGGGGTGAGCTCGGCGAGGGTCTCCAGGGAGCGGGCGGTCGGTGCGGTGTCGTCGCTGGTCATGGATATGAGGGTACGGGGTTCCCCCGCGGGGCGGCCGGGCCTTCCCGCACCGGGCCTCAGCCGACGCCAGGCGTCTCCGGCGGCGGAACGGGCGCCCCCGGCAGCCGTACCGTCGCCACCGTGCCGCCGGCCTCGGCCCGTGTCAGGGTGACCTCGCCGCCCGCCCGTTGGACGGTGCGGGCGACGATGGACAGGCCGAGTCCCGAGCCGGGCAGGGCACGGGCGCTCGGGGAGCGCCAGAAGCGGTCGAAGACGTGGGGGAGTTCGTCGGCGGGGATGCCGGGTCCGTGGTCGCGGACGGTGAGGACGCCCTGGTCCAGGACGACGTCGATCGTGCCGTCCTTGGGGCTGAACTTCACCGCGTTGTCGAGGATGTTGACGATCGCCCGCTCCAGCGCGGACGGCTCCGCCCGTACGTACCAGGGGTCCAGGGCCGCCTTTATGGTCAGTTCCGGGCCGCGCAGCCGGGCGCGGCGCAGCGCCGCCTCCACGGTGTCCTGGAAGGCGATCACCTGGACGCGTTCGCCCCGCTGCCCGTCCGAGCGCGACAGCTCCTGCAAGTCGCCGATCAGCGAGGCCAGTTCGGTCATCTGCGCCTTGACCGAGGCGAGCAGTGCCTTGCGGTCGGCCTCGGGGAGCGGGCGGCCCGTCTCCTCGCTGCGGGTGAGGAGTTCGATGTTCGTACGCAGTGAGGTCAGCGGGGTGCGCAGTTCGTGGCCGGCGTCCGCGATCAGCTGCTGCTGAAGGTCCCGGGAGCTGGCCAGGGCCGAGGTCATGGAGTTGAAGGAGTGGGACAGGCGGGCGATCTCGTCCTCGCTGTCGTCCTCCACGGGGATGCGGATCGTGAGGTCCTCGGTGCGCGCCACGTGCTCCACCGCCTCCGTGAGCTTGTCCACGGGGCGCAGCCCGGCGCGGGCGACGGCGAGGCCGGCGGCTCCGGCGCCGAAGACTCCCACGCCGGAGACGAAGAGGAGCAGCAGGGCCAGGTCGCTGAGGGTGTTCTCGGTGTCCTTCAAGGAGAGGCCGAGCATGAAGGCGATGCCCGGGTACGCCTCGGAGTTGGGGCCAGGGCCCGTGGGGACGGCGACGGTCATCACGCGGATGTTGTTGCCCTGGGTGTCGGTGGTGGTGTGGAAGGTGCGCTCGCGCACATCGGGGGTGGCGGCCACCCCTTTGTCCAGGGCCGTGACCTTGATGACGCCCGGGGACCGGGTGTCCACGCAGAACTTGCCCTGGGCCGTCACCAACTGCACGTAGAGGTACGAGCGCTGCATGTCGCCCGGCGAGTCGTCCGTCGTCTGCGTGCAGTTGGCGGCCATCGCCGAAGCCGTGGTGGCGGTCACCCTGCCGTAGCTCGCGAGCCGGCTGTCGACCTCGTCGTACAGCTTCCCCTGGACGATGAACCAGCAGGTGAGGGAGACCGCCGCCACCGCGAACGCCACCGCCGCCGCCACCAGCAGCGCCAGCCGGGAGCGGATCGGCAGCGCACGGAAACGGCGCAGCGCCCTCTTCACTCCGCGCCACCCTGCCGCAGTACGTAACCCACCCCGCGCACCGTGTGCACGAGGCGGGGCTCGCCGTCGGCCTCGGTCTTGCGTCGCAGGTACATGACGTAGACGTCGAGGGAGTTCGAGGAGGGTTCGAAGTCGAAGCCCCAGACCGCCTTGAGGATCTGCTCCCGGGTGAGCACCTGGCGCGGATGGGCCATGAACATCTCCAGCAGGGTGAACTCCGTCCGGGTCAGCTCCACCTGCCGGCTGCCGCGCGTGACCTCGCGGGTGGCGAGGTCCATGCGCAGGTCGGCGAAGGTGAGGGCCTCGTCCTCCTGGGCCGCGCCCGCCACGGCCGCGTAGGTGCTGCGGCGCAGCAGTGCCCGGATGCGGGCGAACAGCTCGTCCAGCTCGAAGGGCTTGACCAGGTAGTCGTCCGCCCCGGCGTCCAGGCCGGTGACCCGGTCGCCGACCGTGTCGCGGGCGGTCAGCATCAGGATGGGGGTGGTGTCGCCGGTGCCCCGGATGCGGCGGGCGGCGGTCAGGCCGTCCATCCGCGGCATCTGGATGTCGAGGACGACCAGGTCCGGCTGGTACGAGGCCGCCTTGCCCAGCGCGTCCGCGCCGTCCACGGCGACCTCGGTCTCGTACCCCTCGAAGGCGAGGCTGCGCTGGAGTGCTTCGCGTACCGCCGGCTCGTCGTCGACGATCAGGATGCGCTGGGGATCACGGTCGCCATCGGCGGGACTCATCGGTCGTCGTTCCTCGGGTCGCTGGGGCCGCGCGGACCGGTCGGTCCTGGGCTGAACGCTCTCAGCCTCGCATGTTCGTTGCGGCGGGGTGCGGCGCGCGGGTGGCGCGCCGCAGCTCAGGCCGCGATCGCGGCGATCCGGCGCAGCGGCACCTTGTGCCGGTGCGGGCGCTCGGCGGAGGTGCGCAGGCCCATCAGCTGGGGGACGACGGCGGCCTCGGGCACGCGGTTCGCCGGGCTGTGCGGTTCCTTCGCGGCGGTGCGGGCCAGGGTGAGGCCGGCGGGGGCGGTCAGGTCGATGGTGGCCGTCGTCTCGTGCACAACGTGCTGGATCATGTCGTACTCCTTGTCGAACGGTGCCGGACGCTGTCCGGGCGCCTGCCGGTGCCGCGCCTCAGCGCTGGGAGCCGGAGCGCAAGGTGGCCAGGTCGGACTTGACGATGTTGATCGGGATGGCGAAGCCGAGGCCGACGCTGCCGGCGCTGGACGAGTCCGACGCCTGCGTGGCCGAGTACATCGCCGAGTTGATGCCGACGACGTTGCCGCTCGCGTCGATCAGTGCGCCGCCGGAGTTGCCGGGGTTGAGGGACGCGTCGGTCTGTATTGCCTGGTAGGTGGTGGTGGAGGAGCCGGTGTCGCCGTTGAACTGGCGGCCGCCGAACTGGAAGGGCCAGCCGCCGCCGGCCTGCCCCTGGTTCTCGTTGGTGGAGACCGTCACGTCGCGGTGCAGGGCGGAGACGATGCCGCTGGTGACGGTGCCGGTCAGGCCCTCCGGGGAGCCGATCGCGACGACCTGGTCGCCGACCGCCAGTCCGTCGGAGTTGCCGAGGGCCGCCGTCCTGAGGCCGGAGGCGTTGCGCAGCTTGATCAGGGCGAGGTCCTTGGAGCTGTCGGTGCCCACGACCTGCGCGGTGTAGGAGGTGCCGTCGCTGGTGCGCACCTTGATCGAGGAGGCGCCTGCGACGACGTGGTTGTTGGTGACGACCTCGCCGTTGCTGCTGACGATCACGCCGGAGCCGGTGGAGGTGCCGTTGTCGAGGGTGGCGTTGATCTCGACGACGCTAGGGGTGACCGCCTTGGCGATCGCGGCGATGCTGCCGCGCTGGCTGGAGGCCACCACATTGGTGGTGGTGGTGCTGCTGGAGGCGACCGTGTCCGTGCCGGTCAGCTCCTGGAAGGCGAACGCGGTGCCGCCGCCCACCGCGGCCGAGGCGATCGCCACCGCAGCGAGCAGGGCGAGCGGTCCCCTGGCGCGCTTGCGCGACCCGGAGGCGTGCGTGGGTCCCGCCGGGACGGCCGGGAAGACGGCGGTGCCGCCGTCGTCCGCGCCGCCCTGACCGCCGTGGGCGCCCGGCCCGGCCGCGAACGGCTGTGCGGGGACGTACGGCGGCGGGGGCGGCCACTCCGGATTCACCGGGGCGGAGACCCGCCGCTGGTCCGCCGACTGCACGGAGTCGGCAGCCGGGGCCTGCCCGTCACCCTGGGGGTGTTCGTACTCGCCGGTGCGGCGGATGCTCTCGCTCATGACATTGAGAGTGTCCCGGGATCATGAGAGCTTCCTGAGTCCCCGCTGAGAAGCCCGACAGAACCTCGTATGCCCGATATAAGCAAGCCCCTCGGAGGGGTCTCCCGCGGCGGGGGGAGTCAAGGAGTGAGGGGGCTAGACGCAGCCGCAGGACGTGCGGACCACGAGGCGCGACGGGAAGAGCTTCAGCCGCTCCCGGCGCGAGCCGGCGACCCGCAGCCCGTCGTCCAGCACCAGGTCCACGGCCGCCCGGGCCATCGCCGACCGGTCCGAGGCGACCGTCGTCAGCGGCGGGTCCGTCAGCGCCGCCTCCTTGATGTCGTCGAAACCGGCCACGGCCAGCTCGCCGGGGACGTCGATGCGCAGTTCGCGCGCGGCCCGCAGCAGGCCGATCGCCTGGTCGTCGGTGGAGCAGAAGATCGCCGGCGGGCGGTTCGGGCCCGAGAGGATCTCCAGGCCGATCCGGTAGGCGTCGTAGCGGTTGTACGGCGCCTCGAACAGGCGTCCCTCCGTCGGGATGCCGGCCTCCGCCATGGCGCGCCGCCAGCCCTCGACGTGGTCGGACACGGGGTCGCCCACGGCGGGCGTCTCGGCGGTGCCGCCCACACAGGCCACGTAGTCGTAGCCGTGCTCCAGCAGGTGCCGTACGGCGAGCTGGGCGCCGCCGAGGTCGTCGGTGACCACGGCCACGTCGTCGATGGCCTCGGGCCGCTCGTGCAGCAGTACCACCCGGGCGTCCCAGGCATCGATCTCGGCGGCGGCGAGGTCGTTCAGCGCGTGGCTGACCAGGATCAGACCGGAGACGCGCATGCCGAGGAACGCCCGCAGATAGTGGACCTCGCGCTCGGCGACGTAGTCGGAGTTGCCGACGAGGACCATCTTCCCGCGCTCGGCGGCGGCCCACTCCACCGCGTGCGCCATCTCCCCGAAGAAGGGCTGGCGGGCGTCCGGGACGATCAGGCCTATGAGGTCGGTGCGCCGCGAGGCCATGGCCTGGGCGACCCGGTCGGGCCGGTACCCCAGCTCCTTGATCGCGGCGAGGACTCGCTCGCGGGTGGCCGGGGCGACCGGCCGGGGTCCGTTGTTGATCACATAGCTGACGACGGCAGTCGATGTCCCCGCCAGCCGCGCCACGTCATCCCGAGTCACCTTGGCCACGGCGCGGAGTCTACGCGGATGGACCCGCTCCCGGGCAGGGCGTACCGGAGCGTGGACGGGTATGCGACACGCCCGTGGGGGCGCGCCTCACCTCTCCGCGCGGGCCCGCCTCGCCGCGGTGTCCTGATTCTCCGCATTTGGCCGGGCGGTCCCGGCCTTCTTCTCGTCCGCGGCGTCCCCGGCACGGTCGGTCTTCTCGGGAGTAACGAATCGGTAACCGACATTGCGGACCGTCCCGATCAGCGATTCGTGCTCGGGGCCGAACTTGGCCCGCAGCCGCCGTACGTGGACGTCGACGGTCCGGGTGCCGCCGAAGTAGTCGTAGCCCCAGACCTCCTGGAGCAGCTGGGCGCGGGTGAACACGCGGCCCGGGTGCTGCGCGAGGTACTTCAGCAGCTCGAACTCCTTGAAGGTGAGGTCCAGCATCCGGCCCTTGAGCCGGGCGCTGTAGGTCGCCTCGTCCACGGACAGGTCGCCGCTGCGGATCTCCATGGGGGAGTCGTCGTTGGCGATCTGCCGGCGGCCCATGGCCAGCCGGAGGCGGGCCTCCACCTCGGCGGGACCCGCGGTGTCCAGGAGCACGTCGTCGATGCCCCAGTCGGCGGTGACGGCAGCGAGGCCGCCCTCGGTCACCACGAGGATCAGCGGGCAGCCGAGACCGGTGGAGCGCAGCAGCCGGCACAGGCCGCGCACCTGCGGCAGGTCGCGCCGCCCGTCGACCAGGACGACGTCGGCGCTCGGGGTGTCCACGAGTGCGGGCCCCTCCGCCGGGGCCACCCGCACGTTGTGCAGCAGCAGGCCGAGGGCGGGGAGCACCTCGGCCGATGGTTGGAGGGCGTTGGTCAGCAGCAGCAGGGAACTCATCGCGCGCCTCCCGCAAGCTCTCGGCCGCGCTCGAGCAGGGGGAACCCCCATGCCCGGGCTGTCGTATGTGCGTGCACCGTTCGCTCGTCCATGGCGTCTGGTTCCTCCTCGGTCCCTGCCCACTGCGCGATCAACGGGCCGTACACCTGCGGTTTCCCGCGCCGTATACAACGCTTCCGAAAGCACGAAAGGACCCGGGGGCTGCGCTGCCCGAGTCCTCTTCGCAGCAGAATAGCCGATATGAGGTCGGGATCGGCAGGTCGAGTGGCGCGTTCGACGGACGTTCCGGAGGGCGGGACACCACCCGGCGCGGGCGCCGGGGGCGTGGTCAGGACGTTCCTGCGCACGGCGGACGGGGTGGCGCTCGACGCCGCGTACGAGCCGGGCGCGGTCGCGCGGGACGGCTCCGGCGGCGGTCACGGCGACCTCGTGTTCGTGATCGCACACGGCTTCACCGGCGACCTGGACCGGCCGCACGTGCGCCGGGTGGCGCGGGTCCTGGCCCGCTACGGCGCCGTGGTCACCTTCTCCTTCCGCGGCCACGGGGCCTCCGGCGGGCGCTCGACCGTCGGCGACCGCGAGGTACTGGACCTGGCGGCGGCGGTGGCCTGGGCGCGCGGGTTCGGGCACGCGCGCGTGGCGACCGTCGGCTTCTCCATGGGCGGCTCGGTGGTGCTGCGGCACGCGGCCCTGCACGGTGGTCCCATGGACGCCGCACCGGGCGAGGGGCGCGCGGACACGCGTACGGACGCCGTGGTCTCCGTCAGCGCGCCCGCGCGCTGGTACTACCGGGGCACGGCCCCCATGCGCCGGTTGCACTGGCTGGTCACACGCCCCGAGGGCCGGCTGCTCGGCCGCTACGGGCTGCGCACCCGGATCCACCACCGCGACTGGGACCCCGTCCCGCTGCCGCCGTTCCGGGCGGCCTCGCGCATCGCACCCGTCCCCCTGCTGATCGTGCACGGCGACCGGGACGGCTACTTCCCCCTCGACCACCCCCGGATGCTGGCCGCGGCCGCCGGTGACCACGGGGAACTGTGGCTCGAGCCCGGCATGGGCCACGCCGAGAACGCCGCCGCCGACGAACTCCTGCACCGCATCGCGCGCTGGACCCTCGCACAGGCGGGCTAGCCTGACCCTGTTCATAGACGAGTGATCGAGGGACGGGATGGCAAAGGTCACGGTGCGCTACTGGGCGGCGGCGAAGGCCGCGGCCGGGGTCGCCGAGGAGCCGTACGAGGCGGAGACGCTCGCCGAGGCGCTCGACGCGGTGCGCGGGCGGCACCCCGGTGAGCTGGACCGCGTTCTGCGGCGGTGCTCTTTCCTCATCGACGGTGACCCGGTGGGGACGCGCGCACATGAGACGGTACGGCTGATTGAGGGCGGCACGGTCGAGGTGCTCCCCCCGTTCGCAGGAGGGTGAGCGATGACCGACCAGCCGTATGAGGGGTCTCCCGGGTCTCCGTACGACAACCCCTACAGCGGGTACGACCCGTACGCGGGGCAGTACCCCCAGCAGCCCGCCGCGCAGCAGCCGTACCCGCAGGTCCAGCCGCAGCAGCCCGCCGTGCAGCAGCCGTATCCGCCCGTCGACCAGCAGGCCTACCCGCCGGCCCAGCCGCAGGCGTGGCCCGCGCAGCAGCAGGCGTACGGGGACCCGCAGGCCGCCGGCCAATACACGCAGCAGTGGCAGGGGCAGACCTGGGACACCCAGACGCACGCCCGGCCGCCGGCCGCCGCCGCGGAGACGGGGTACCTGCCTCCGGTGGGGCACCAGGGACCGGTGGCGGCTCACGGGGTCCAGGGTGGCGAGGGGCACGGCGCGCAGGCGCCTTCCTACGCGCCGCAGCCGCAGCCGCAGGCTCCGGCCTCGGCCGCCGCAGCGGAGACGGCCTACCTGCCCCCGGTGGGGCATAACGCACCGCAGCCGCAGGCCGCCGCAGCGACGCCTGCCGATCCCGAGGGGGACGGGCCCGCCTACGGTCCCGCGACCGTCGCCGGAAACACCCGGGTCACCGACGCGCAGCGGGCCCGCGCCGAGGGACGCTCGCCGATCATCGAGCCCGGGATGCAGCCGGCCGCGCTCACGGCGCTGCTGGGGCTGCTGCTGGCCGGCACGGCGGAGCTCGGCGTCTACGGGCTGCTCGTGCCGCTGGTCGTGCTCCAGGGCGTGACGGCCGCGGGCTGGTTCCGGCTGAACGGCATGTGGCCCGCCCGGCAGGGCATCGCCCTCGGCTTCGCGGGCGCGCTCGCCGCGGACGTGGCGGTGCTCGCCGCGGGCCGCGAGCACGCGCCCGCGGCGATCCTGGGCACGCTCGGGGTGTGGGTGCTGCTCTCCCTCGTCCTCCAGCTGCGCTCCCACGCCGACCCGGACGAGCGGATGTACGGCCTGATGGCGAGCGTCGCCGCGGCGGCGCTGGCGATCGTGGCCACCGGCTACCTCGCCGCCCCGCCGGACGCGGTCGCGGTCGGCGCGGCGGCGGTCGCGGTGGCCGTCCTGGCGCGGGCGCTGCCGCTGCCCGCGGCGGCCTCGGTGGTTGTTGCGCTGCTCGCGGCGGCGGGCGCGGGCAGCGCGGTCGGAAGCATGACGGACCTGGGCGCCAAGGGCGCGCTGCTCGGCGCGGGCGCCGCGGTGTGCGCGCTGATCGGGCACCGCGCGGCCAGCTACGACTACCCCTCGCGTTTCGTGCACTTCACGGCCGGCGTCGCCCTGCCACTGTCGGCCGCGGCACCGGTGGTGTGGATGCTGGGACGGGCGCTGGGATGACCGCGCCCCGGACCGGGCCCGCTGTCACAGCTGCTCGACAAACCCCTGGCCCGGTCCCCGGGGAGGTTTACGCTCGCGCGTGACGGCCATCCGGTCGTGGAGGACCGCAGAGGGGGAACCGGTTGCGAGCGCTGAGAGTACTCCTGATCGTCGTCGTGGTCCTGGGCGTCCTGTTCGGGGTGGTCGACCGCGTCGCGGTGCACCTCGCGGAGGGCCAGGCCGCCGACCGGCTGAAGGCGACCGAGAACCTGGCGAGCACCCCCGACGTGTCGATCAAGGGCTTTCCCTTCCTGACCCAGCTGGCGAGCGGCGAGCTGGACGACGTCGAGGTCGGCATCAAGGGCTACGAGGCGACCACCGGCAACGGCGACCAGAAGATCCGTATCGACGACATCACGGCGGACATGAAGGGCGTGCGGTTCTCCGGCGACTACAGCTCCGCCACCGCCGCCACCGCCACCGGCACCGCGACGATCGCCTACGACCAGCTGCTCAAGGCCGCGAAGTCCGAGTCCGCCCAGGTCGCCCCCGGCGTCACCGCCCATGTGGTCGGCCTCTCCGACGGCGGCGACGGCAAGATCAAGGTCGACGTCGAGGTCCAGGCCGCGATACTCGGCATCAAGCAGCGCAAGACGCTCTCCCTGCTCAGCTCGGCCACCGTGCGGGGCGACAAGGTGGAGGTGCGCGCCGACGCCCTGCCCATGGTCGGTGGCGTGCGGCTCCCCGAGGGCCGGGTCAGGTCGGTCACGGACTTCCAGCAGGCGATCGACCGGCTCCCCGCCGGGGTCGGGCTGGACTCGGTCAGGGCGGCCGCGGACGGCGTCGAGATCACCCTGAAGGGTTCGGACGTCAAGCTGGCCGGGTAGACGTGCGGTGAACAAAAGGTTGTCCGACTGGCGAGACACCCTCGTCCGCACCGCAGATGCCTGCGCGACCGAGAACGGACACGAGCGCCCGAAGGTCGTACGGCGACGGTTCGGGCGCTCTTTCATTCCCACATCCCGGACGATCATGTCTCAGTATCCGACATGCCGGTGACACGCCCGCCTGTCCCTCCCTACGATCGACCCCATGCAGCGACAGGCGGATCTCACGAAGCGGCGGGCAGTGGACCTGTGCCGTGTTGCCGCCATGCTCTGTCGCACTTCCTGAGCGGGAGCTCTCTCCCGTATCCCCGCCCCGCGACGACCCGGGGCCCACCCGCGCGCCGTACGCCGGCATCGAACGCGTACCCGCGCGCCCCCTCGCACTCGCACACCCCGCCGTACCTGCCCCGGAGGAGATTGAGCATGAGCCGCAGCGACGTCCTGGTCGACGCCGACTGGGTCCAGGAACACCTGGACGACCCGAGCATCGCCATCGTCGAGGTGGACGAGGACACGTCCGCGTACGACAAGAACCACATCAAGAACGCCGTCCGGATCGACTGGACCCAGGACCTCCAGGACCCGGTGCGCCGTGACTTCATCGACCAGGCCGGCTTCGAGAAGCTCCTGTCGGAGAAGGGCATCGCCAACGACCACACGGTGATCCTCTACGGCGGCAACAACAACTGGTTCGCCTCGTACGCCTACTGGTACTTCAAGCTGTACGGCCACGAGAACGTCAAGCTCCTCGACGGCGGCCGCAAGAAGTGGGAGCTGGACGCCCGCGAGCTGGTCGACGGCACCGACGTGCCGGAGCGTCCGAAGACCGCGTACCAGGCCAAGCCGCAGGACACCTCCATCCGCGCCTTCCGCGACGAGGTCGTGGAAGCGATCGGCAAGCTGAACATCGTCGACGTCCGCTCCCCCGACGAGTTCTCCGGCAAGCTGCTCGCCCCGGCCCACCTGCCGCAGGAGCAGTCGCAGCGCCCCGGCCACGTGCCGACCTCCCGGAACATCCCGTGGTCGAAGAACGCCAACGACGACGGCACCTTCAAGTCGGACGACGAGCTCAAGGCCCTCTACGAGGACGAGCGAGTCGACCTGTCGAAGGACACCATCGCCCTGTGCCGCATCGGTGAGCGCTCCGCGCTGACCTGGTTCGTGCTGCACGAGCTGCTCGGCGTGCAGAACGTCAAGAACTACGACGGCTCCTGGACCGAGTACGGCTCCCTGGTGGGCGTGCCGATCGAGCTCGGCGCCGGCAAGTAAGCAAGACGGTTCAGACCGTTTCGACCTCATCGAACCTCTGGAGAAGCACATGTGTGGAGCGAAGGCCGGCGGCCCGGACGCCTCGACGATCAAGCCCGGTGAGACGACGATCCAGGGTCAGGTGACCCGCGACGGCGAGCCGGTGACGGGCTACGTCCGTCTGCTGGACTCGACCGGCGAGTTCACCGCGGAGGTCCCCACCTCCGCCACGGGCCAGTTCCGGTTCTACGCGGCCGAGGGCACCTGGACCGTCCGCGCCCTCGTCCCCGGCGCCAGCGCCGACCGCACGGTCGTCGCCCAGCAGGGCGGCCTCGCGGAGGTCGCGATCGCGGTCTGAGCGGTCGAGCGGCCGGGGCTGCCGGAGCAGGCTGAGCACGGTACGGCCGAAGGGCCGCACCCCACGGGTTGGACACCCGGGGTGCGGCCCTTCCGGCGTTCCCGTCCCGGCACGTCAGGCCCCCGCGGACCTACCCTGGAAGCATGTACGCACGACGTCGGCATGTGTACTTCGCCATGATGGGGATCTGCATCGGACTGTTCGTCCTGGCGTGGGGTGTCGTGCGCATCTGGTCGGTTCCCGCGGCCGTCGGCATGTGCCTGGTCGCCATGGTGATCCCGCCGTTCGCCGCGATGGTCGCCAACCGGCGCGGGCCCGAGGACCGCTGGTGGGACGACCCGTCCGGCGACCCCAAGTCCGACGAGTGGTGGGACGAGCTGGACGGAAAGAAGCGTCGGTAGCTCCCGGGGGGCGCCCCTCGGTCCGTTCAGTAGACGAGCGCCTGCGTCCCGTCCTCCAGGGCCTCCTGGACGAAGACCTGCGCGCCCGCGATCCGTACGCCCTCGATGACGTCCTTCTCCGTGATGTTCCGGCGGGCCGCGCACTGGGTGCACAGGGTGAGCCGGCCGGCCGCGAGGATCGACTCGATCAGGTCGGGCAGCGCAGCGGCGTGCGGCAGCTCGAACTCGGCGGCCCGGCCCGGCAGCGCGAACCAGGAGGACTCCCCGGTCAGCCACAGGGAGACGTCCACCCCGCTGGCCGCGGCCACCGCCGCCACCGTGAACGCCTGAGAACACCGCTCGGGAGCGTCCGCCCCCGCGGTCACCTTGATCACCAGCTTCTTCGCCATGCCCGAATCGTAATCAAGTCGCCTGCGGACGCGGAGCGGACCGCTCGCCCGAGGCCGGGGGCGCACCTCGCCAAGAGGGCCGGCTCCGGGCCGACTAAGCTGGGGGCCGGCCCTGCGTATGTACCGCACCTGCTCAACCGAGGAGCACCCCGTGGAGATCTTCTTCGAAACCCTGCTGGTCCTGGTCTGCGTCGGCGTTCTCGCCTTCGCCTACCTGACCGTGAAGAAGCTGTACCAGGGCCAGCGCTGACGACGACATCCAGGAACAGTTGCTCATGATCGAGATTCCGTCCGACCTCCACAAGGACCTGGTTCCCCTCGCCTTCCTGCTCGGCGACTGGGCCGGAGCCGGCGTGCACGACTTCCCGGGCGCCGAGAAGTGCAACTTCGGCCAGGAGGTCAGCTTCACCCACGACGGCCGGGACTTCCTCGAGTACCACTCCCGTACCTGGGTGCTGGACAACGACGGCAACAAGGTGAAGCCGCTGGAGACCGAGTCCGGCTTCTGGCGGATCGACGCCGACCGCAAGGTCGAGGTCACGATGACCCGCGACGACGGCGTCATCGAGATCTGGTACGGCGAGCTGGCCCACAAGAAGCCGCAGATCGAGCTGGCCACCGACGCGGTCGCCCGCACCGCCGCCTCCCGCCCCTACACCGGCGGCAAGCGGCTGTACGGCTACGTCAAGAGCGACCTGATGTGGGTCGGCGAGAAGCAGACCCCCGAGGTCGAGCTGCGCCCCTACATGTCCGCCCACCTGAAGAAGGTCGTCACCCCCGAGCAGGTCGAGCGCTGGGCCAAGGCCCTCCCGGACGACCTCCCGGACGACGGCATCGCCTTCTTCAAGTGAGCCCAGCCGGGTCGCAGCCCTAGACTTGAGTTGTGGTGAGCACCGACTGGAAGAGTGATCTGCGACAGCGTGGCTACCGGCTGACCCCGCAGCGGCAACTCGTGCTCGAAGCCGTCGACAGCCTGGAGCACGCGACACCCGACGCCATCCTCGGCGAGGTGCGGAAGACCGCGTCGGGGGTGAACATCTCCACGGTGTACCGGACCCTGGAGCTCCTGGAGGAGCTCGGGCTGGTCAGCCACGCCCATCTGGGGCACGGTGCGCCGACGTACCACCTGGCGGACCGGCACCACCACATCCACCTGGTCTGCCGGGACTGCACCAATGTCATCGAGGCGGACCTGTCGGTGGCGGCCGAGTTCACCGCGAAGCTGCGGCAGCAGTTCGGCTTCGACACGGACATGAAGCACTTCGCGATCTTCGGGCGGTGTGCGGACTGCGCGCGCAAGGCCGCGACGGCTTCGGGTGCCTCGGCCGGCAGGAGTCCAAGTACCGAGTCGTAGGCTTGTGTTCATGAAGAGCCCCCTGCTGTCCCTGCCCGGCGCCGTCCAGGCCGAGGGCGTGGACGAAGGCGTCGCCGCCCACTACGGCGACCTGTTCCGCGAGCAGCGCGCCCTCGCGGACGGTGCCGGATTCGTCGACCTCTCGCACCGCGGTGTCGTCACCGTCTCCGGCGAGGACCGGTTGAGCTGGCTGCACCTGCTGCTCACCCAGCACGTCAGCGAGCTGCCGGCCGGCCAGGCCACCGAGGCGCTGATCCTGTCCGCGCACGGCCACATCGAGCACGCGCTCTACCTGGTCGACGACGGCGAGACGGTCTGGGCCCATGTGGAGCCCGGCACCCAGGAGGCGCTGATCGCCTACCTGGAGTCGATGAAGTTCTTCTACCGGGTCGAGGTCGCCGACCGGACCGCCGACTTCGCCGTCGTGCACCTGCCGGCCGGTTCGATCGCCGACGCGCCCGAAGGTGCCGTCGTGCGGGAGACCGCCTACGGCCGCGACCTCTTCCTGCCCCGCGAGGACCTGGAGTCCTACGCGGGCCAGGCCGGCCCGCCGGCCGGGATCCTCGCCCACGAGGCCCTGCGCGTCGAGCAGCACCGGCCCCGGCTCGGCTTCGAGACCGACCACCGCACCATCCCGCACGAGCTGGGCTGGATCGGCACGGCGGTTCACCTCCAGAAGGGCTGCTACCGCGGTCAGGAGACCGTGGCCCGGGTGCAGAACCTGGGCAAGCCGCCGCGCCGCCTGGTCTTCCTGCACCTCGACGGCAGCGAGGTCCACCTGCCGGCGCACGGCACCGGGATCCACCTCGCCGACGAGGGCCCGGACGGCCGCAAGATCGGCTTCATCACCACGTCCGTACGGCACTACGAGCTCGGACCGGTCGCGCTCGCCCTGGTCAAGCGGAACGTGCCGGTGGACGCGCGGCTGATGGCGGGCGAGACGGCGGCGGCGCAGGAAGTGGTCGTGGAGCCGTAGCCTCCGCGAGGCTCACAGCTCCCGGCTCACACCTCCACCAGGACGGTGAACGGGCCGTCGTTCGTCAGCGACACCCGCATCGACGCGCCGAACCGGCCCGTCGCGACCGTCGCGCCCAGGGAGCGCAGCTGCGCGACCACCTCGTCCACCAGGGGCTCGGCGACCTCGCCGGGCGCGGCCGCGTTCCAGGTGGGGCGGCGGCCCTTGCGGGCGTCGCCGTACAGCGTGAACTGGCTGATGACCAGCAGCGGGGCGCCGGTGTCGCTGCACGACCTCTCGTCGTGCAGCATGCGGATCGACCAGAGCTTGCGGGCCAGCTGCGCCGCCTTCTCCTTGGTGTCCTCGTGGGTGACTCCGACGAGGACGCACAGCCCCTCGCCCTCGATGGCCCCCACCGTCTCGCCGTCCACCACGACGCTCGCGCCGTCCACCCTCTGCACCACTGCACGCATGCCGACCATGATGCCTCTCGGCCGTCCGGGTGCCGCGAGGGGTCCATATCGTGCTTCTTTCCGCTCCTTAACGCTCCATCCGGGGCTGATCGGGGGCACTCGGTCACATACTGGCCACTCAGGGTGGCACGATGCTGTCGTACGCGCCGGTCGAGGGGACGGTTGAGGCGCCATGAGCACATCGAGTACCGAGCGGCAGCCCGTGGCGGCCTCGCCCATCCTCGCGGATGTCACCGAGGCCCACCGGCCGCCCATGCAGCGCACCGACAGCCCCGGGCCGGCCGCTGTGGACCCCGAGCCCAGCTCGTCGAACACGGGGTACGCCCGGCATCCCGACCTGACCGTGCTGAGCCTGCCGGAACTGCGCGCCCTGCGCCGGCAGGCGCAGCGGGACGAGGCCGACCTGAGCTACGTGCGGCGGCTGCTTCAGGGGCGGATCGACATCCTGCGCGCGGAGCTGGCCCGACGCGGGCCGGAGTCCGTCCTGGGCGCCGGGCAGGTGCCCGCGCCCGAGCAGGGGTCAGTCGTCGAGCGCCTCGCGGAGATCCTCAAGGACGCGCCCGCCCGGCAGCGCTCCTCCGCCCGGCATGTGACGCTCGGCACACCGCACGGCGAGGAGTACCGGAAGCTGGCCGCCCAGATGCTCGCCGAGGTCGAACTGTCGGACCTCGGGGCGCGTACGGACCGGGAGTTGGGCGCGGCGATGGGGCGGCTCGTGCGGTACGAGCAGCAGGTGTCCGGGCGGCGGCAGCAGTTGCAGCGCACGGCCGACGGATGCGGCACGGAGATCGCCCGCAGGTACCGTGAAGGGGAAGCGCAAGTCGACGACCTGCTCATCTGACGCGACGGCCGCGGAGACGCCGGGGTCGGCGTGGGGAGCGGGTTTCTCTTGTTCTCGCCCCCTTGTTCTCGCCCCCGTTCTGCCTGTTTCCGCTTGTTTTCCGCCTGTCGCCCGGAAGGCCACCGCCGATGTCCGCGTCCACAGCCCCCTCCGCCGTGCCGTCCTCCGCCCCTGCGTCCGCGTCCGGCGCTTCGGACGCGGTGCCGCCCGTACTCGCCGAGGTGGTCCGCTCGGGGTTCGTGGAGGGGCGGCACCGGGGCAGCCTGGTGGTGCTGGCCGCGGACGGTTCGGTGGAGCGCGCGCTGGGGGACGTGAGCGCGCCGGTCTTCCCACGCTCGTCCAACAAGCCGATGCAGGCCGCGGGGGTGCTGCGCGCCGGGCTCGACCTGGCCGGTGAGCGCCTGGCGCTCGCGGCGGCCAGCCACTCCGGGGAGGTCTTCCACCGCGACCTGGTCCACAAGATGCTCGGCGAGCACGGGCTGACCCCGGCCCAGTTGCAGTGCCCGCCGGACCTGCCGCTGGACCCGGAGGAGAAGGAGACCTACCTGGCCGCCGGGTCGGTGCGCGACCGGGTGGTGATGAACTGCTCCGGCAAGCACACCGCGATGCTGGCGGCGTGCGCGCTGCGCGACTGGCCGCTGGAGTCGTATCTCGACCCCGAGCACCCGCTCCAGCGGATCGTCCACACCGTTGTGGAGGAGGCGGCGGGCGAGCCGGTGGCGGCGGTCGGCACGGACGGCTGCGGCGCGCCGCTGGCGGCGATCAGCCTGGCGGGCCTGGCCCGCGCCTACCGCGCCTTCGTCCTCGCCGCACCCGGCACCCCCGAGCGCCGTGTCGCGGACGCCATGCGCGCCCATCCCGAGTACGTCGCCGGCACCCGCCGCCCCGACACCTGGCTGATGCGCGAGGTCCCCGGTGCCCTGTCCAAGATGGGCGCGGAGGCCGTCCAGGCCGTCGCCCTCCCGGACGGCCGCGCCCTGGCCTTCAAGATCGACGACGGCGGCACGAGGACCCTCGGCCCGGTGCTGGCCCGCGCCCTGACCCTGATGGGCCTGGACGCCCCGGTGCTCGAACGCATCGGGCACGCCCCGCTGCTGGGCGGCGGCCGGCAGGTGGGGGAGATCCGGGCGGCCTTCTGACCCCGGCGAAGCAGCCCTTGCGGGACGGCACGGAGTCGGGACGAGGCCGGGGCGGCGGGGCGAGGAAAACATCGCGACACCCCGCCCCCGGCCCCCTACTGTCACCCCATGACTGCCGCCAGCCCCGATATCGACGTACGCCCCATCACCGACGCCGAGATCCCCGACTGGGTCCGCGCCCTGAACACCGGCTTCCTGCGTCCCCCCGGCGTCTCCGACGCCGAGATCGCCGACCGGCGCTCGTACATCGAGCCGTCCCGCACCCTCGGCGCCTTCGACGCGGGCCGGTGCGTGGCGACGTTCCGGTCCTTCCCGCAGGAGCTCACGGCCGTGGGCGGTGCAACCGTTCCCGCCGACGCCATATCCAATGTGACCGTCACCGCCACCCACCGCCGCCGCGGCCTGCTGACCCGGATGATGGCCCAGGACCTGGCGGCCGCGAAGGAGCGCGGTGACGTCGTGGCGACCCTGCTCGCCGCCGAGTACCCGATCTACGGCCGCTACGGCTTCGGGCCGGCCACCTGGATGACCGAGTGGACGATCGACGTGCCCCGGGCCGGACTCGACACGCGCCGGGCGGGTCCGGAGGACGGCGGCCGGGTCGATCTCGTGGACGTCGACGACGTGCGCAAGCTCGGCCCGGAGCTGCACGAGCGGCTGCGCCGCGTCCAGCCCGGCGCGATCGACCGCTCCGAGCGCTGGTGGCAGGTCACCACCGGCGCTCTGCGCCCGGACGGCCGCCCCTGGACCGAGCCCTTCCATGCCGTCTACCGCGCGGCGGACGGCACGGTCGAGGGGCTGGCGGTGTACCACTGCGACGAGACCTGGTCGGACGCCAAGCAGCCGCTGAACACGGCCACGGTGAAGAATCTGATCGCGGTGACCCCGGCCGCCGAGCGCGCGCTGTGGCTCCACCTGTGCTCGATCGACTGGATCATGAAGGTCAGGAGCGGCTGGCGGGCCCCTGACGACCTGCTCCCGCACTTCCTGCCGGACCCGCGCGCCGCCACCGCCACCACGCACGCGGACTGGCTGTGGGTGCGGATCCTCGACGTCGTACGGGCCCTGGAGGCGCGGGCGTACGAGGGCACGGGAACGCTGGTGCTGGAGGTCCTGGACCGGGCCGGAATGGCCGGCGGGCGCTGGCGGCTGGAGGCGTCGCCCGCCGGAGGGATCTGCACGCCGACGGCGGAGAGCGCCGATCTGACGCTGGACGTGGCTCAGTTGGCGGCCCTGTGGCTCGGCGACGAGTCGGCGGTGCGGCTCGCCGCGCTGGGTCGGGTCCGGGAAGAACGAGCGGGCGCCGCCCGAGGGGCGGACGCCCTGCTGCGTACGTCCAGGCGGCCTTGGTGCCCGGACATGTTCTGAGCGCTCCTTCCTGCCGGTGGCGGGTGACAGGTATGACGCATCCGTAGCCTGCTGTTCGGTTGTGGCTGTACGAGACGGTCTTCAGTTGTGGCTGTGCGGTTTGTTCGGTTGTGGCTGTGCCGACCGTGCCGGCTGTGCGCCGGCTGTTCAGTTGTGGCTGTGCCGTGCGGTGCCGGACTGCGGCTGCCGCTCCCCGTTGGCGTGCCGACCGACCGAGCTCCCGGCTCCCCTCCGGAAGGGAGCACGGTCGTACGTCCTCCAACCGTCACCCTGGTGGCCAACACTTGGAAAGTTTGGCCATGTCGCTCAAGTTGGCTACCAACTCCACTGCTGTTATCTCCGCTTGGAAGCGGCTCATAACCACCTTGCAGCGAACTGCCGGAAGATGGCGGGAAGTTGTACTGTTTGGCCGTGGACCCGGAACACGCCTCCGCCAATGGGCGGAAGAGGTCACAGCGGCCACAGAGGTCACACCGCGAGGTGGCCGACGAACTGCGGCACCGGATCAAGACCGGAGTGCTGCGGCCGGGCCAGCGCATGCCCACCCAGGCCAGGCTGGCCGACGAGTTCGGTGTCGAGCGCGGAGCCGTGCGCCAGGCCCTGCGCATCCTCCAGTCGGAGCACCTGCTCACCAACGTGTCCAAGGGGAGCCCGGCGACCGTCGCAGCCGGCCCGGTGGGGGCCCTGACCGGCCCCGCCGCCCCGCCGCTGCCCACCACGGCCGCCCTCGCGCCCCGTATCGCGGCCGCCTTCGGCGCCCCTCACGTCGAGATCGACGCCCTGTGCCTGACCGCGATCTCGCTCACCCTGGCGATCGGCGAGCCGCTGCGGCAGATCCACGCCGGGCGACTGAAACCGGCCAAGATCGACGTCCGTGTGCTGCTGCCCAGCCGGGACATCGACCTCGCCTTCCCTGCGCCGGTGGACGCCTCCGACGCCGGCCGGCTGCGCCGCCGGTGGCTGGCCCAGCGCAACGCCCAGGGCCAGGTGCTCAAGCACAACCTGCTGGCCCTGCGCGCCACCCACGGCATCGACGTGCGCGTGAGCTTCCGCGCCCTGCCCTTCACCCCGCCGGTCAAGCTGTACCTGCTCAACGACAGGGAGGCGCTGTTCGCGTACTACACGCTGCGGCGGCGTGAGCAGGAGATCGACCACGAACACCTGGAGTTGTACGACGCGGAGGGCACCCGGTCCATCCTCTTCGCCTTCGAGCAGGGCGCCGACCCGCGTGACACGACCTTCGTCGAGCAGTCCCATGTGTGGTTCAACGCACTGTGGGAGACGATCAGTTCGGAGCTGCTGCTCACGAGCTGACGCCTCCCACGGGGAGTGGCCCGGACGCTGGGGATCCGTGTGTCACAGGGCGGGCCCCGCGAGCAGCACCGCCAGCACCACGGCCCCCACGGAGCTGAGGGTCGGGTTCCTGGCCTTGATGCCGACGGTGAGCAGCAGCAGGCCGATGATGCCCATCGCGCCGTACTTCCACTGCACGAGTTCCTCGAAGCCGACGACGAAGATGGCTGACACAAGAGCGAGAGCAGGCATGGCGATTCCCCCTTCGGACGGTTGCGGTGCCGGGACGGGCGTGGGGGGTGTCGGGGAGAGGGTGAAAACTTCCACCAACTCCATCAAGTTGGTCACCAACTCTGCTTTAGTTGTCCCCACTTGGCAGCTATCTATAAACAAGTTTCAAACAACTGCCTTTAGATAGAGCAAAGTTGTACCGTTTGGTTGTGACCCAGGAGAGCGTGACCGTGAACGGCAGCAGGAGAAGCTCGCCCCAGGAGATCGCCGAGGCCCTGCGGGAACGGATCCGCACCGGCGAGCTCCGGCCGGGCGACCGCCTGCCCACCCAGGCCGAACTCGCCGAGGAGTTCGGAGTGGAGCGCGGCGCCGTGCGCCAGGCCCTGCGAGTGCTCCAGGGGGACGGCCTGCTCAGCAACGTGACCAAGGGCAGTCCGCCGCGCGTCGCCGTGCCCGTCGCCGGCCGCGTGGAGCCGCAGCCGACGATGGTCGGCCTCGCGCCCCGGCTCGTGGAGGCCTTCTCCGCCCGGCAGGTCAGGATCGATGCGGCCTGCCTCACGGCCGAGACCCTGATGGTCGCCGTCGGCGAGCCCCTGCGCCTCATCCACGAGGGCCGGCTGCGCCCCGAGTCGATCGACGTGCGCATCCTGCTGCCGTCCCGCAACATCGACCTGGCCTTCCCGATCTCGGTGGACCGGCCGAGCGAGGACGACCCGGTCCACCAGCGCTGGCTGGCCCAGCGCAACGCCCAGGGCCACGTCCTGAGCCACAACCTCAAGGCCCTGCGCGCCACCCACGGCATCGACGTCCGCGTCACCTTCCGCGCGCTGCCCTTCACGCCGCCGGTCAAGCTCTACCTGCTCAACGGCGCCGAGGCGCTGATCGCGTACTACATGGTCACCCGCCGCGAGGAGCGAGCGGACGACGGGACGCTGGACATGTACGACGTCCTCGGCACGGAGTCCCTGCTGTTCTCCTTCGAGAAGGCGACCGGGCAGCGCGACGCCGCGTTCGTGACGGAATCGCAGAAGTGGTTCGACGCCCTCTGGGAAACCATTACTTCGGATCTGACACTCTCCTAGTGACTTCTGATGCGACGCAGACCGAAGCGGTGACAGCTGAGACCGGAAATGAGACCGAGGAACTGCGAAACCTGATCGCGGATGCCCGTGTCGTGCTCTGGGACTTCGACGGGCCGATCTGCCGGCTGTTCGCCGGACACTCGGCGGAGGGGGTGGCGAATGAACTGGTGCGGTGGCTGGAGGGCCAGGGCGAGCACGGCCTGCTGACCGACTCCGAACGGCAGTCGCTGGACCCGCACGTAGTCCTGCGCGCCGTGGACCGCCGGCGCCCCGGCAGCGACCTCGTCACGGAGTTGGAGGAGCGGCTGACCGAGGAGGAACTGCGAGCCGTTGCCTCCGCGCTGCCCACTCCGTACGCCGACCCGCTGATCCGCACCTGGAAGGCCCTGGGCTCGCGCCTGGCCATCACCACGAACAACTCGCCCCTCGTGGTGCACGAGTACCTCGACGGCCGCGACCTCGGCGGCTGTTTCGCCCCCCACGTGTACGGACGCACCCGGGACCTGAAACCTCTCAAGCCCGACCCCCACTGCCTGAACCGCGCCCTCACCGCCACGGGCGCCTCGCCCGCGCAGGCCCTGATGATCGGCGACACCCCCACGGACCACGAGGCCTCCCTGCGGGCCGGCGTACCCTTCCTCGGCTACGCCCGCAACGGTCGCAAGGAGAAACTGCTCAGGGAGGCGGGCGCCACGGTGGTCGTGGACTCCCTGGAGCCGGTACTGCGGATCCTGCGGGATCGGGCCTGAGCGCCCCGCCGGTTCAGGCCTGAGTCATCAGCAAGGTGAAGGCGACGGCCGCACCGACCGCGAGCCGGGTGTCGCGGGCCCGTATGCCCACGGTGATCGCGACCAGTAGGGCCAGTCCCAGCACGCCAAGCCGGGCCCGCGCCTCGTTCGTCAGGAGGAACTCCCCCAGGATCCGGAGCATTTGCAGCAGGACCACGTTCCCCACCAACCCTTCCAGTTTCAGTGAGGCGGCCAACCAGCAGGCCAATTGGGCTGGTTGTCTTGGAATGGATGTCCCCTGTCCTGCTGATCGCTTAACGCGGCAGGCCGGATTGACTGCCGGCAAGGCCGAAAGGCCGGTTTGTTGGCGGGCTGCCGGCGGTACCGTCAGGTTGTGGGCGAGGAACGCGTGATCGACGGCGGGGGCAGGGAGTTCCGCCGGGTGTCCGACGAGTTGCGGGCTCGGATGGCGGGCGGCACGTACCCCGTGCGCTCCTTCCTGCCCTCCCAGCGCGATCTCGCGGAGGAGTTCGGCGTCTCCAGGGACACCGTCCAGCGAGTGCTGCGGGAACTGAGCAACGAGGGCTGGACGGAGTCCCGGCAGGGCAGCGGCACCCGCGTCATCAAGAACCAGCGCATACTGTCCTCGGCGGCCAAGGCCACCCGGTCGCCCCGTGGCGTCACACTGGGTCCGCTCATCAGCGAGGCGTTCGAACAGCCCGAAGTGCGGCTGGACGTCTACACGCTGACGTCCGAGTCGCTGGACGCGCACATCCGGCTCCAGGCGGAACGCATCAGGGGCGGCTTCATTCGGCCCCGGAGCATCGTTCTGCGCATGCTCCTGCCGGCCACGTCGCTGCCGCTGCCCTACCCGCGGGCCATGGACGACGAGAACGCCCCCCGCCTGCGCGACCGCCTGCTCGCCATCACGGAGCGGCACACGGACTCGCTGCGCAGTGTGCTGCGCGACCTGCGGACGGAACAACTGGTGCCCGCGGTCGACGTACAGATCCGGCATGCACCGTTGACCCCGGCCTTCAAGCTTTACGTCCTCAACGGCACGGAGGTCCTCTTCGGGCCGTACGAGGTGATCGAACGCCCCGTGGTGCTCGAGACCGGCGACGAGATCAGGGCGCTCGACGTCCTGGGGCTCGGGTCGACCCTCACCCACCACGTGCGCGACGCGAACGCCGATTCGCCGGGGTCGGTCTTCGTGACCTCGATGCAGTCGTGGTTCGAGTCCGTGTGGGTGCTGCTGTCGGAATGACGCGGGCGGCACAGCCGCCGCATGGCTGTGCTGTAGCATGCGCGCACCGCATGAGCAACAGCTCCGCTTCGCATGTATGGCACGCAAGAGGTGGGGTGCAAGGCGACCTCGAAGGTGCGACGCAGGCCGGAGACCACAGGCAGGGGCACACCACCCGTTGTGCCGACGTCGGGTGCGCTCCGATCGTGTCCTTTGTGGGGCGTGGCGTACCTTTTTTCACACCATCATTTCCTTCTGAGTGCTTGAGCAACTGGAGCGGCCGTGGGCGCACCTCCTCCGCGTCCCTTTCTCGGGGAACACGGCCTCCGCGACGTCAGGGCGTTCGTGCGGCTCGCGGCCACGCTGGGCCGGGCGAGCAGTGGCCATCACAACCAGAACCACGTGCTGCCGCTGACGGAACGCATGGCGCGGCTGCTGGGCAGGGAGGCCGGCGCGTCGGTGACCGTGCGCATCCGCCGGGCCCAGGTGCTGCCCGTGGTGATCAGGACCTGGAAGAACGAGGCCGACATCCTCGACACCGTCAGAGGCGTGCTGCCCAACGTTCCGGAGTGCCTGGTCAAGCAGGACTCCTTCGCGATCCACAGCTACGTCGAGGGTGTTCCGCTGTCCAGCGTCTGCGGCAACGGCAAGCCGGTCGACACGCTGCTGGTCAAGGCGCTGGCGGAACTGCTCGCCCGGATGACCCAGGTCCGCAGGGAGGTACTGCCTCCGCTGCCGCCCGAGTGGCCACGCAACGACAAGGACAGCCAGGCGTTCCTGCAGACGCTGGCGCGGCTCGCGGACCGGCAGATCAGGCAGGCCAATTGGCAGGACTTCGGTGGGCTGTTCGCGGCCCTCGGCATCCCCGAAGACGCTCTGATCCAACTGGCCGAGCGCGTGCCCGCCATGGCCAGGCGGCCGTACAGCCTGCTCCACGCGGACCTGCACCGCGACAACCTGATCATGTCGTACGACGGTGATCCGGCCCTCATCTGCGTCGACTGGGAGCTGGCGACCTACGGCGACCCGCTGCACGACCTCGCGACGCACCTGGTCCGCATGCAGTATCCGGGTCACCAGTGGCACGAGGTGATCGACGCCTGGGCCGAGGCCATGAACCGGATCCGTCCCGCCTCCGTCAACGGCCTGGGCAAGGACCTGCGGCACTACGTCGCCTTCGAGCGGGCGCAGTCCGTCTACCCGGACGTGATGCGGGCGGCGAGAGCCCTGGAGGACGCGCCCGACCAGAAGAGCCTGGACGAGGCGACGGCGTCCGTCCAGCGGGCGCTGGAGGCCGCCGCCGAACCGCTCGGACTCAGGAACGTTCCGGACACCGCGCAGATCGAACGCATCCTCTTCCGCTGGCGGGCCTCCCGGACGGCGGGGCGGACCGGCGGTGCCAGGCAGGCCGCGGAGACGGTCTCCTGGTCGTGGGACCCGCGCCTTCCGGAGCGGCCCGACTTCCCCGACTCCGCGATCCGCCACGCCCTGCTTGCCGAGGGGACGGCCCCGGCACGGTGGGTGCTCAAGGGCACCACCCACCTCAACTCGGTGGTCCGCGTGCCCGAGTTGGATGTTCCAGTGGTGGTACGCCGCAAGGTGGCGAACGTCTGCCGCCGCGAGCCCAGCTTCCTCAGCGAGCATGCCGTACTGCGGGCCATCGAGCAGTCCGGCGTCCCGGTGGCGGCGCCGAAGGTCCTCGCCCTGGGCCGCAGTCACCGGGGGGAGCCCTGTGCCATCCACACGTACGTCGGCCCCGAGGACCCCGACCGCCGGCCCAGCCATCCGGAGCATGGCCTGCGACCGTACGAGGCGGACGCGCTCGTCGACCAACTGTGCGCGCTGACCGGTGTGGACTACCGGGAACTCGACCCGGTCGCGGGCAAGGAGGCCTTTTTCACCTGGCTGTGCGACCAGCTGGTGATCCTGGTGGACAAGCTGCCCAAGGAGTCGCGGCAGCTGGCCCGGTTCCTCGGCCTGCCCGGCGCTTCCCGGCTCAGGCAGATCCTCTCCCGGTTCTGGGTGGTCAGCCCCCGCTGTCCGTCGCTCCTGCACGGCGACCTGAACCCGTGGAACCTCGTACGCCGCGAGGACCGCCTCGCTCTCACCGTCATCGACTGGGAGATGGCCCTGATCGGCGACCCGCTGTACGACCTGGTCCGGCACATGCACCTCACGCCGACCCGCCCGGAGATCCGCGAACGCATGTTCAGGCGCTGGGAACGTCGCCTGCCCGCCGAGTACACGGCCGGCTGGCGCCAGGACTGGCGCGTGTACCAGCGGCTGGAGACCGTCCGCTCCGCCTACGTGGACCTGGACCGCCTGGTGACCGGAGCGAGCCTGGACGCCCCCAACGTCCGCCGAGCCGTCGACTCCTACGCGATGACCCTCGCGGAGGCCACGGGCTTCCTCGGCCTGACCGTCCGCGCCACGGCGAACCCGTACCTTGCCCGGGCTCTGGCCTGAGGAGGCCATGACGGGGCCGGGAATCCGGTCTGCCGGCGGCCGCCATGCGGCGGCTCGCGAACGGCCCCCTTGGTCAGATGTGGAGTCGGGCGGGAAGCCGGCCCAGCGCAGTTCAACGGGCAGGTGCCGCATGTCGTTGTGGACGAGCACGGAGGACGGCCTGCCGGGTGCATAGCGGACGACCGACCGTCAGTGCCGCGTTGCCGTGGTCGAGGCCCATCCAGCGCAACTCGGGCGCGTCGAGGGCGGCTCGGACCAGCCAGCCGATGAGGAAGTTGTGCGTGACGACGAGCTCATGGCGGGGGCGATCGCCGTCGGCCGGCCCCGTGAATTCCGCGAGTGCTTCCCGGGCCGGCGCCGGACCGCGGTCGCGCTCCTCCTGCGGGACCCGGGCGAGGAAGCCCAGCATGGCGTCAGCCGCGTCCGGCGGCAGTTCCTCCTTCGCAGGGAGGTGGGGGACGTAGTCGCCGGCCGGCTCCGACGGATGCGGCGGGACGTCGCCGAGCTGTGCGCTGATCAGCTGGGTCGTCTGCCGCGCCCGGGGCAGCGGCCCGTGGTGGATCGCCGACAGCGGGGTGCTCCGGAGCCGTTCACCGAGCAGGGAGGCTTGGCGCCGGCCGCGCTCCGTCAGGGCCGACGTCAGGCCCTTCGCACATGGTTCCGTCGCACCCGGCGACCTCGTTCCCGACCGCCGGGACACACTCTTGCAAGCGGGTTGCTTGCAATTGTTAGCAGGGGTGGTGCAAGGTGGAGGCATGGCAACGCTCAACGTCGGCAATCTCGGTGAGTACCTGCGCGAGCAGCGGCGCAACGCGCAGTTGTCGTTGCGGCAGCTCGCCGACGCCGCCGGCGTGTCCAATCCGTACCTGAGCCAGATCGAGCGCGGGCTGCGCAAGCCGAGCGCGGAGGTGCTCCAGCAGGTCGCCAAGGCGCTGCGGATCTCGGCCGAGACGCTGTACGTGCGGGCCGGGATCCTCGACGCCGAGCGGGACCGGGACGACGTGGAGACGCGCGCCGTCATCCTGTCCGACCCGTCGCTGAACGAGCGGCAGAAGCAGGTGCTGCTCCAGATCTACGAGTCCTTCCGCAAGGAGAACGGGTTCGGGACCGCCGAGACGGACGGTTCCGGTGAGCGGGCGGCCCAGGACGGCGGCACCGGCGGCACTACAGCCCACGGCACCCGCGCGGCGGACGACGGCACCGGCGCCGACGGCGGCTCCATACCCTTCCGCCCCGCCGCCGAGGCGGACGGTGGCCGGCCCGCCCCCGACGGGCGGCGCCGTACCCGTACGTCCGGCGGCAGTGACGCCGATCCGCTGGAGGTGGCCGAGTGATCCCAGCGATCCCACGGTCACGGCCCGTACGGGCCGGGCGCCCGGCCCGACCACCGCGGAAACCCAAAACCCTCAGCCACATGCGATCCGGGAGAAGTATCACCATGGCCATCACCGACGACCTGCGCAAGACCCTCAGCGACCCCACGCCGCTCTACTTCGCCGCGGGCACCGCGGACCTGGCCCTCCAGCAGGCCAAGAAGGTGCCCGCCCTGGTGGACCAGCTGCGCGCCGAGGCCCCGGCCCGTATCGACGCGGTGCGCCACACCGACCCGAAGGCCGTCCAGGAGCGGGCCACCGCCCGTGCCAAGGAGGCCGGTGTCCGCGTCAAGGAGACGCAGGAGAACCTCCAGACCAAGGTCACCGACTTCCTGCACTACCTCGACACCGACCTGAAGAAGCTCGGCACCAACCTCGACGCCGATCTGAAGAAGTTCGGCGAGAGCGCCCAGGACCTCGCCCTGCGCGGCGTCGGCGTCGCCGCCGAGTACGCCGTCAAGGCCCGTGAGACCTACGAGAAGGTCGCCGAGCACGGCGAGCAGGCCGTGAAGACCTGGCGCGGCCAGGCCGCCGAGGGCATCGAGGACATCGCCGGGGGTGTCGAGGAGCTCGCCGTCGCCGTCGAGCCCCAGCCCGAGCCGAAGGCGGAGCCGGTCGTGGTCAAGGAGGAGGAGTCCGCCGAGACCGGGGCCACGCCGATCACGGCCAAGAAGAACCAGGCGAAGAAGGGTCCGGCCGAGCGCAAGACCCCGCCCACGGCGAAGAAGACCACCCCGCCCGCCAAGTAGGCGGCGATCCTGCCCGTCAAGCAGGCGGTGCCGGGCAGGCGGCGACACACCCGATCGCCTCACCCGTATGGGCGACGGGCACCCGGGCCGGGCACCCTTGGGGTGTCCGGCCCGTTCTACGGGTACGGTGGCCGCGTAGGAATCGGGAGAGAACGGGCGGTGGGCTACATGCTGATGCTGGGCTTCCAGGGGCTCCTGGGGATTTTGAAGATCGTCCTGATGGCCCTGGCCGCGTTCGGGCTGTTCGACGCCGCGTTCCGGCGCGAGGACGCCTTCCGCGCGGCCGACAAGCAGAACAAGATGTTCTGGCTGATCATCCTGGGTATCGCGCTCGCCGTGAGCTACCTGTTCTCGATCTTCTCGTTCCTGCCGATCATCGGCGTCATCGCGAGCATCGTCTACATCGTCGACGTACGGCCCGCGCTCAAGCAGGTCTCCGGCGGGAACGGGTGGGGGCGCCGCCGCGGCAGCAGCAGCGACGGCCCGTACGGGCCCTACAACGGCGGTCGCTGAACCGCCGGCCGGCCCCGGCTCCGGTTGCCTACGGCTCCCGGTCCAGCAGAACCACCGCCACGTCGTCGGTGAGCTCGCCGCCGTTGAGTCCGCGCACCTCGTTCACCGTCGCCCGCAGCAGCCCCTCCCCGCGCAGACCCTGGTCGAGCTGGCGGCGGACCACCTCGACCATGCCGTCCTGGCCCAGCCGCTCCCCTTCATCCCCGACCCGGCCCTCGATCAGGCCGTCGGTGTAGAGCATCAGGCTCCACTCGGCGCCCAGCTCCACCTGCATCCGGGGCCAGCGGGCACCGGGCAGCAGACCGAGGGCGGGGCCGTTGTTCTCGTACGGCAGCAGCCGGGCGGGCTTGCCGGGCGTGATCATCAGCGGTGACGGGTGACCGGCCAGGCACAGTCCCGCGCGGCGCCCGTCGGGCGCTATGTCCACCGTGCACAGGGTCGCGAAGATCTCGTCGTCGGAGCGCTCGTGCTCCAGCACCTGCTGGAGCGTGCCCAGCAGCTCGTCCCCGCACAGTCCCGCCAGGGTCAGTGCCCGCCAGGCGATACGCAGCTCCACGCCCAGCGCCGCTTCGTCGGGGCCGTGCCCGGAGACGTCGCCGATCATGGCGTGCACGGTGCCGTCGGGGGTGCGGACGGCGTCGTAGAAGTCGCCGCCGAGCAGCGCGCGCGAGCGGCCGGGGCGGTAGCGGGAGGCGAAGCGCAGCGTGGACCCGTCCAGCAGGGGGGTCGGCAGCAGGCCCCGCTCCAGACGCCGATTCTCCTGCGCGCGCAGCCTGCCCTCGGCGAGCCTGCGCTCGGCCGTGTCGGAGCGCTTGCGCTCCACCGCGTACCGGATCGCACGGCTCAGCAGCCGCCCGTCCAGCTCGTCGCGGAACAGGTAGTCCTGGGCGCCGACCCGCACCGCCTGGGCGGCGCGCTCGGCGTCACCGGAGGAGGTGAGCGCGAGGACGGCGTGCCGGGGCGCGAGTTCGAGTACGTGCCTGAGCACGGCCAGCTCGTCGTCGTCGCCCGCGGACCGGCCGGGTGCGGGCAGGGCGAGGTCCAGCAGGATGCAGTGGACGTCGTCGGTGAGCAGCCGCTCGGCCTCGGTCAGGTTGCGGGCCCTGCGCACGCGGATCGGCTTGCCGGACGCGTCGAGCAGTTCGGGCACCATCGGCGAGCCGACCGGGTCGTCCTCGATCAGCAGCAGCGTGAGCTGGGTGCCGTTGGCCTGGGTGCTGGCGCGGTTGTCCTTCTCGACCGTTGCTTCCTTACGCGGGGTCTGCGCTGCGGAGGTGCCGTCGCCGTGGGACGCGGTCTGCGTCTGGTCGCACTCCGCGGCCGGGACTGTCCTCTGCCGCGGTACGGGCACGGGCATTGTCCTGGGTTCCTTCCCTCCCCCCGAGGGCATGGCGGGTACGAGGGACCTCGCGCCGCCGACGGGGACATTAGCGGTAGTCGGCGCCGCGGGGGAATGGTGTGAGGCGCGTCGCTCCGGCTTTCGCCGCTGTCATATGCCGCGATCCCTACCGGAGTTGGACACGACGCCGCCGGGGGCGGAATGACGAAGGTCACGTCTCCCGCGGGTTTGGCGGCGGCCGGGGGTGCGATCGGTCACGTGTCCGGGGTCACCGGGGGCCGGCCCGGGGCCCGGAGTCTCAGTCCGTGTCGGGCCGTACGACGCCCAGGATCGGCATCGTGCCCGCCCCGGCGAGCGTCACCGTGCGTCCCGGCCGCGGGGCGTGGACGATCGTGCCGTCGCCGACGTACATCCCGACATGGCTGGCGTCGCCGAAGTAGACGATCAGGTCGCCGGGCCGCATGTCCTTGATATCCACACGCTTCAGCTGCTTCCACTGCTGTTGCGAGGTGCGCGGGACGGGATGCCCGGCCGCCGACCAGGCCTGGGAGGTGAGCCCCGAGCAGTCGTACGTCCGGGGGCCCTCGGCGCCCCACTCGTACGGCTTGCCGAGCTGGGCCGTGGCGAACTCGACCGCCTTTTTGCCCGCCGCGGACGCCTTGCCGTTGAGTTCGTCGAGGATTCCGGTGCCCAGCCAGGCCGACTGCGCCTGATCGGCGGCCTGCCGCTCCAGTTCGGCGAGGCGCTCGCGCTGCCGCTTCTCCAGCGTGGCCTCGAGCTGTTCGGCCTCCTTGATCCGCTGCTTGATCCGCTTCTTCGCCGCGGCCTTGGCCTTGCGGCCCGCCTCCAGCTTCCGCCAGCGGTTGGCGGCGTCGTCCGCGTACAGCTTCAAGTCCTGCTGAGCTCGGGCCGTTTCCTCGATCAGGCCCTTGGTCGCCCGCTGGCCCTGGAGCACCCGGCCGGCGCCGTCGAAGAAGATCTGCGGGTCGCTGCTCAGCATCAGCTGGACCTCGGGCGGCAGACCGCCCGTGCGGTACTGGGCGCGGGCCGCGGCGCCGGCGCGCTCCTTCAGGCCGTCCAGTTTCCGCTGCTCGTCCGCGATCTTCCGGGTCAGATCAGTGATCTCGGCGGACTGCTTCTCCGCCTGCTCCCTGGCCAGGTTGTAGGCGTCGGTGGCGACGGCCGCGTCGTGGTACAGCTTGTCCAGCTTGGCGCGGACGGCCTGGAGGTCCTTGTCCGGCGCGAGCGTGGCGGAGGGGGAGGGCGAGGGAGCGGGGGAGGCGGACGGGGCCGGGTCCGGCAGTGCGCGCGCGAACGCGGTGCCCGGCGCTCCCAGCAGCGTGACCGCGCAGACCACGGTCACGGCCGCCGCGAGCACGGTGTGCCTGCGCCGTCCCATATTCGGCCCCCCAGCTTATTAACCGTCAGTAACATGCGGACGCTCGGGTGATCGTGCCACGACTCGGCGCAAAGCGACAGAGGTGTGGCGATCTCCCGGCGATCTCCCCGTCTGTGTGACGAACGATCCGCAAAGATCGTTCCCCGCAGGTCACGGCGGATGCGCGCGCCGCCGCCGGCCGGTCGCGCGGGCCGCCGTGCGGCGGCCCGCAGTCAGTTGCGCGGCGCCAACGCCTGCCAGTCGATGGTCACTTCGCCCTGGCGCCAGCGCGACGGGCCGTCCGTCACCGGCCAGTCGGCCGTCAGGTCGCGCACCGTGCGGATCCAACGCTGGCGCGCGCCGTAGGAGGCGTACGGCGCGGCGCTCGCCCAGGCGCGGTCGAAGTCGCGCAGGAAGGCGTGCACCGGCTCACCGCGGACGTTGCGGTGGATGAGCGCCTTCGGGAGGCGTTCGGCCAGGTCGGACGGGTGGTCCAGGGAGCCGAGGCGGGTGGCGAAGGTCACCGTGCGGGGGCCCTCCGGGCCGAGCGCGACCCACACGTGCCGGCGGCCGATCTCGTCGCAGGTGCCCTCGACCAGCAGGCCTCCGCGCGAGTGCCCGTCCGCCGGGGCGAGTCGCGTGCGCAGCCGCTCCCAGACGGCGGCGACCTCTTCCTCGTCGTACTGCCGCAGCACGTTGGCCGCGCGGATGAGGTGCGGGCGCTGCGGGACGGGGACCTCGAAGCCGCCGTGCCGGAAGACGAGCCCGTCGCGCTCGTACGGTTTCGCGGCCGCGACCCTGGCCGGTTCGATCTCGACGCCCACCACGCGCGCGCGTGGGGCTGCGGTACGCAGTCGGTGGAGCAGTTCGACCGCCGTCCAGGGTGCGGCGCCGTAGCCGAGGTCGACGGCCACCGGATCGGCGGCCCGGCGCAACTCGGCGCCGTGCACGGCCGCGATCCAGCGGTCCATGCGGCGGAGCCGGTTGGGGTTGGTCGTCCCGCGCGTCACCGTTCCCACGATGGGGGTCCCGCCGCTCGAGCGAAGCCGAGAGTGGGGGAGGGTCGCTGCGCGGGATGTCATGCATACGAGGGTATGGCGCCCGCCGACCCCCACCGCACGGACGTACCACGCACCCCGTAGGAACCCCGCGGGTCGTGCCCGGGCGGCCTTTCCGGCAGGTTGTGCACGCGTGCGTCACGCTCTGGATCTGCGGTACCCGCGGTGCGTTCGCGGCGCTGATTGCGCGTAGGTGTTCACGCCGTGCTCGGGCGCTCGGCGCGCATGCGTTACGCGTCTCGGGGTCGAACGGTTGAGCGAGGGCCGGTAATGATTGGGCAAAGGAACCGGTAGCGGAAATGGAGTCAGGTGCTCCGGCGTTGGGTCTTGGAGGGCGCTCGGCGCCCCCGTACGGCATGCCCGCAACGAGGAGGAACGCCACGTGAGCCAGTACGTCAGCAGGCTCGGGCGTCGTTCCCCGACGGCACCCGCGCGGCTGCGGCTGCACCGCCGGCCCCGGCGCGTCGCCATGCTCTCCGTGCACACCTCACCGCTCCACCAGCCCGGCACGGGCGACGCCGGCGGCATGAACGTCTACATCGTGGAGCTCGCCCAGCGTCTGGCCGCCCAGGGCGTCGAGGTCGAGGTCTTCACCCGGGCCACCGCGGGAGACCTGCCGCCCGCCGTCGAACTCGCCCCGGGCGTCCTCGTCCGGCACGTCGACGCCGGCCCCTACGAGGGCCTGGCCAAGGAGGACCTGCCCGCCCAGCTGTGCGCCTTCACACACGGCGTGATGCAGGCCTGGGCCGGGCACCGCCCCGGCTACTACGACCTCGTCCACTCCCATTACTGGCTCTCCGGCCACGTCGGCTGGCTCGCCGCCCAGCGCTGGGGCGTCCCCCTGGTGCACGCCATGCACACCATGGCCAAGGTCAAGAACGCCAGCCTCGCCGAGGGCGACACCCCCGAGCCCGCCGCCCGCGTCATCGGAGAGACCCAGATCGTCGCCGCCGCCGACCGGCTGATCGCCAACACCGACGAGGAGGCCGGCGAACTCGTACGGCACTACAGCGCCGACCCCGCCAAGGTCGCCGTCGTACACCCCGGCGTGAACCTCACCCGCTTCCGCCCGGGCGACGGCCGCGCCGCCGCCCGCGCCCGCCTCGGCCTGCCGCAGGACGCCCTGATCCCGCTGTTCGCCGGCCGTATACAGCCGCTCAAGGCCCCCGACGTGCTGCTGAGGGCCGTGGGCGTCCTCCTCGACCGACGGCCCGAGCTGCGCTCCCGCATCGTCGTACCCGTCGTCGGCGGCCCGAGCGGCAGCGGCCTCGCCAAGCCGGAGGGCCTGCAGAAGCTGGCCGCCCGGCTCGGCATCGCCGACGTCGTACGGTTCTGCCCGCCGGTCGGGCAGGACCGGCTCGCCGACTGGTTCCGGGCCGCGTCCGTCCTGGTCATGCCCTCCTACAGCGAGTCCTTCGGCCTGGTCGCGATAGAGGCGCAGGCGACCGGCACCCCGGTCCTCGCCGCCTCGGTCGGCGGGCTGCCGGTGGCCGTGCGGGAGGGCGAGACCGGATTCCTGGTCCAGGGCCACGACCCGGCCGACTACGCGCACCTGCTGCACCGCTTCGCGGAGAACCCGCACCTCGTCGACCGGATGGGCGCCGCCGCCGCCCGGCACGCGCGGTCCTTCGGCTGGGACGCGTCGGCGGCCGCCACGGCCGACGTGTACACGGCCGCGTTGCAGGCCCACCGGCGTCGCGTACGCTCGCCCCATGGGTAGCGCCACGGGTGCCACGGGTGAGGCGGAGCAGCAGCGCGCGACGCGGGTCGTCGAGGACGTCCTCAAGGGCGCCGAACTGGAGTGGGAGAGCCCGCGGTCCGGCAGCTACGTCGTGAAGCTACCCGGCACCCGCAAGCTGTCGACCACCCTGTCGATGATCGTCGGCCGGCACTCGCTCTCCCTGAACGCCTTCGTCATCCGCCACCCCGACGAGAACGAGCCCGCCGTCCACCGCTGGATGCTGGAGCGCAACCTCAAGCTGTACGGCGTGAGTTACGCCGTCGACCAGCTCGGTGACGTCTACCTCACCGGCCGGCTGCCGCTGGCCGCCGTGACCGCCGACGAGGTCGACCGGCTGCTCGGCCAGGTCCTGGAGGCGGCCGACGGCAGCTTCAACACCCTGCTGGAACTCGGCTTCGCCTCGGCGATCCGCCGCGAGTACGCCTGGCGCGTCTCGCGCGGCGAATCGACCCGCAACCTCGAGGCGTTCGCGCACCTGACGCAGCGTCCGGCCGACTGACCCCGCCCTCGCCGCGGTCGTGGGATCACGTCACTTCCCGTGCTTGCCGTGCGAGGTCCCGCGGCCGTACCGCCCCGGAGTCACCCCCACGAGTTTCCTGAAGTGCCGGGTGAGATGGGCCTGGTCGTAGAAGCCGGTCTCGGCGGCCACCTCGGCCGGTTTCTGCCCCGCCAGCAGCAGCCTGCGGGCGCGGTCGACACGGCGCGACATCAGGTACTGGTGCGGAGCGATGCCGTACGCGCCGCTGAACGCCCGTACCAGGTGGGTGGGATGGGCCTGCACGAGAGCCGAGGCCTCGTCGAGCGTGACGCCCTGCGGCACCCGCTCGTCGAGCAGTTCGCGCAGCCGGCGGGCGAGGGCGGGGTCGCGGCGCGGGGCCCCGACGGCGAGCCGCGGCCGCAGATGGGCGCGCAGCCGCTCGCCGATGAGCGCCAGCCGGCTCTCCGCCTCCAGCTCGTCACCGGGCAGGGCGAGCGCGGTGTGCACCTGCCCGACCCGCCGGCGCAGCACCGGATCGCGCAGGTCCGGCCCGTCCACGGCCGCCCCGATGAACTCGTCGCCGAGGTGGGTGGCGTCCAGGTACAGCACCCGCTTGCGGAAGCCGCCCGGGTCGACGGGCGAGCCGTTGTGCGGGACGTGCGGCGGCAGCAGGGACACGGTGTCGTGCGGGGTGCCGTGCTCGTTCCGGTCCAGGTCGTACCGTACGGCGCCGTCGTCCACGATCAGCAGCGTCCACGCCTCGTGCACGTGCATGGGATAGGCGTACTCGGTGAAGTGCGCGTGGAACACCTCCACGACGCCCGGGACACGCGGGCGCCAGGCGGAGACGTTCCGCTGCGGGGCCATGCAAAGAACGTACAAGACGGCGCGGTACGGCGTTCGGGAGTCTCGTCCCATGAACGACGAGCAGCCCATCCGCTTCGACACCAAGATCGCCGTCCTGCTGCGCGAGGACCTGGAGCCCTGGCAGTGCCTGAACGTCACCGCGTTCCTGGTCAGCGGCCTCGGCACGACGGTCCCGGAGGTCATCGGGGAACCGTACGAGGACGCCGACGAGGTGCCGTACCTGCCGATGTTCCGCCAGCCGGTGCTGGTCTTCCAGGGCACCAAGGAGACGCTGACCGCGGCGCACGGGCGGGCCCTGTCCCGGTCCCTGCCGCGCGCCGTCTTCACCTCCGACCTGTTCACCACGGGCAACGACCGCGACAACCGGGCCGTGGTCCGGGCCGTGCCGACCGGGGAGCTGGACCTCGTGGGGCTCGCGGTCCACGGCCCGCGCAACGCGGTGGACAAGGTGCTGAAGGGCGCGCGGATGCACCCGTAGGCACCTGGCACGGCTGCCTGCCTCACGCGGTGCCGACCTCGGTACGAGGCTCGGTGCGGGACTCCACGGTGGTCGGCTCGGTCTTCGGCAGGCGGCGCATCAGGGCCCAGTAGCCGAGGGCGGCGGCCGTGCCGACGGCCGCGCACATGCCCCACAGCCACTCGGCGCCGAGCCGGTCGATGACGGCACCGGACATCAGGGGCGCGACCAGCGCGGCCACCGACCAGGACAGGGTGTAGACGCCCTGGTAGCGCCCGCGCCCGTGCACCGGGGAGAGCCGGACGACCAGCCCGGTCTGGGTGGGCGCGTTGATCATCTCGCCGAGGGTCCACACGCACACCGTGAGCGCGAACACGCCGACCGATCCGGCGAACGCCGTGAGCCCGAAGCCGTACCCGGCGAGCAGGGAGGAGACGATCAGCAGCCGCCCGGGGTCCCGGTGCTCGATGAAACGGGTGACCGGGATCTGCAGGGCGACGATCAGGACCCCGTTGACGGCGATGGCCATGCCGTAGTCGGCGGGCGTGAACCCGGCCCGGCCCATGGCGACCGGCAGCCCGACCGCCCCCTGCTGGAAGACGACGGCGATCAGGAAGGACGCCCCGACGACGCCCATGAACCGCCCGTCCCGCAGGACGGTCCACAGCCGGACGGCGTCGCCGCCGCCCTCGTGGCCCACGTGCGC
This sequence comes from Streptomyces sp. NPDC047453, assembly GCF_040643155.1. Taxonomy (NCBI): domain Bacteria; kingdom Bacillati; phylum Actinomycetota; class Actinomycetes; order Kitasatosporales; family Streptomycetaceae; genus Streptomyces; species Streptomyces sp. NPDC047453. The sequence continues at coordinate 6,331 of NZ_JBEYTS010000040.1, read as the reverse complement.
GTCCGGGTCCGGCCGGGACTCGGGCACCTTCAGGAAGACGACGATCGCGCAGGCCATCGTCATCGCGGCCTCGATCAGGAAGCCGGCGAGATAGCTGTACTCGGCGATGAAGCCGGCTGCCATGGAGGAGACGGCGAAGCCGAGGTTGATCGCCCAGTAGTTGAGGGAGAAGGCGCGGACCCGGTCCTCGGGCCGCACGATGTCGGCCATCATCGCCTGCACGGCGGGCCGGGAGGCGTTGCTGGTCATACCGACCAGGAAGGCGACGGCGGCGATGGCGATGGGATCCTGGACGAACCCGAGCGCCGCGACGGACACGGCGGTGGAGGCCTGGGCGACGAGCAGGGTCGGCCGCCGGCCGAGCCGGTCGGCCATCACGCCCCCGGCGAGCGAGGAGACGACCCCGCCGAGCCCGTGCAGCGCGGCGACCAGACCGGCGTACGAGGCGGAGTAGCCGCGGCCGAGGGTCAGGTACAGCGCCATGAACGTGGCGACGAAGGCGCCCAGCCGGTTGACGAGGGTGCTGGTCCACAGCCACCAGAACTCACGGGGGAGCCCGGAGACGGTCTCGCGGGCGGCGCGTCTGAGACTGGCGACGGACATGGACGACCCCCCGGGGATGTAAGCGGCTTAAGTAGCGAGCACAACTTACGAGCAGGGGGTCGCGCGGGACCACTGAATTAGCAGAAGCCGTCAACTGTCGGCCACCGTCGTGGGGTGGCCGTCCGCCCGCCGTCCGCCTGCTGGGCGCCGGGGCAGGGGGCCGAATGCGTGGATTACGCTCTGAGGCATGGCCGACGCACCGTACAAGCTGATCCTGCTCCGCCACGGCGAGAGCGAGTGGAACGCGAAGAACCTGTTCACCGGCTGGGTGGACGTCAACCTCAACGAGAAGGGCGAGAAGGAGGCCGTCCGCGGCGGTGAGCTGCTGAAGGACGCCGGCCTGCTGCCCGACGTGGTCCACACCTCCGTCCAGAAGCGCGCGATCCGCACGGCCCAGCTCGCGCTGGAGGCCGCCGACCGCCACTGGATCCCGGTCCACCGCTCCTGGCGCCTGAACGAGCGCCACTACGGTGCTCTCCAGGGCAAGGACAAGGCCCAGACCCTTCAGGAGTTCGGCGAGGAGCAGTTCATGCTGTGGCGCCGCTCCTACGACACCCCGCCGCCGCCGCTGGACCGCGACGCCGAGTACTCCCAGTTCTCCGACCCGCGCTACGCGGCCCTCCCGCCGGAGCTGCGGCCGCAGACGGAGTGCCTGAAGGACGTCGTCGTCCGTATGCTCCCGTACTGGTTCGACTCGGTCGTCCCCGACCTCCTGTCCGGCCGCACGGTCCTGGTCGCCGCCCACGGCAACAGCCTGCGCGCCCTGGTCAAGCACCTCGACCAGATCTCGGACGCCGACATCGCGGGCCTCAACATCCCCACCGGCATCCCCCTCTCCTACGAACTCGACGCCGACTTCCGCCCCGTCACCCCGGGCGGCAAGTACCTCGACCCGGACGCGGCGGCAGCCGCCATCGAGGCGGTCAAGAACCAGGGCAAGAAGAAGTAGCTTTCGTGATCATGTCCCTGAGCTGCGCAGATGGCGCGACTCAGGGGCATTTTCACGGCTTGGGCCCTCTCTGGGCCCGCAGGCCCCCGGGCCCTGCGGCCGGAGCGCTCGCCCGAGAGCCTTCCGGGCCCGCTCCCGGCTGCTCGGCATGAGGTGCGCGTACACCTTCAGCGTCAGCCCCGGATCGGAGTGCCCGAGGTACTCCGCGAGGGCCGGCCTACGGCCGCGCAAGCCTTGGCAGCTCGCTGCGCTCGGCGCGACGGCATTCGGAGCTCCCGCCCGCCGCGTGCTTCCGGGCCGACTCGGACCCGGTCACAGCACTAGCGTGCCCGACGGGTCGGCGCAGTCCCTGCGACTCTCCCGGGCTGCGCTCGCGCGGGAGCGCCCCGCGGCGCGTGGCTGCGGGGCGCCTTGTGGGGTTTAGTCGACCGGCTGCCCGTCGTACTTACCGCCCTTGCAGGGGTTGCCCGGCAAGTCGATCCGGGGCGTTCCGCCGCCCTCCTCGCACTGAGAAGGGGTGACGGAGGATGGGGCACCCTGTGCGGTGGCGGCGGCGGCGCCTGTGAGGCCGAGTCCGGCGAGGGCTGCCGTGGCGCTGACGGCGGCGAGGATTCGTCGAATGCGCATTTGGTTCCCCTTTCACGGATTACCTCGGTTGGGGCACTAGTCAGCTTGATCCTCACCCATGTGGGTGGCACGTCATGTTGCGCCGTTCGGGTGACAGTGCTGGCGGGCGCGGGGTCGGTGACCTGCGGAAACGCGCCCTTGGTAGCGGACGCTGCGGACGCTGCACATTCTGTTTAGTTCTTGCTCCTCCCTCGGCAGCCGTCGCCCGCTCCGCCGGCGCCCGCCTGCCTTGTCGCTTGTCGCCTGCAGGACAAGGACGCTTCCGTGCCTGTCGTGGGAACGAAAACCGCGTCTGACCTGCGAGCCGACAAGACAAGACAAGCGACAAGCGCGCCCTACTGCGCCAGGAACCGTGCACGGTGACGATCACCCACGCCAGCACGCGTATCACCTGGTCCATCCGCCCGGTGCTCTTCCTGCCGCTCGAACACCGTCAGGGCATCGAACTCCCAGCTTGTGCACACGACTTCAAGCCCCATGCCACGGTGTCGAATCCCAGTTGATGGTTGACGGGTTGGCGTCGGGTGATCTTTGACATCCGCGATAGACGGTTCGATCGGCACCGCCTGCGTACCGGCCGGATGGGACGCGGCCATCCTGCAAGAGTGCTCAGACGACCGGCTTGAGCATGTGGCTGAAGCCATCCTCGACAGCGATCCGCTTCCCGCTCGGGAACGCAATCAACTCCAGGGCCTGCTGTGGAGCCGATGCCATGGACCGTGGCTCGGCGCCACAGTCCGTACCGGCGGTGCGGTGCTCAGGTGGTCAGCGGGCCTGGTCATCGTGCCCGGGTCCTGCGCGAGTCCGGTGGCCCACAGCTGGTCGACACGCGAGCGCTCGGTGACGTTCGGGTAGCGGTTGGTGCAGGACGGGCCGGCGTAGCCGCCCGACATCAGCTCACTGCACGGTCCGCTGTAGTTGTCCGGCAGGCCCAGCACGTGCCCGGTCTCGTGGGTGACGACGCGGACCGAGTCGTACTGCTGGTTCTGGGCGTAGTCGAGGAAGACGTAGCCATTTCCGTGGCCGTTGGTGGAGGCGTAGGACCCGCGCGGGTCGTTGCCCTCGTAGTAGGAGAAGTCGGCGCCGCGCGACGCCTCCTGGAGCTTGACGTTGGACTCGGAGCTGTTCCAGATCGAGGCCGCGCTCGATATCTGCGAACGGAAGCTCGGTGCCCGGGAGGCGTCGTAGTAGACAGTCACCGCCCGCGCGTTCGGCTGGGCGACGCGCTTCTCGGCGACGGACTTGAGCACGGCCTCGAAGAACGCCTTGTGGTTCGCGGCCTCCTCAACCGACCCGGCGTACCGTGCCACGGAGGTACCGGCGGCAGCGGACGGGGTGGCGGCCGTCCGGGCACTCGCCGGCACCGCCGCGCCCAGCGTGCTGGAGGCCAGACCCAGGCCGAGAGCGAGGGCGAGGAGTCTCGCGGACGTTCGGGACGACTTCATGTGGGGGGCTCCTACTCACTCGGTGACGCCGAGCGCCCGGTGCGCGGTCGACCTGCGTGAACACCGGTTCTGAACTGCGGCGACGTCCTGTGGGTCGTCATTCTTAGAACGGCTCGACAGGGAGCGCAAAGGGCCCCGCCACTACGTCGCCTCGTAGGTCCCGGGGACCTCGCCAGGGCAGTGCACGGGTCTCCGGTCCGCACATGACGGCAGGAGGGGAAGCTGCCGCGGCGTCAGAAGCCTTACAGCGCGGGGCAACGGGCGTGCAGGTCGGCCGGGCGGAATCCCGGGATGCGCGGCGGGATCCACATCCGGGTAAAGATGGACAAATCCTCAAATGCCTGCCGCGTCACGTCTACTAAGCGTGCCGGTTGATTGATGGAACGCTGTGACCGACGTCATAGAACATGAGCTTCCGTTTCTTTCGCACCCCACCGGCCCCGGGGCCCTCGGGGAGTCACTCTCGGCGCTGGGCGGCATCCCTCGCCGCTGAGCCTCCGCCGCTCAGCCCTGATCGGGATGGAAGCCGGGCCCGCCGTGCAGTCCGGCGAGCGGCGCGGAGGGGAGGCGCAGGTCGGCGAGGGCGCCCGCTCGGGACAGGCTCGAGCCTCCATCGGGCCCGGATGGCTACACGGAGCGGCGCCGCCGCAGATGAGACAGAATGCATCAATATGTGCAGGACTGTCGGAATAGAACGGAGTGGCCGATGGGGCGTCCCTGGCTGCACGTGCTGGCACAGGTGGCCCCCGTTCCGCTCGGGTTGCTGCTCAGCGGTGCTCTGGTCTGGAGTGCCACCAACGCTGACTGGAGTGGGACCAGCAGCAACAGCGGCAACACGTGGGAGTCTGGCTCGCTGGGGCTGGCCAACGACAGCAAGGTGCCCATGTTCCGCATCGACAACATGCGACCCGGCGACACAGGCTCCAACTGCATCAGGATCAAGTCGAACGCTGACTTCCCCACCGCGCTCAAGCTGTACAGCAACTCACCGAACTGGCCGAGCAACTTCCAATCCTTCATCAACCTCAAAATTGAGGTAGGCAGCGGCGGCACCTTCGGCGACTGCAACGGCTTCACTCCGCACAAGACTGCGTTCGACGGCACCCTGGACCAGTTCGTCGCCCTGTACACCGACTTCCGCACCGGCGTGGGCCCCTGGACCCTGCCCGGCAAGCCTCCCAACTCGCTGAGCTTCCGCTTCGCGTGGAAGTTCAGCCGGAGCGCACCCAACAGCTCGCAAAGCGTGACCACTAACGAGGTGACCTTCACCTGGGAAGCGCGGGAGCACAAGTGACTCTCCCAAGTGACCTGGCCGCCGGCGCGCCCCGTCAACCCATGGCCGAGGGTGCCCCGCACCCGATCCGCGTGGTCACCTCGGTCACCTCACGTACCGTGCTCGGCTCGCTGGTTGGGCTGCTGTTATGGGCGCAATTGCCCGTGGTGGCGCTGGGCTGGACAGCGGGCGTGGTGCAGTCCGGCTCCATGCGTCCCGCCCTCATGCCGGGCGACGTCGTCCTCTACCAGCCACCGCCGCGCAACCGCACGCCGGCGGTGGGTCAAATCGTGCTGGCCCAGGACCCCATCCGACCTGGCCATCTGCTCACCCATCGGGTCTACCAGGTACTTCCCAACAACGACCTGATCACCAAAGGTGACGCCAATTCCACACCGGACTCCACCCCGATCCGGCCCACGGCGCTCCAAGGCGTAGCACGGTTGCGCGTGCCCTGGGTCGGGTTGGCGGTCCAGCTCTGGCGCGCCAGGCAGCCCGTGTCCGAGGCGATCCTGCTGCTTGGACTTGCCACTCTGCTTGGGCTTGCCGCTCTGCCACTGCACAGCCGCAGCCAACACAAGTAGCCCCGGTGGCTTGCTGAACAGAACTGGCGCCGTCGTCGAGCCGACGGTAGCGGAGCGGGTTCGCCGGCGGATCGCCGGACGGCCGCTGAAGCACGCGCCTGAGGGCTTGGAAACCCATGCCGCGCTGTGGCTGAGGTCGGCGGCAATCGTCTTATTTCACCCAAATGCCGCCAGTGCGGGTCGTCTGTAGCTGCACGATTACGTTGAGCAAGGGGATGGTTCTCGAGGCAGAGGAGGCCCAACGCCTCACGCACGGCATTCACTCAAGCCCGGCACGCTGGCACTGGTCCTGCTGACAACCTCCAATGGGAACTCCACCCCAAAGCCGCTTCACCGACCGCGCTCGAGTCGGCGCGAAATGGGTTGTCGCAGAGTCAATGCATTGCCGCGACTTCGCGCGTCAGGCCCCCTGCCCGCGGGTTCTCCGCGGGCAGGGGGGCTGTTGCTGCGCTGGGGCTGTTCTGTGCCCCGGGGTGCAGCGCGTCAGGCGGCGTTCTCGGCCGCACCCGGGGGGACGGAAGGCAAGAGTCCCGGCGCAGCGTTCAGTACTGCTCGGTCTCCACGAAGCCCGTGTTCCCGTTGTCGTCCGCGTCGAAGGCGGCAGCGGTCGGGTCGAATCCGGGCGGGCTGTCCTTCAGGGCCAGGCCCAGGCCGGCCAGCTTCGCCTTGACCTCGTCGATGGACTTCGCACCGAAGTTGCGGATGTCCAGCAGGTCGGCCTCGGAGCGCGCCAGGAGCTCACCCACCGAGTGGACGCCCTCGCGCTTGAGGCAGTTGTAGGAGCGGACCGTGAGCTCCAGCTCCTCGATCGGCAGCGCCAGGTCGGCGGCCAGGGCGGCGTCCGTCGGGG